>JBDTKM010000249.1:0-17578 GCA_039935315.1 Rhodanobacter sp. | reverse complement strand
GGGATTGCGCACTGGCGCGGTGTGCGCCCGCCAATCGTGCCGCCGCCGCCCGCGTGGCAGGATCGATTGGCCCACCTGGTGCAGTACGTGTCGTACGTCTTGCTGCTTGTCACGCCACTGCTCGGTGTGGCCAACCGCTTGTGGTCGCCTGACGAGTGGAATGTACTCGGAATCTCGCTGCCACATGTATCGGTGACGGACAAGGTGTTTTCACACCAGCTTGAAGATATCCACGGAACGCTTGGAAACGTCCTCATGTATCTGGCAAGCGCTCACGCTGCCATGGCACTGATTCACCATTTCGTACTGCGCGACAGTACGCTGCGGCGCATGTTGCCATTGTGGAGCAGAAAGCTTCCTAGACACGCGGATTTGAAGGGGGCCTCGGTCGCCAAAAAGGACTGATGCACAGCAGTGATAGCGTGACGTCGCTTGCTTGGCCCTGTTGCCGATTCCATGCTTGTGATCAAGCCTTTGGGTTGCCTCTTTGCGTGTAGTGGGACTACCCGGCCGGATCTGTGCGCCGCGGCGCGCAAGTAGCATCTGCGCGTGAACGACATTGAGCTGCACCGGTAGCGCCGCGCCATTGAGATGGCGGCGCGGCAGCTCGCCGGCCAGGCGCGCACCATGCCGGAGCTAGCCGTTGACCTTCACTTTTGGCATCCCGAACTGCACCGTCATTGTCCGTACCTGGCTCCCATCGTTCGTACGTGTTGTCTTCGCCGTGTCGCTCTCCTCACGTGAACTGAATCGCACGCGAGAGATGCGCTCGTTCGGAATGCTCAATGCTGCTCGGCGCCCATTGACGGGTATCTGTACTCCGTTGCCGGCACAAACGTTTCCTTGATGCTGCGCGGACTGATCCAGCGGACAAGATTGAGAATTGAACCGGCCTTGTCGTTGGTCCCGGAAGCACGGGCGCCGCCGAACGGCTGCTGGCCGATCACCGCCCCTGTCGGTTTGTCGTTGATATAGAAATTGCCGGCGGCGTTGCAGAGCAGGTCGAGTGCTTGCTTGATCGCGTAGCGGTCTTGCGCAAAGACGGCGCCGGTCAGTGCATACGGACTGCTACGATCAATGATGTCGAGAGTCTCCAGCCACTTGTTTTCGTCGTATACGTATACCGTCAACACGGGCCCGAACAGTTCGTCGCACAGTGTTCGATAGGCTGGGTTGGCAGTGACGATCACGGTCGGACGTACAAACCAGCCTTCGGCGTGGTCATACTGACCACCGACCAGGATTTTTGCGTCGTTGGAGGCTTTGGCCTCGTCGATTGCTGATCTCTGCGTCCTGAAACTTGCCTCGTCGATCACGGCGCCCATGAAGTTCGAGAACTCGGCGACGTCACCCATCTTGATACTTGTCACTTGTGCGACCAGATCTTCCTTGACTTTCGGCCACAAGTTGCTTGGCACGAATACACGGCTCGCCGCAGAACATTTCTGGCCCTGATATTCGAATGCACCGCGCACGATAGCTGTCGTCAGTGCCATCGGGTCCGCGCTCGGGTGGGCGACGATGAAGTCCTTGCCGCCGGTTTCGCCGACCAGACGTGGGTAACTTGCATAGTTGCCTATGTTGTCGCCAACGGTACGCCACATCCGCTGAAAGACTTTGGTCGAGCCGGTGAAGTGGATGCCTGCGAGGTGTTTGTCTGCCAACACCGGGTCACCGATTGTGGCGCCATCGCCAGTGACCAGGTTGATCACGCCGTCGGGAAGGCCGGCTTCCTTGAACAGTTTCATCAAGAAATACGCGCTGTAGACCGCCGTGCTGGCGGGCTTCCAGAGCACCGTATTGCCACAAAGCGCCGGTGCGGTCGGCAGGTTGCCTGCGATCGAGGTGAAGTTGAACGGCGACACCGCAAACACGAAACCCTCGAGCGGGCGATGCTCGAGTCGATTCCACATGCCAGGTGAGCTTTGTGGCTGCTCGCGCAGCAGCCGTTCGTAGAACGAGACATTAAAGCGCAGGAAGTCGATCAGTTCACACGCTCCGTCGATTTCAGCCTGATGACAGGTCTTGCTCTGGCCAAGCATGGTGGCGGCGTTGATGATGTCGCGGTATGGGCCTTGCAGCAGCTCTGCCGCTTTGAGAAATACCGACGCGCGTGCTTCCCAAGGTAGCGCGGCCCAGTCTTTGCGAGCACGCAGCGCGGCGCGGATCGCCAGCTGCACCTCGGGTTCGCCACCTTGGTGGAAATCTGCCAACACGTGTGCATGGCGGTGCGGCATAACGGCTTGTTTGAGCGCGCCAGCGCAGATCTCCCTTCCATCAATCACCAGAGGAATCTCGATTTTCGCGGCGGCCATCTGCGCGAGTTTTGCTTTCAGGGATGCGCGCTCTGGCGAGCCCGGTACGTAGCTTCTCACTGGTTCGTTGCAGGGCGTGGGAACTTTTGATATCGCGGTCGACATGACGGCTCCAGATGGATGGCTTGCGGGGTTCTGCTCGGGACAGAGGGTGGTGGGCCGCCACGCCACTTGCATACGCGGGTTCCACGGCCGGCCGTTGACAACACTGTTTTGTGAAACCTCTCGTGCAATCTCACGCGCTGCCGCCAGCCTGCAATGGCGACGTTCTCAGATTTCGCGTGCTTGCATGCCAAACCTGTTGTGCGTCGTGGAAAGAAGACACCGAGCGACGGGTAGTTTCCAAGTGTCGGCTGTACCGGCTTTGCACAGAAATCGAAACGCCTTCCAATGGTTGCCAAACGCCGCTCCATGGAGCGTTCCCCGTGCTATCGCCGACGCGCAGTGCGGTGTGAGCAAGCAAGGTCCTATGTGGCGCTCCTCTTCGCGTGGCGCAGACCGTAACCGATGTAAATCGCTGCGCCAAGCAATCCGTAGCCTCCAAGGAAGGCGGCGGGAATGATTTCGCCACGCTGTGCCTGCGCAACTATGTCGATTGAAACCGGCATCACCATCACTAGACACATGATGATGGCGGCAGCAGGAACATAGCCAATCCAGACTTTGCCCAGCGTGAAACCACCAAACGGCACCCGGAATGGACGAGGCAGGTCCGGGTATACCGTGCGTAGCCACATCAGACTCAAACTTACGACAATAAAGGCGAGCGCTGTGCCAATGCTTACCAAGTCACCAAGTACGGAGATGGGAAACAACGACGCGAGAATGGCTGAGATCAGGCAGACCAGGATGCAGCCGATCCACGGCGTACGGAAACGCGGATGCAAACGCCCGAAGACACTTGGCAGAAGACCGTCCCGGGCCATCGCGAAGCAGATGCGCGAATGGCCAAAGCCATTCACGAGCAAGACGGAAGCCAGCCCGGTCAGTGCGCCAATTTTTATCAATAATGCGAAACCTGGCCAACCGATGCGATCTACCGCAACCGCGAGTGGGTCGGCGACTCCCAGTTCGCGAAACGGGACAATACCGGTCAGTACGGCAGCGACAATGATGTAGATCGTTGTGCTTGCCGCCAGTGCACCCAGAATCCCGATGGGCATCGCGCGCTGAGGGTCTTTTGTTTCGGCTGCGGCGGTAGAGACTGTTTCAAAACCAAGATAGGCGAAAAACAGGATCGAGGAGCCGCGCATTACGCCCTCCCAGCCATACGTAAAACCACCTTCGTTTGGTGGTATCAACGGGACCCAATTGCTGGTATCGATCGCGCCCACACCAATCACGACAAATGCGGCAAGGACAGAAAGCTTGATCACGACCAGGATCGCGTTGACGAGCGCAGATCTGGACACGCCGATCACCAGCACGACCGCCACGGGAACCAGCGCTAGTGCGGCAACGAGGTTAAGCCCGTGAGCCATACTGAATATCGTGTGTCCGTTCACGGTGACGGCGTGCAGCAGCGAAGTGGATATCGCGGCTGGGAGATGGATGTCGAAGCTGATGAGCAGGCTGTTGAGGTAGCCGGAGAACCCGACGGCGAGGGCGGAACCTGCCAAACCGTATTCGAGCATGAGCAGCCAGCCGAGGATCCATGCGTAGACCTCGCCCATGGCGGTATAACAGTAGGTATACGATGAGCCAGCGGCCGGAATAGCGGCGGCCAATTCCGCGTAACACAACCCGGTGAGCGCGCAAGCAGCGCCAGCGAGCAGAAAGGAAAGCATGACGCCCGGCCCCGCGTAGTATGCGGCGGCCGGGCCGATCATCACGTAGATTCCGGCACCCACGATACAGCCGATGCCGAGCAAGACCAGACTCGTCGGCGTCAGGACTCTGCGCAACCCACTGGTTTGGGTCTCCGCGAGCACCTGTTCGAGCGGTTTGCGCGCGAACATGCCCGAGGCATTCATGCTGGCTTGTCCGGCTTCGTACGGCCTGGGTTGGCGTTGCTCATCAATTCGATGAGCGCGTTGTTGCCCGCTGCAGAGAGTCCGTCAATGATCTCTGGATAGGTGTCATCGCGTTCGTCTTGCCCGAGTTTGAACTTGGCATTGATAGCGAGAACGTGCGCGCGAAAGGGGATGATCCGCTGCAGCAACAATGCGTAGCGCGCATGCATCTCTTCGACAGACCAACGGTTCGGACGACCACTTTCCATCGCGTCAACCAGGTCGCGGACGATGCGGTCGAGATCCTGCTGGTTGTCCAGGAATTCGATACGAACGTCAAAATTGACGCAGGCGTAGTTCCAGGTCGGCGCCTGCGTGCGATCGGTCATCCATGCCGGCGTAACGTAGCCGTTGGGGCCCATGAACAGGAGCGAGGCACGCGGCGCACTCTGCAAAGCTGCGACCTGTGGGTTGGATCGTGCGTAGTGTCCGATCAGGGTCACGAGCCGATCGTTCTCCACTCGCTCCGGACGCAGCGGTAACGGTGTTGCGTTGTTGGGATTGTCACGTGAAACGATCCATGCCAGGGGATGACGCGTGATCAATTCAGTGACTTCGGCGTCATTGCGTGGGATGAATTTTGTGCTGCTCATTGTGTTGCCTCCTACCTGAGTTGAAAAGGTGGGCTGTCGCCTTGCGTACCGTATCCAGTAAAGACACGACACGAGGACGACCGCCTGATAAGTCTTGCTTGCGAGATTTCTACGGCGCCTCGCCCGGCCTGGCGGGTGAGGCGATCGGTACGGAGCGGGTGCATGGCATCGTATAGGCGTTTGCTGGAGGGTCGCCTGAAGGCAGTCCAATCGAGCCGCATGCTGTCGCCGTGGGCACCAACACATGTGGAAATAGTGCCATGTGGCGCAGGCGCACGGACCGGTGCAAAGCCGCGCCGCAACGCATCGTGGGATTCGCCGCGCCGTGCCAGCGCATGTCAGTTGCCGCCCGCAGAATCGAAAGCGGGGCGAACGTCGAGCCGAGATATTTGTGGATGGTGCGCAGCATCGTCCGCATGCGGAACTCCGCGCCAGAATAGGCGTATGGACCTATGTGTAACTCTTGATCCAGAGACGTGTGGCAGCCTTCGCCGCAGGGTCTCTTGCTGTCGCCGTCGGGCCAATTGCGCGAATCAGGGGGCGCTTGTGGCGGATGAGCTACTGAAGCGGGCGCATTGGCGCCGGTTCCGGCGGTAGGACTACGCTGGTTTCGACAAGGTAATGCGTCGGCGGCACGCCAAAGACGCGCCTGAACATCGCAGTAAACGCGCTGGGACTGTTGTAACCAACGTTGAGTGCCGTTGAGGTGACCGAGTGCCCGGTCGCAAGACGCGAAAGTGCGTCCATGAGGCGCACGTTCTGCCGCCAGGTAGCGAAGCTCATGCCGGTCTCGCGCCGGAACGTCCGGGTGAACGTCCGTCGGCCCATCGCCGCCGCTTTGGCCCAGTCGTCCAATGCTTCGTTCTGGGCGGAGTCGGCGAGGATAGCCTTGCAGATGCGCGTGAGTCCCTTGTTGGTTGGCATGGGCACGCACAGGGGAATCCGGGGTGCGCGGCGTATCTCGTCGAGGATCAATGCCATGATGCGTTCTTCGCGACCTTCGAGTTGGTACTCGACGGGCAGGTTGCCGGCTTCAAGAATCAATTCGCGAAGGAGATTGGAGACCTCGACTACCTGGCAGACCGTGGGCAGGTTGGGTGCCGCATCGATGTCAATGTACAGGGTGTGGATTTGCACTCGCCCACGGCACCGCACCTCGTGTCGTACACCTGCCGGAACCCATATTGCGCGCTGTGGCGGCGCGACGTAGCTCGCATCACTGGTACTCAGGATGGTGACCCCGGTCGTAGCGTAGACGAGCTGTGCACGCTCATGGCTATGCGCTGGGTCGAAAAATCCGGGCGGGTAGTCGTCCATCAGTACACCCACCGGACGGGCCACGAATTGGTAATCGATGCCTTTCTTGCTGCGATCCATAGGGTCCACGCTAGTCGATGAGTGGTTCTCCTTCAACAGCGTATATGAAGTTCACCAATAGCGGTGCGGTGAAGGCTCGATTCCACGCACGGAAATGAAGAGCGTGCAATAGCTGCAAGAGGCAACGGGTGAATCCTGCCTGAGACGAGGTGGCCCGTCGTGGGCGCGAGCACGAAACTGGTATGACGCTTCATCATGGGTGCGCCATGGTTTCCGCTTCGCATCCCGGGATTGGGTTCTGCAGAACGGCCCGGCTCCCAGGTGCAGGCAGCTGCGGTCGAGGGAGCCTGACGTTTACGGGCGGGGGACGGCCGGAGCCTGAACGCGAGGGGCTCACGTGTACGCCAGACGGACCTGCTACGCGGAAGGCCAGCCCCGAGGCATCTGCTGGCGGATGGAGCCAGTTCTCACCAGATGGACGTCTGGACGTCCGAGAATTTACTTGGCTAGCTGACCTGCCGGGCGCAGGTACGCGCGCGGGGACATCCTATTCGGCAACCTGCGACCTATCTGCTGCGGGCACGGTCTTGAGGTTGAGTAAGCGACCGATCATCGATTTCACGCTTTGGTTCTGTGATTTGTGAAGCGAGCGTTTGGCGTCGTCGAAGTCACCTGACAGCACATCTCAACGTCTTGCTCGGAAGAAATCCCGCAGCAAACAGGCAGACTCGTCGGCCAGCAGTCCTCGGCCAACCTCGATGCGGTGGTTGTGACGCAGGTCGACAAGCGTGTCGAATACGCTGCCGGCGGCGCCCGTTTTCAGATCTGCAGCGCCGTAGACAACGCGTCCAAGGCGAGCATGAATCATCGCCATCGCGCACATCGAGCAGGGTTCCAGGGTGACGTACAGCGTGGCACCGGACAGTCGATGATTGGCCAATTTCGCGCCCGCCGCGCGCATGGCCATGATTTCGGCGTGGGCGGTAGGATCATGCAAGGCGATGTTGCGATTCCAGCCGACGCCAACGACTTCGCCATTGATCACTACCACCGCCCCCACCGGAACCTCGCCCTCGACCTCACCCGCGTGGGTCGCCAGTCGCAGCGCCTGTTGCATGTAGCGCGCATCGGCATCCGAGGATTTACTGGAACTTTGCTGGATATCTTCCTTCATTTCAAATAACTACAACAAACTCGTGAGAAAGAAACGAGCCGCCGCCGCGCAGGCAGTGTCCGCAAGTGGTTGATTCAGTTATTCCCACTCGATTGTCGCGGGTGGTTTGCCGCTGATGTCATATACAACACGAGATATGTTGCGTATTTCATTGATAATTCTGTTGGAAACTTTGCCAAGAAAATCGTAGGGCAAGTGTGCCCACTGGGCGGTCATGAAGTCGATGGTCTCCACGGCGCGCAGCGCAATCACCCATTCGTAGGCTCGCGCATCGCCCACGACGCCGACGGACTTCACCGGCAGGAACACGGCGAACGCCTGGCTGGTCCGGTCGTACAGATCGGCCTTGCGCAACTCGTCGATGAAGATCGCATCGGCCCGCGCCAGCAGCTCGGCATATTCGCGTTTCACTTCACCGAGGATGCGCACGCCAAGGCCCGGTCCCGGGAACGGATGGCGGTAGACCATTGCGCGCGGCAAGCCGAGCTCGACGCCGATTCGACGCACCTCGTCCTTGAACAGCTCACGCAGCGGCTCGATCAGCTTCAGCTTCATGTGCGCAGGCAGGCCACCGACGTTGTGATGGCTCTTGATCACGTGAGCCTTGCCGGTCTTGCTGCCGGCCGACTCGATCACGTCGGGATAGATCGTGCCTTGGGCCAACCACTTCACCCTGCCCCGGCCGCCAATCAGTTTCTCGGATTCCTCATCGAAGATCTCCACGAACAACCCGCCGATGATCTTGCGCTTGGCTTCCGGATCGGCGACACCCTCGAGCGCGCTGAAATAACGGTCGGCGGCATCGACGCGGATCACCTTGACTCCCATGTGCTGCGCCATGGTGGCCATCACCTGGTCCCCTTCCTGCCAGCGCAGCAGACCGGTGTCGACGAACACGCAGGTGAGCCGGTCGCCAATAGCCTTGTGCAGCAAGGCAGCGACCACGGAGGAATCGACGCCGCCGGAGAGCCCCAACAAGACGTCGTCGTCACCGACCTGTTCGCGTACGCGGGCGATCTGGTCGTCGATGATATTGGCGGCAGTCCACAACGTGGCGCAGTCGCAGATCTCGGTAATGAAGCGCTTGAGCAGCGCCCCGCCCTGCTTGGTGTGGGTAACCTCCGGGTGGAACTGCACGCCGTACCAGCGCTTGTCCGCGTTTTCCATCACCGCGACCGGGATGCGCTCGGTCGTGCCGGTGACCACGAAACCGGGTGGCGCCGCCGTCACGTGATCGCCGTGACTCATCCAGACGTCAAGCCGCTGCGCCTCAGGGTGATCGCTGAGCCCGTCAAACAGACGGCTGGGCGCGACGATGTCGACGCAGGCATGCCCAAATTCGCGTGCCTCGGCGGCCTCGGTGGCGCCGCCGAGCTGTGCGGCCAGTGTTTGCATGCCGTAGCAGATCCCGAGGATCGGCACGCCCGCATCGAACACTTGCTGCGGCGCTGCGGGCGCGTTGGACAAGGTGGTGGATTCGGGGCCACCGGACAGGATGATCCCCTTCGCGCCGAAGGCGATGATCTCGGTGGGCTCGTGATCCCACGCCCAGATTTCGCAATACACCCCGAGTTCGCGGATACGACGCGCGATCAGCTGCGTGTACTGCGCGCCGAAGTCGAGGATCAGGATCTTGTCGTTGTGCAGGCTGGTCATGGGGACTCGGAGCGGAGAGCGGAGAACGCGGGGAACAGGCAACGCGGAACAGGGAGCACGTGGTGCACGGTACACGTGCTGCCTATCGTCCAAGCCGGAGCGCCGATACCGCGCTTGCCAGGACCTGAAGCTTCCCCGTTCCCCGCTTCACTCAGGCATTCAGCCGGTAATTCGGCGCTTCCTTGGTGATCTGGATATCGTGCGGGTGCGCCTCGGTGATGCCGGCGGATGTCACCTTCACGAACTGCGCGTTGTGGCGCACGTCTTCGATGGTCGCCGCGCCCAGATACCCCATGGACGCGCGCAGACCACCGATCAACTGATGGATGATGTTGTGCACGGGGCCACGGTACGGAACGCGGCCTTCGATGCCCTCGGGCACCAACTTGTCGGCGTCGGCGTCATCCTGGAAATAGCGATCCTTCGAGCCAAGCTGCATCGCCCCGATCGAGCCCATGCCGCGGTAGCTCTTGTACGAACGCCCCTGGAACAGTTCCACTTCCCCGGGCGACTCCTCGGTGCCCGCAAACATCGAACCGAGCATGATCGTGGAGGCGCCGGCGGCCAGTGCCTTGGGAAGGTCGCCCGAATAGCGAACACCGCCATCGGCAATCAGTGGAATCTCGTCCTTGAGCGCGGTGGCGACCATGTCGATCGCGGTGATCTGCGGCACGCCGACGCCGGCAACCACACGCGTGGTGCAGATCGAACCCGGCCCCACGCCGACCTTGACTGCGTCCGCGCCGGCGTCGAGCAACGCCCGTGCCGCTTCGCCGGTGACAATGTTGCCGGCGACCACTTGTACCTGAGAAAAGTGTTTCTTGACCCAGGCCACGCGATCGATCACGCCCTGCGAGTGACCATGGGCGGTGTCCACCACCAGCACGTCGACGCCGGCGTCAACCAGCGCGGCGATGCGCTGCTCCGTGTCCCCGCCCACGCCCACCGCTGCACCGACCAACAGCGCTTCGTGGCGATCCTTGGCCGCATGCGGGTTGTCACGTGCCTTCTGGATATCCTTGACGGTAATCAGCCCGCGCAGCTGGAACTCGTCATTGACCACCAGCACCTTCTCGATGCGATGCTTGTGCAGCAACAACATCACGTCGTCCTGGCTGGTGTCTTCTTTCACCGTCACCAGTTTGTCCTGGCGCGTCATGATGTTGCGGACCGGGTCGTCGTGTTTGCGCTCGAAACGCAGGTCGCGGCTGGTGACGATGCCGACCAACCGGTTGCCTTCGACCACCGGCACACCTGAAATGTTGTGCGCATGGGTCAGCCGCAGCACTTCACTGATCGAGGTATCCGGCCCGACCGTGATCGGGCTGCGGATCACGCCGGCCTCGAACTTCTTGACCAGTCGCACTTCCGCGGCCTGCTGTTCGGCAGTCATGTTCTTGTGGATGATGCCGATGCCGCCCTTCTGCGCCATGGCGATGGCGAGGCGGGCTTCGGTCACCGTGTCCATGGCAGCGGACACCAGCGGGATGTTCAGACGCAATCCGCGGGTAAAGCGTGCCGAGGTATCCACGTCACGCGGCAGCACGATGGAGTGGCCCGGAACAAGGTAGACGTCGTCGTAAGTCAGGGCCTCGGCGAGGATGCGCATGCGAAATGTCCCGCTGCAAAGAGGGAATTATACGTTCCCGTCACGGTACTCGCCAGCGATCGCGCTGAACGGAGAAGCTCGACAAGCCGGCTGATCGACGCAACAACGAAGATCTCGATAGCGACACGCGAACACCGGACGGCTCGCACTCGGCGGCTCACTTATCCGTGATCGGGATGTAATGACATAGCACGGCAGTCACCGTGTAATGTATTCCCATCTCAGGAGGTTCCGTGCACGCGCATCCAACCCACGTCCACGATCCGGCGCACAGTCATGATCACGGCCACCGCAACGACCACGCCCACGCGCACGGCGTGGCACGCGATGCCGACCGGCGTTATCTGACCGTTGCCCTGCTGCTGCTGCTCGGTTTCATGGCGGTCGAGATCGTGGTCGGCATCATGGCCAGGTCGCTGGCACTCATTTCCGACGCCGGCCATATGCTGACGGATGTGGGCTCGATCGGGCTGTCGCTGGTAGCGATGCGGCTGGCCAGCCGGCCCGCCCGCGGCAGCTACACGTTCGGACTCAAACGCGTCGAAATCCTCAGTGCACAGGCCAATGGCCTCACCTTGTTGCTGCTGTCGGTGTGGTTTGTCATCGAGGCCATCCGGCGGTTGATCCATCCGCTGGTGGTCCACGGACTCCTGGTCACCGTGGTGGCACTAATCGGGATCGGCGTGAACCTGCTGGCGGTATGGGCGATGAGCAAGGCGAACCGCCAGAGCCTCAATGTCAAAGGCAGCTATCAGCACATCCTCACCGATCTTTATGCCTTCATCGCCACCGCGATGGCTGGCGGTCTGATCTGGTGGACGGGATGGAATCGGTTCGATGCGATAGCCACGCTGCTGGTGGCGGGGCTGATGCTCAGGGCCGGCGTGGGCCTGGTGCGCGACTCGGGCCGGATCTTTCTCGAAGCCGCGCCGCGCGGACTGGAACCGGCAACGATCGCCGACGCGATGCGCGCGATACCTGCCGTTACTTGCGTGGACGACCTGCACGTGTGGGAAGTGACTTCGGGCCTGTCAGCGCTGTCGGCGCACGTGTCCGTCGACCTCCAGATCGACTGCCACGAAGTGCGCCGCAAACTGGAAACCATGCTGCACGACCGCTTCGCCATCGCGCACACGACCATCCAGACCGATCACGCTGCGGTTGGCCAGAACTCATCCACGCCTTGCTCGCTCGACTCGCACGACGAGCATCGTTCAAGCTAGCGTCGGCAACAGCATTCCTCTGCGCAGGGAGGATCCGCACTCGCAGCGTTCGCGCCGCAATGCTCCTTGCTAAGCGAGTCCGAACTGCGCCGCACCCCGGTTCGCTTGCGTTTCGGCGGCCTCCAGCGTGTTTTCCATCAGCGTAGCGACCGTCATCGGCCCCACACCGCCGGGGACGGGAGTGATCCAGCTGGCGCGTTCGGCGGCCGGTGCGAATTCCACATCTCCCACTAATCGCCCGTCGTCCAGCCGATTGATGCCGACGTCGATCACCACCGCGCCCGGCTTGATCCAGTCGCCCTTGATCAGGCCCGGCTTGCCGACCGCGACGATCAGGATGTCGGCCTGGCGCACGAAGTCTTCGAGACTGCGCGTGAAGCGATGACAGGAGGTGGTGGTACAACCGGCAATCATCAGTTCCAGTACCAGCGGGCGGCCGACGTGGTTGGATACGCCCACGACCACCGCATGCTGCCCGCGGACCGGACGGTCGGTGTGCCCGAGCAGGGTCATCACGCCGCGTGGAGTGCACGGACGCAGACCAAACCGGCGCAGCGCCAGCCGCCCCACATTGATTGCCTGAAAACCGTCCACGTCCTTGTCCGGGTCGATGCGGTCGACCAGCGCCTCTTCGTCGATGTGCCCGGGCAGTGGCGATTGCACCAGGATGCCGTGCACGTCCGGATCGGCATTCAGCCGATCGATCAGCGCGAACAGCTCGCTCTGCGAGGTCGTGGCAGGAAGGTCGTGCTCGAACGAGCGGAAGCCGACCTGGTGGCAGGCTTTGCGCTTGTTGCGGACATATACGGCCGACGCCGCATCACTGCCTACCAGTACCACCGCCAGCCCGGGCACGCGAAGCCCGCTGGCAATCCTGGCGGCGACCCGCAAGCTCAGCTGTTCCAGCAGGTCCTGTGCAATGCGTTTACCATCGAGTATGCGTGCGCTCATGCTGATGCCTGGCTGTTAAGTCGTGCATTATCGGGGCTGGATGACACACGCACAAACGGCAGGCGGTCATGCTCACCTACGAGACCCGGGATATCTCCATCGAACTGCCTGATGCACGGCTGCGATTGCGGCCGTGGCAGGAAGCCGACATCGGGCAACTGCTCGAAGCCGTGCACGAATCCGTGGACAGCGTGGGACGCTGGCTGCCGTGGTGTCACACCGGCTACGGCCATGACGACGCGGTGGAGTGGATCGCGAGCTGCCGCGCTGGCTGGCTGGTCGGCAAGCATTTCGCGTTTGCGCTGTTCGACGTCGATTCAGGGCAACTGCTGGGCAGCGCCGGACTCAGTCAAGTTGATCCACTGCATCGCCGCGCCAATCTGGGGTACTGGGTGCGCCAGTCGCGCCAGCGGCGAGGCGTGGGCGCGGCAGCGGCGCGAGCGGTTGCCCGCTTCGGCTTCGAACAGCTGGGACTGCTGCGGATCGAGATCGTCGTCTTGCCGCACAACCGGGCGAGCCGCACCGTAGCCGAAAAGACCGGCGCGGCGTTCGAGGCGATCGCGCGCAACCGGATTTGGATGCGCAACAGCGCCCATGACGCCGCAGTGTACGGGCTGCTTGCGCGCGACCTTGCGTGAGTGACGGCGTGAGGGAGATCAACGCGTCCGCTTGATCAGCTCGCTGAGCCGCCGGCGCGCCTTGTGCTGCTCTTCCTTGGTCAGCACTTTCTTGCGCCCCGCGTAAGGATTCTCACTCTCCCGGAAAGCAATGCGGATTGGCGTGCCTTCCAGCTTGTAGCGCTTGCGGAAGAAATTCTCCAGGTAGCGCTGGTAGGCCGGTGCAATGTGCTTGGTGCGGGTGCCGTGGACGACAATGGTCGGCGGGTTGGTGCCGCCCGGATGCGCGAAGCGCAGCTTCGGTGCGTGGCCGTTGACCAACGGCGGCTGATAACCCTCGTAGGCCTTTTCCAGCGTTTTGGTGAGGTCAGAGGAAACCAGCACCCGGGTCGCCGAGCCATGCGCACGCACCACGGCACTCATCAACTCGCGCAGGCCCGAACCATGCAGCGCGGAAATGTGCACTCGCCTGGCCCACTCGACGAAAGCCAATCGGCGATCCAGCGCACTCAGGCACTGCTCGCGCTGATACGCATCCAGCCCGTCCCACTTGTTGAGCGCAATCACCAGCGCCCTGCCCTCGTCGATGGCGTAGCCGATCAGGGTGAGGTCCTGGTCGGACAGGTTCTCGCGGGCATCGATCATCATTACCACCACCTGGGCGGCGGCGATCGACTGCAGCGTCTTGATCACGCTGAACTTCTCAAGCGCCTCCTCGACCCGCGCCTTGCGCCGGATGCCGGCCGTGTCGATCAAGGTGTAGCGCTTGCCGTCGCGTTCCAGCGGGACCCGAATCGGGTCGCGCGTGGTGCCGGCGACATCGGAGACAATCAGCCGTTCCTCGCCCAGCAGGCGATTGATCAGGGTCGACTTGCCCGCGTTGGGCCGTCCGACAATGGCCACGCGGATGCTGCCATCCTCGCTCTCCGCGTCATCGGTGGACTCCTCATCGGGAGGCAGCAACGGCAGCACCGCATCAATCAGTTCGTCGGTACCGCGGCCGTGCGCGGCAGAAAGCGGCAGCACGTTGGCCATGCCGAACGCGGCAAACTCGGCCAGCGCAGTCTGTTCGTCCAGGCCGTCGGTCTTGTTGACGGCCGCGATGATCGGCTTGCCGCTGCGACGCAGCTCGTTCAGGATCACATGATCCTGCGGCAACAGACCGTCGCGGGCGTCGAGCACGAAGACCAGCACCTGTGCCTCTTCGATCGCCAGCCGTACCTGCTTGGCGGTGAGCACGTCCATGGCGCCTTCGACGCCGGACAAACCACCCGTATCGATCACCAGAAACGCACGTTCACCCATGTGGCAGGCGCCGTAGTGGCGGTCACGGGTGACCCCAGGCATGTCGGCGACCAGGGCATTGCGGCTGCGCGTGAGCACGTTGAACAGGGTCGACTTGCCGACATTCGGGCGACCGACCAGTGCGACGACGGGCAGCATGATAGGTTCGTTCCGGCGATCAGGGAGAGGACAAGCGATAGGCGCCAATATGGCCCTTCACGTCCTCGATATAGACGGTATTGCCTACCACCAGCGGCTGTGCACGGATCGCCTTCTTCGACAACCGCTCGCGCGCGGCGAGTGCGCCGTCACCAGTCTGCAACCAATGCACCCAGCCTTCCGCATCACCGACCACCAGGTAATTGCCCTGCACGGCCGGCCCGGTGAGCCAACGGTACTGGAGCGATGCGTTCTTCCACGCGTCGGCACCGCCAGACTTGTCGAAGGCCCACACCCGCGACTGGTCATCGACCCCGAAAATACTGTTGTCCTTGACCGCCAGCGAAGTAAACGTGGAGAACGGGTGCGTCCACATCGGCCGACCACTGGGGCCATCCACGGCAACCAGGTTGCCATGATAGGCCGCCGCATACAGCGTGCTGCCGTCAAGCAGGATGCCGCCATCGGCATCACCCAGACGATCAATCTCGGTACGACCTTCACCGCTGGACAGGCGCTGCTCCCACAGCTTGCTGCCGTTGTCCAGGCGCAGCGCGACCAGCAGGCCATCGTCGCTGCCGAAGAACACCACGCCATTGGCGGCCAGCAGCGGGCCATTGCCGCGCACGCTGAGCAGGGGCACGCTGCCTTGGTCGTACACCCAGCGGCGCTTGCCGGTAGCCGCATCCAACGAATACACCCGACCGTTGCTGCCGCGCACCACCACGTCGTCGCCGACAATCAGCGGCGAAGTCAGCACCTGCGTATCCAGCTCGGCTTCCCAGCGCGGGCTGCCGTCCTTGGCGTTGACGGCGTAGACGTGACCCTCCAGCGTACCGACGGCGAGCAGGTCGCCGCTGACTACCGGACCGCCGGCATATTCGGCGTCCTTGCGTTTTTTGTCGCCCCAGCCGAACCAGCCGTGCGTACGCGAACTCTTTGACCACAGCGTTTTGCCGCTACTGGCGTCAATTGCTGCCAATTTGCCATCGGTGCTGTCGGCATAAAGCACGCCGTCGACCACGGTCGGGCGCAACCGCACGCCGCTTCCGCCGGTGCCGTCGCCGACCCGGGTGTGCCACAGGCGAGTCACCTGGACGGTCGGCGTGAAGTTCTTGGCCAGCGGTGTCGGCGGCTGGACGTTTTCCTTCTTGAACGAATGGCAACCGGTAAGGGCGACCAGCGAAGCCAGCGTAATCAACAAAAATCTTTTCATGCGCCCTGCTTCCCGGCCACGGCCAGATCATCAAGTTTCATCTGCAAGGCCCCGCGTTGCGGTGCATCCTCGCTCAGTGCCGATATGGCCGCCTGGTATGCCTTGCGGGCGTCGTCCAGGCGTCCCACCTTGACCAGCGCATCGCCACGGAGTTCCTGCGCTATCGACTGAAAGCTGCCGGCAGGCATGCGATCCAGCGTCACCAATGCGGCTTTCGGCTGGTTGCGAACCAAGTCCAGGCGGGCGATTCGCACCAGGGTCAAAGCTTTCAGCGGCGGCTCCGCGGCGTGACTTTCCGCCCACTGCAGCGATGCCGCGGCCTTGTCCAGTTGCTTGTCTTGTACCTGCTGCCTGGCCAGATCGCTGACCGCAAACAAGGCATACGGCGATTTGGCGTCATCCTTTTGCAACTGCGCGGTCAGCTGCTTCGCGAGATCCGGCTTGCCTGTGAGCTGAGCCACCTTGGCCTGTTCATACAGTTGCGACGCCACGCTTTCGTTGCGTGCTTGATGATTGCGCCACTGCTGCCACCCGAAGATGCCAACCAACCCGATGACAACGCCGACGACGATCGACATGCCATTCTCGCGCAACCACTTCTGTACCAGTTCGCTCTGTTCGTAGTCGTCGTACTCTTCAAATGCCATACAATCACCGTTCAGTAGGCCGCCCACTTGAAGTGGCGCGGTCCAGCGCGTAAACAAAAAATAGTGGATGGATCAGACTCGCCTGGCTGCCGGCGAGCAAGGGCGCAAGCATAACCGAATTGGACGGCACGCAGCGGCCGCTGCGTCGATCAAAGGTTGGCGGCGGAGGCCTTGCCATCCTGCGTTTGCATGCGGAAATGTGCCACGTTGGCGTGGCGGAAATCACTCAAGCCGACCGGCTGGCCATCAATTTCCACCTGCGCGCCACTGGCGTTGCCGATCCTTACCTCCAGCGGCTGGTCGCTGCTGTAGATCTTGTGACTGCCGGCCGGCAACAGACCGTACTCCAGCCGTGTGCCGTCAGTCTGAGTGACCTCGACCCAACTGGGTGCGATGAGCGTCAGCTCCAGATGATGCGCGCCGTGTCCGGTGTCGAGCGCAACGGCCGACTGCTTCGCAGCCACCAGATTGTTGCCATCAGTGGACATGCTGGGAAACGGCGCCATCGACGCCAGCAACGGTTGCTCCGCGCCGGCGTCGATGGGTGCAGCCAATGACGGCGCCGGCGCCAGCGGCTGAATGGCGCGATTTTCAATAGCTGCCGCGACGGGACTCACTTTTGACATCTCGCGCTGGGCTACCGGTGTTGCATCCAGTGGCGCGAGGTGGATGATGTCGCGATCCAGCGTGCTGCGTACGCCGAACCACAAGGTGGGCACAGCAATCACCAGGGTCAGCACGACGTAAGTCGCTGCGGTGGCGTAACGGTCGAGCAGGAAGCGGGAGTGGGAAATCCCGCCGCTGG
>JBDTKM010000248.1:0-5137 GCA_039935315.1 Rhodanobacter sp. | reverse complement strand
CTTGATCGTTTTGTCCAATCGAATGTGTCACGTTCGGCCAGAGGCGTCTTGCGCGGGCTGCATTACCAATGGCCAAATCCACAGCGCAAGCTGGTCAACGTAGTGGAGGGCGAGGTTTACGATGTAGCCGTGGATATCCGGCACGGTTCGCCCACCTTCGGGCAATCGGTGGGCGTGATGCTGACCGCCGCCAACCACCGCCATTTCTGGATACCGGAAGGCTTCGCCCACGGCTTCTGCGTGGTGTCCGAGTTCGCTACCTTCACCTATCAGTGCACCGCGCTGTATGACCCGAAGGCGGATGCCGGCATCCGCTGGAACGATGCGGCGCTGGGCATCGATTGGCCGGTCCGCGATCCACTGCTGTCGGATAAGGACAGCAACACGCCGCTGCTCGAGGACGTGCGCCCGGAGCGGCTGCCGGTCTACGTGCCGTGAGAACCCTGCTGCTCGGTGCCAACGGTCAACTGGGTCGCACGTTTGTCGAGCATGGCGGGTTGTCCGGGCGCGGCGAGCTGGTCGCTGCCACTCGCGATGGCGTGTTGAGCCTCGGTGGACAAGGCGAGAGCGCCGACCTGTCGCACCCCGAGTTGCTTCCCGCCCTGCTCGACCGGGTCCGGCCGGACGTCATCGTCAACGCCGCTGCCTATACCGCAGTCGACCGCGCCGAGCAGGAAGAAGCGCTGGCTACCCGTGTCAACGGCAAAGCAGTCGGAGTGATCGGACACTGGGCCGCGGCGCATGGCGCGCTGATAGTCCACTACTCCACCGACTACGTCTTCGACGGCCACCAGTCGCTGCCCTATGCCGTGAATGCGCCGACCGCGCCACTGAGCGCCTACGGCCGCAGCAAATTGGCCGGCGAACAAGCCTTGCGGGACAGCGGTGCCGACCATCTGATTTTCCGCACGGCTTGGGTGTACGCCGCGCATGGCAACAACTTCCTGCGCACTATGCTGCGACTCGGCGCGGAGCGCGATGAATTGCGCGTAGTGGCTGACCAGCATGGCGCGCCCACCGACACCGGCCTGATCGTCTCGGCCAGCCTGGCCGCGCTTGATCACTGGCAAGATGCCAGCTCCGCGCAACGCAAGCAACTCGTCGGCACACATCACCTGGTCGCCAGCGGCGCCACGACCTGGTACGACTTTGCCAGCGCGATCTTCACGCAAGCAGTCGATCGCGGACTGCTCGCGCGAGCTCCGCGAGTGTTGCCGATCTCGACAACCGACTACCCGACACCGGCGCAACGCCCGGCTTGGTCATTGCTGGACAATGGCGGATTTCAGCAGCAATTCGGTTTTCCGCTGCCCGATTGGCGCGAAGGACTGGGCGAAGTGATTGGCGGCCTGGCCTGACACCTCGCTACGCAGGAGTCTGCTATCGAGTGATGCTCCTGTCCGGGATGACCCATCGTTCGGCTGTTGACAGCCGGAACTCGGGATTCGCCGAAGCAAACTCGACCCACGTAGTTGTCGAAAACGTGTCTCAGCGAAAATTGGTCGATTTCAGAGGGTAGTTGAACCCCTCCGCATGTGCTGCGCGTCGATGGTAGCGATCTGGTAGATCACTTTTCCCATGGTTGGTGGCGAACTGGTCCGACAGAGGGTTTTCCACAACTTCAGCGTCGAGCCTGAGCTGTTGTGTCCATCTTAATAATAGCTGAGGCCCGACACTAGCCGGGAGACACAAACGGTGCGTTTGGTCCACAATCTTGTGGACCCTTCCCATGACTACGCGTGGAATAACATGTTGATCCCTCTCATCCTCAGTGGCGGCAGCGGCACCCGGCTTTGGCCGGTGTCGCGCAAGAACCTGCCCAAGCAGTTCCTGGCGTTGGCCGGCAAGGGCACGCTTTTCCAGCAGGCGATCGCGCGCACCCGGCAGTTGCCGGATGTTGCCGCACCAATTGTGGTGGCTAGCGAGGACCACCGTTTTCTCGCCGCCGACCAGTTGCTGGAAGCGGGCATCGAAGGCGCCAGCATCGTGCTCGAACCACTGGCGCGCAACACCGCACCGGCAATCGCGTTGGGTGCGCTGCAGGCCATGCAGCGCGATCCCGAAGCACTGTTGCTGGTGCTGCCCGCCGACCATCTGATCAACGACACCACGGCGTTTGTCGACGCCGTGACGCGGGCGGTGCCGCTGGCCGCGCAGGACTGGCTGGTCACGTTCGGCATCCGTCCGGATCGTCCGGACACCGGCTTTGGCTACATCCGGCGCACCGAGGCGATCGACGATCATGGCTTTCGGGTCGGCCAGTTTGTCGAGAAGCCCGACGCGACCACCGCCGAATCGTACCTGGCCGACGGTGGCTACGACTGGAACTCGGGCATGTTCCTGTTCAAGGCCTCGCGTTATCTGGAAGAACTCGCCACGCATGCCCCCGAGATGCTGGCCGCCGTGCGCGAGGCTTATGCGAAAGCCAGCGTCGACCTGGATTTCGTGCGTATCGACCGCGAGGCCTTTGCACGCGTGCCGGAGAACTCGATCGACTACGCGGTGATGGAAAGGACCCAGCGCGCCGCCGTGATCCCGGTCAGCTGCGGATGGAGCGACATCGGCTCATGGTCGGCGTTGTGGCTCACCGGCGAGAAAGATGCGCAGGGCAACCTGTGCGACGGTGACACGATGCCGGTGGATACGCGCAACTCGCTGTTGCGTTCGCACCCGCGCCACCTGCTGGCCACCGTCGGCGTGGATGACCTGATCGTGGTGACGACCCCGGACGCCACGCTGGTGGCGCACCGCGACGCCGCGCAGGACGTCAAGAAAATCGTCGAGCAACTCAAGGCCGCCGGCCGCAGCGAGCACGCGTTGCACCGCGTGGTGTACCGGCCGTGGGGCAACTACGACTCGCTGGAGGCGGGCGAGCGTTTTCAGGTCAAGCGCATCGAGGTCAAGCCCGGCGCATCACTGAGCCTGCAGAAACACCACCATCGCGCGGAACACTGGATCGTGGTTTCCGGCACCGCCGAGGTCACCTGCGACGACAAGGTGTTTCTGCTCAGCGAGAACCAGAGCACCTATATTCCGCTGGGCAGCAAGCACCGCCTGCGCAACCCGGGCAAGCTGCCGCTGGAGCTGATCGAAGTGCAGTCCGGCAGCTATCTGGGCGAAGACGACATCGTGCGCTTTGACGACGTCTACGGGCGCGCCTGAAGAGGCTTCGCCGGCATCATCGAGACACCTGGTTGGCTTTGAACCTCGGCTTTGAAAAGTCCTTCCCCCGCCGGGGGAAGGTGGCGCGAAGCGCCAGATGAGGGTGCGTGCGAAGCGTGGAACTGCAGCACCGAGTGTTGCTGAATTGCGCTCCGCCCGCACCCTCTCCCCCACCCCTCTCCCGAGGGGAGAGGGGCTATTTCCCGACGTTGGTGAGCGTGCAGATCACAACGCAAACCAGATTCACCCAACGTGAAAATGCAGCTTGAACGGCGCCTCGCCCGATACCGGCTCTTCCAGCTCACGCGCATAGCGATGCCCCGCATACACCGCATGCGCGAGCAGCCCGGGTGCCTTGGCATCGCCAATACATCGCCGCGAGCGGATACAGACGAGCAGCAACACGCGACGACGCAAGGCTTTCATCGATAAGGAGTGTTTCGTGGGGAAACCTCGAACACTGACCGCATCTTCTGAAGACCGCTGCCTTGGACCTCTGTTTCGCGGACTGGCTGGAAACTCCGTTCGGAACTTCCGCGCAGGCCTCCGATCAGGACGTGCTGTAGAATCAAACCGTTCGATACGGAGTACTTCCATGCAACTCACCGCCGTTCTGACTCCCGCCGAAGAAGGCGGCTTTGTCGCCCTCAATCCGGAAACAGGTACCACCACGCAGGGTGATTCCATCGAAGAGGCCCTCGCGCAACTCAAGGAAGCTACGGAGTTGTACCTTGAAGAGTTTCCCACGGCATTCTTCGGCAAGCCGCTCATGACTACATTCGAAGTCTCGGTTCGTGCCGCCTAGCCTTCCACATGTCTCGGGTGCGGAGGCTGTACGTGCGTTGGAAAAACTCGGTTTCGTGGTCGCGCGTCAGAAGGGCAGCCATGTCGTCCTTCGGCGCGGCCCCACTGGTTGTGTCGTGCCTCTTCACCATGAGCTCAAGGTCGGCACGCTGTCGGGAATTCTGAAGCAGGCTGGCGTCACGCCAGATCAGTTCAGACAGGCGCTGTAATCGAGGCGCAACCTCGCACGCGCGCTTCGACAAGGTCTGCGCGCGCCGGAAGAGGCTTCGTCGACACCGTCGGGGCGCCTGATCAGCGTCGAACCTCGGCTGGCGTGGCCCTTCTCCCCTCGGGAGAAGGTGGCGCGAAGCGCCGGATGAGGGGACGGGCAAAGCGTGGAACTGCAGTGCTGTGCGGTACTGAGTGCCGCCAAATTACGCTCCGCCCGAACCCTCTCCCCCATCCCTCTCCCGAAGGGAGAGAGACTTTTCATCACGTCCATCGGCGGGCAGTTCACAGCGCAAACCGCAGCCTCACCCGACATGAAAATGCCGCTTGAACGGTACCCCGCCTGAGACCGGCTCCTCCAGCTCGCGCGCATAGCGATGCCCCGCATACACCGCATGCGCGATCAGCCCAGGTGCTTCGGCGTCACCGATGCAGTGCACTGAGCCAATGCCGGCGTCTGACCATTCGACCTCGCGCAGAAGCAGCTGTTGATACAGCGCGTCGTCGGGCAGGCGCGCGGTGACGGTAACGATGGCGTCGCAGGGCAGCTCGCGTACCTGGTGGTCCCAGACGTTCTCCACCCGCAGCGCGCCGCCCTGCCACGCCGCGATGTTGTGCGATACCAGCGGCTCGATGCCCAGTTCAGCCATGCGCTTGCGGATATGTCGGTAGTCGAGCGTGTGCTGGCTCCACGGCGCGATGCTGTCGTCGGTGCTGACGTAAGTGACCTCGCAACCACGCAAACGCAGCGCCTCGGCGGCGACGCTGGCGTAGTAGAAGCCATCGTCATCGAGCACCACCACTCGGCCCTCGGGCAGATGGCCGTCCATCAGATCGTCCGGAGTGAACACGCGCGGGTTATCGGTGAAACAGGCAATAGGAAAGCCGTTGCTGCGGCCGTACCCGTCACGCCGCCAATGACAGCCGGTGGCCAGCACCACGTGTTCGGCGCCGAAGTCGAGCA
>JBDTKM010000247.1:0-9829 GCA_039935315.1 Rhodanobacter sp. | reverse complement strand
TGTTCGGGTATTCCAGGCCCTTGGCCTCGTGCACCGAAAACACCAGAGGTGTGCGGAAGCTCGCTCGTGCAGCCGGCTTGTCCTCGTCGCGCAGCACCAGCACCGCGTACTGTGTGGAGCCGCGCGTACGCGTGTCGATGTCGCGGCGGACCGCGTCGGTGTCGGCCAGCAGCCTCACCTCGCCGTCAAGCGTGGACGCCGCTTCGACCAGATGGTTGCTCTCGCGGTCAATCGAGCCGAAGCGCGTGTGCTTGATCTTCAACAGGTCGTTGGCCACCCGCGTAACCGCGCGCGCGTTGCGGTAGTTGACCCCGAGTACCGACAACTGCTGCCGCTCGGCCAGCGCCGGATCGCGCCAGAACAGGCTTTTCACCGCCGACCAGGCGAAAAAGTTCGGGTGCACGATTTGGTTGGAGTCGCCGCACAGCAGGAAGTGGCCGGGCTTTCGCAGCGTGCGCAGCACCAGCGCGAGCTGGGCGTTGGTGAAGTCTTGCACCTCGTCGATCACCACGAAGTCGTGGCGCGGCACCGCCAGCGCAGCCCAAGCGTGGGCGATCAGGTTGCTGTCGTACAGCCCGCTGTCGGCCAGCCAGGCGCAGTACTTGTCGAACAATTCGTGGATCGCGCCGCGCTGCTCGCTGGCGAAGATCGACTGCCGCGGCCCGAGCGCGAGGTAGGCCTCGTGCGTCAGCGCGCCTTCGGGCTGGCTGCCGATCACCCCGCGGAATTCCTCGAAGCACTGATGCGCGTCGGTGTAGCGGTAGTGCTGGCGATGGCGCTCGAACCAGTTACGGAATTCCGCGACGCCGACCTCGCGCCCGGACGGCACCTGCATGGTTTCCAGGAACTCGCGCCACGACAGGAACAGCGGCTCCTGCGCAGGGTTCTCGTAGCCGTTGGCGAAGTACAGGTCACGTGCGCTGCGCGCCAGCCACGGTGACTGGGTGACGTACAGCACGCGGCCCTCAGCGTGGCGCAGCTTCTCCAGGGTCAAAGCGGTCTTGCCCGAACCGGCCGAACCGACCAGCACCAGCGGCGCCGCCAGCCGGTACACCTCATCCTGGGCGTCGTCGAACGAGATCGGCTTGTCGAGCAGGTGAAACTCACTGCGTCCCGGGTGCAGGTAGCGCACCGGCGCGGCGTCCTCGCTGATCGCGTCCACCGTTGCCTCGCCGATGCGCGCGGGGTCGATGCGTGCGCCACGCAGGAAGCGCGAATGGTCGTAAGCGTGCTGGGCGATGATCTCCAGCGCCAGGCAGACGGTTTCGTCGCGGTGGCGCATGAAGGTAAGCAGCAGCCGGCTGGCGCCGTCGAGCTTGGCGCGGTAGTACGGCGCCGCCTGCAGTTTCTTGATATCCGCGCTACGCAGGTCGTCACGCTCGATCGACGAGCGCACTTTGTCGAAGGCGGCGCGCAGCCGGCCCGGCTCGGGGCCGGCGTAGGTGAGGAAGCGCATGGGAAACGGGGTACCGCGGAATTGGAGAACGATCATTCTCGGGGAGCCGGGCGGCGACCGAAATCCACTGCAGGGATTCGTCGTAACGCCGGCCGTGATTTCGCGTGTCCAGCCGAGAAGGGTGATGCAGACAGAACAGTGCCGCTTGTCGCGATCGGCCTCCTTGGCCTCGATCATTGACTCCAGCGATGGACCGCTCCAAAACGGACATGGCCGAACGTCAGCTGAGGGCCGACAACGGCCATCTGTCGGCCAACGTCGTTAACCGGCCAACCGCAGCCGGTCACATCCAGAGTCGGGTAGCCCGATAGCTGACGTTGGAGGCTCAGGCAGGTGGAGTCCAGGTGCAGTTCCACTTGGCGGTGAAGCTGCGCTGGCTAGCGCACCGGCGCCCCTTCCGTTGGCCCGGTGTTGCACTTCAGCCTTGAATTCACCTCTCTGGGTTCCTTTTCTCCCACGCGACGCGCGCGGGGGAAGGAAGCGAGCGCGGAAGTTGGTCGACCGCCCTGTCCTTCATGTCCGCAAGGCGAACAACACCGCTCAATGAAACTGATCACTCGCCGGCACCCACGAACTAGCCGACGACGCGGGCACGTGGACCGCTTGTACAGTCTGCGCGTCGGTAGCACAGCCCGGCGGCGGCGGCCCTCCAGAAAGACGCGCAACGGCGCATTCGGCGCCATTGTCGACCTTGATCATCGGCGTCGGCGTCGACGCTGAAGCCGCCGGATCAGTGGCCACCGTTGATGGTGTTACCAGCGGATCGGCGGGCGCAAGGTGCATCGGCTCGTACACTTTTTCGGCAACGGGTACGGCAGGCGGGTCGGGATTGCGGCAACCAAACAACGCGATCGGCAGCAACGGCTTCACCGCACATTCGATGCGCACGCCGCGCGGCAGGTGGAAGGTGCGCTTGATCGTGGTTTTCTCCACGGCATGGCGTAGCGCCGTGTCGACCGAACTTTCGTCTGCGGGCGTCCAGTTCTTGTCGAAGCGGGTTGGCTGGTAACCGATATCCGGCGTTCGATGACGCATGATTTCAGTGTCGCCCGTGGGCTGCAACTGCACGTAATGACCGAGAGCGCCCTGTGGCGCACCCTGGATTGCACCGGGTTGGTCGCCGCCGGGTCTGCCCGCCGCCAGCGACTTGCCGCGGAGGCCATCGGGCTTGCCGGTGCCGACCAACGGACGCGACGCGTCGGTCCCGGTCGGCATCGCTGCCGACGGCGCGCTGGCCGCGCCCGCCAGCTCGCCTGGCGCGGCCGTGTCGCTGCCCTGCGCCGTGGCATCCGGCGCCCGACTGACATCGACCGCCGTGTCAGGTGCCCGTGCTTGCGCAGCGAGCGTCGGGGATTCCACGCTCGCTGCGGCGGCCGGCGAAACCGACGGGCCGATCGGGCTCGGCGCAGGCGTCAATGGGGTGACGTTCGCCACCGCGATGGAAGCCTCTGCCGCCGGAAGCAACCTGGGCGCAGGTGCCGTGAGGGTGCGCGGCGGCGGGTTCAAGTCGAGCTTCGACAGCGGCATGGGCGACGGCAGCGTGGACGCGGAGGCGGCGGTGGCCAGCGCCACCGGTGGCTCGGAGACTGGACTGGCTGCCACTGGCTCGGCCACCGCTGGCGACGCGGTCAGCGCTGGCGTCAACAATGGGGGCTGCAGCGTGACGATGGGCGTCGGCTGGGCCGGCAGCGACAGCGGCTGCAGGCGCGGCAGGTCGGGAGCCAGCGCAGGCTGGGGTGCCGGCGTCACGCTGACCGCGGCAACCGTCTGCGGTACCTCCATATGCATCGCCATGACTGGCAGATTGGCGGGCACGGGGACGGCTGCCGTGGGCAAGGCCAGCGACGCGGGCGGCAGGATCGGGCGGTTGCCTTCAACTTGTGGTGGGCGCACCGGCTCGGGCTGCAACGGCGGTGGCGCCGGTGGCAGCGGGGTCGCTATCGGCACGGCCAGCACCGGCGGTTCGCCGGCAGGCTTGACCGGCTTGGGCAACGGCAGCAGCACCGGTGGCAGGGCTGCCGCGAGCGGTGGGGCGACCACGGGTTTCGGCTGTCGTGCCGGCGCTTGGGGGGCTGCAGCGATCACTCGCGGTGCAGGTGCAGGTGCAGGTGCTTTCGCGGTGACCGCCGCCGTATTGGCACTGCGCTCGGGATGCACGCTCGCCAGTCTGGGGTGCCCCTGGTGCCGCTTGCCGCGCTCCTTCGGCGGGGTGCCACGCACCGGGGGAGGCGGTGGCGGTTCGGGCAGTTCGATCAGGCGCACCTGCAACGCCTGATCGCTTCGCGGCGAAGGCAGCGCGGGTTGGAATGCTGCGCCCAGCACGAAGCCGAACAGGAACAACACATGCAGCAGCAGGGCACCAACCATCGCCAGCAGTTGACGGCCACCCTGACGCGGCGGCGGCTGTCGGCGCAAGTGGAAGACGCGCCCGCGCATGGCTGCCGCCAAGGGTGACTCCAGAAGAGTCCGCGCAGGATTGACGGTACTGGCAGCAGCGGTGGGGTCCGGAGGCAGCGCGGGCATGCGGCCAGTGTAGCGGGCACACTACATTGCCGGCGTGCCCACCGATACGCCCTCCAGCAGCTTGCCGGGCCATCGGTGGTCGAGTCGGGAATTCGGCTGTGCCTTCGATTCGCCGGGCGCTGGTGCTTCGATGGGCCAGGCATCGGCTGGAATACGGGCCGCACACAGCCGAATTCTTGCCTCGACCCTCAAAGTCCGGCAGATACCCTAGGGATGCGCGGCGCCCTTGACGGCATGTTCGCGCAGCTCGGCATCCACCGAACGATTGGGCGTATCGACCGGGCAACCA
Organism: Rhodanobacter sp.; assembly: GCA_039935315.1. Classification (GTDB taxonomy): domain Bacteria; phylum Pseudomonadota; class Gammaproteobacteria; order Xanthomonadales; family Rhodanobacteraceae; genus Rhodanobacter. Next base: position 5,561 of record JBDTKM010000247.1, on the reverse strand, counting down.
TGGACCAGCGGCTTGCCGGCGCGATACATCGCGATGCATGCCTCCACGCTGGGTGGCTTCACGGCATGCGCGCGGCCATCCAGCGAACTCGCCGGCGCCATGTTGAGGCGCACGTCGCCGTCCTTGGCCGAGGGCGGCGGCGGCGGGTCACCGCGGCAGCCCCCGGCCAGCATGGCCAGCGACATCGCGCAGTGGACGCGGATACCGCCAGGCAGGCGGACGGTCTTTTTCACGGTGGTTTTGTCTACCAGTTTCTGCAACGCGTGGTCGACCGAACTGCCGCCACGGTCCCAGTCATCCGCGAAACGCGTCGGCTGGTACTTGAGCGAACTGTCGTGCTGCATGATCCGCGCATCGCCTTGCGGCATGCGCTGGACGTAACCCGGCGTCGGTGCACTGGCTGCGGACGCGGGCAACAATGGCCGACCTTGTGCATCGAACAGTCGCGGCGCCGTGGCAGCCACCGGCGGTGACTGCACCACCATTGCACCCTTGGCCGGTGGTACCGGCGGCGTACGAGGCGGAAACGGCAGCAGGGGCGGCGGCGGGGGTGCTGGCGGATGAGTGGATGTGGCGAGCGGAGTGTCAATGAAGCGCACCTGCATGAACTGATCTGGCGTGGTGCGCACCACCGGAAGTGGCGGCGGGCGCATGCCATACCAGGTGACCAGCGCGAACACACCGTGCAGCAACAACACCAGGCCCAGGGCGAATCGACGAGTCGCCTGGGTGACCGGCGGCTCGTGCCAGCGGCGCTGCTGTCGTGCAGCCCGCGCACGCCAGTCACGCTCCGCAGACGCAACCGCACGCAACTCGACCACCGGCGGTGCGAGCGGCAATGACGGAGACGGCGGCGAAGGCGGTGCGACAGTGATGACGATGCCTCGAGGAAAGCGGATGGCCAGCGCAGGATGACGGATCCAGCTTGAACCTTGCGCGACCGAGCGTGCCGTCCGCCACCCGCACGGCGGTTGGCGCCATAGACTGCGCACGGTGCGCACGGCAAAACCTTTCCCGACACCGACAGTCAACAAAAGGCGCGCAGCGACTCCTTCGACAGATCGGTGGTCAAGGTCGAGCACGGCGACTGTCGCATCAACCTGATCCACGCCGCCGATCATGCAACATGGTCGCTGCGCGCTTCGCCCGCACCCTGATCCGGCGCCGCGCGCCACCTTCTCGCAAAGGGAGAAGGGATGCCAGGCCCAGCCTTGGTGCCGGCCCGAACACCCGATACCTCTCCCCCACTACAACCGGTTGCCGCGCTTGATCGCCAGATAGCGCTCGATCAGCGCCCCCGACAATTCGCTGCAGCTGACGTCGAGCGTGTTGACACCTTCGCGGCGCAGCGACTCATGGACGCGCTCACGCTCCGCCAGATAATGCATCGCCGCCGCACTGCGGATGCTGCCTTCGAGCTCGTCACCGGGGGCCGCGGCAGCACGATCCAGCGCCAGTTCGCGCAAGCTGACCAGCATCACCAGATGCCGTTTGGACAACATGCTTACTGCAGCACGCAGTTCGGCATCGTCTTCGTCGCGCACATTGGTGACCAGCACCACCAGCGCGCGGCGGCGCTGATGCGTCTGCAAGGCGCTGGCGGCGGCAAGATAATCGGTGGCCAGCGGCATCGGTTGCAGGTCGTAACCGGCGCCAAGCAACCGGTCCATGCCGCCGCTGCCCTGTTGCGGCGGCAGCCAGCGCTGCTCTTGTCCGAGGCATGCCAGCAAGCCCACCGCATCGCCCTGCCGCAGCGCGATGCTGGCCAACGCCAGCGAAGCATTGAGCACGTGGTCGAAGTGCACCAGATGATCGTCCTGCGCCAGCATGCGCCGACCGCAGTCGAGCATCAGCACCACCTGCTGGTTGCGCTCGTCGCGGTACTCACGCGAGATCAACCGGCTGGCGCGCGCGGTGGCCTTCCAGTCGATCTTGCGCAGACTGTCGCCCACCCGGTAATCGCGCAGCTCCTGGAATTCCGTGCCTTCGCCACGACGTCGCTGCAAGCGCGCCCCGACACTGCGCGAAGCCAGTTCCACGCTGAGGCCCGCCAGCTCGGCCAGCGCAGCAAAATTGGGATAGACGCGCACCGTCGACGGTGCACCGAGTACGCGACGTGTGGTCCAGCCATGCCACGGCGAGCGCAATTGCACGTGGCAGCCCTCAAACGCGAACTGACCCCGCGCGTCGGGCGTCACCGCATACTCCAGCAGCACCTCCCTGCCCGGCGGCAAAGCCAGCGTGCGCGGCATCCCGCGCACGGCCCAACCACCCGGGTGCAAGTCATGCAGGCGCAGCTTCTGGGCGTGCCGCGTGGCACCGCGCAGGCGCAAGCCGACCCGTGCTTCCGGCCCCAGCGGCATCACCGGCGCCACCTCGCGCTGTACGCTGGGCGCAGGCGACCGTTGCAGGCGCCAGCCATCGATCGTCGCAAACAACCCGATCAGTGCGCCACCGCCCAGCCACGCCGACAACGGCAGCGAGCCCAGGCTGGTCAGCACGCCGAGCACGGTCCAGCCGAGCAGCAGCCACAGCAGCGTCGGCGCCGGTCGCATCATTGGCGCGGTGCCGGCACCTTGTGCACCAGCGCGTTGAGCACGTCGTCGGGGCGTTGACGTTCGATCAAGGCTTCCGGTGCCAGCAGCAGGCGATGGCGCAGGGCCGGCAGAGCCACCGCGCGCACGTCGTCGGGGGTCACGAAATCACGTCCATCCAGCGCTGCCTGCGCACGCGCCAGCCGGGCCAGCGCCAAACCGCCGCGCGGCCCGGCGCCGGCAATCACGCCCGGCCACTCGCGCGTGGTGCGCACGATGCGCACGGCGTAATCGGTCACCGCGGCATCCATCCGGATCGCCGCAACACACTGCTGCAGCGCCAGCAATTCGAGCTGGCTCAGCACGCTGTGCACCTTCGACACATCGAGATCGGCCGCGACCTTGCCGTTCACCACACCGGCGACCATGCGCTTCTCGTCCTCCAGCGTGGGATAGCCGATCACCACCTTGATCAGGAACCGGTCGAGCTGCGCTTCGGGCAGCGGATAGGTGCCTTCCTGCTCGATCGGGTTTTGCGTGGCCACGACCATGAACGGTTCGGGCAGCGCGAAGCGACGGCCTTCGATGGTCACCTGTCCCTCCTGCATGGATTCGAGCAAGGCGGCCTGGGTTTTCGCCGGTGCGCGGTTGATCTCATCGGCCAGCAGCAGATTGGCGAACACCGGGCCTCGACGCATCTGGAAGCGCTCGGTCTTGGGGTCGTAGATCGCGTGGCCGGTGACATCGGCCGGCATCAGGTCGGGGGTGAACTGCACGCGCCCAAAACTGCAACTCACCGACGCGGCCAGCGCACGCACCAGCAAGGTCTTGCCGAGGCCGGGCACGCCCTCGATCAACACATGGCCAGCGGCCAGCAAGGCCAGCAACACCTGGTCGAACACCGCCTCCTGCCCAATGAAGGCGCGCGCCACCTGGGTCCGCAGCGCGCGGGTGCGTTCGCCCAGTTCGGTGATCGACATCGGCGCAGGAGGCATGGCGGGGGCGGTGAGAATTTCGGGTGTCATGGACGACTCCTGAGTCGGGCCAGGGTGATGATGGAAGTACGGAACGCCTGCGCGTTCGCGGGTGACTGGAAAGCCTGCGCCACCTGCAAGACATCGAGCGCGCTGCGTTCGGCCAGACGGGCGTAGAGCGCATCGCCATTGAGCATGACGCAGGCCGGGTCGCGCCGACGCAGACGGGTCAGCACGGTCTGGCTGGCCAGACTGTGCAGGGTGCGGCCCGCGTCGCGGCGATACAAAAATTCCCCGGCGGCCTGCACGTGTTCGAGCAGGGCGCGCCGGTGCAGCGCCGGCGCGGGCAGCAGCGGGCCCAGCCGCGCGCTGCGCATCGCCATCCAGGCGGCCAGCAGCAAGGTCAGCGCCAGCAGCGCCGGCCAGCCCTTGATGGCCACGAAGGCCAGGAACGAGGGACCGTCCAGGGCGTACACCAGGTAGATCGTTCCCTGGTCGCGATTCGGTACCAGCAAGTGCCAGGCAAACTGCTGTGCCCAGGAATTTTTCAGGCTGCTGCGGGTGAGCGGCGTGAAGCTGGCCAGCACGCTGACCGTGCCCTTGCCGAGCCGGGTGCGGGCAAACAGATATCCGTCCTGCGCATTGCCGATGGCCGCGTCGACGCGTGCTACCGCCGCCGGCTTGAGCCGAAACTTTGTCGCGCAAAACTGCAGGCCCGCTTTGCTGACAGACCCGACAGCAGGCCCTCCGCTGCAGCCAAACGGTGCCGACTTTGCGTCAACCAGGCCGAGTGCGTCGAACAGCGGCGTGCGTGCCGCGCTGGCCGAACCTGGCGACACCAACAGATACCCGCCACCGCGTACCCATGCAGCGATTCGCTCGGCATCCTTGATATCCACACGCGCCGCGTCGGCACCAAGCAGCAGCGTGTCACCCTGTTTCAGCGCGAGCCTGGTCGGGTCCAGCGTGGTCAGTGAACGTGCCGGCAGGCCCGATCGATCGAGCGCCAGCTGCAACGCGAAGAACGGGTTGTAACGCGCCTCGCCATGAGCAACGACGAGCTCGGTGACGTTCTTGCGTTCAAACGTGGCAAAAAAGCTGGCCACCAGCAGCAGCGCCGCACCCAGCACCCCCAAGCCGATGTAGAGCGGTTGACGATTCATGCCGCACCGCCGGCCTGCACCGGCCAACCGCTGAGCAGGTGCTCGATGGTGGCGTCGTCCGGATAGCGCCCGGCGTAGGCGGCGTACTGCCAGGTACGCACGATCGCGACGACTTGTTGCGCACGCCGCGTATCGCCAATCGCCATGGCTTGGCGCAGCCAGTCCGCCTCGGTCGCGTCGGTCGACGGCGGCACCTTCAGCAACAACGCGGTCTGCTCCACGCAGCCGCGATACAACAAAGCGAGCGCCTCGCGTCGCCGCTGCGCCTGCCACAGTTGGCGGGTCGCACCCGCCAAATCTGCCGGCAGCGGCTGCTCGCCGTCGATGCTGGCCTGCACGCTGGCCGGTGTCATCGGCGCGTCCTCGTCCGCCTCCCGCGCCCAGCGTCCGCGATGGCGCCAGGCAAACCACAACAGCGTAGCGAGCGCACCGATCAACAGCAGCCATAGCAGCAGCTTGAAGATGCCCGACAGGATCTGCCCCAGCAGCGGGAACGGGACACTCTGCGCCGGGGTGTCGAATTTCAACGGGTACTTGAACACCCAACGGCGCACGCTGTGCTCACCACCAAAGCGCGGATCGCGATACGCGTGCGCGGTGGCGGCGGCAAAGCGCGCATCACTATGGCCTGGCGGTTGCTGGAAGATCTTGTCGATGCTGACCGCCGCCGGCGCACGCGACGCGCTCGCGGCGCTGGCCAGAGCTGCCGCGTGCGCAGGCAAAACCAGGGCGCCGCCACACAGCAACAACACGCAGAGCAGCTTGCCCACGCTTTCGAGCCTTGCGCGCAGGCGCCGAAAAGCGAGGTCGATGTCCCATGCCTCCAGTTGGGTGCGCCGGTTCAGGTACAACGCGAAACCGCACGCCACGTACAGCGGCTCGATCACGCT
>JBDTKM010000246.1:0-21255 GCA_039935315.1 Rhodanobacter sp. | reverse complement strand
GCGACTCTGGTGACGGCGATCACGCTTTCGTCCCGCCACTGATTAGTCTGGTACGCGAGACGGGTGTGTCGGCCGATGTGGGCGACGGCCTCAACCGCTGGCCGGTTGTGCACCGGCTTGATGCTGCGCGCCTGTAACGGTTGCTGCTGGAGCACGGTGTTGCCGGTCGTCGGTATCACGCGGTTGGCGACGAAGGCGTGTCATTCAAGGACATCGCTGGCGTGATCGGGCGCCATCTGTACGTACCGTCGTCAGCAAGACGACAGAAGAAGCGGTGGATCATTTCGGCTGGTTTTCGCCGTTCTCGACGAAGGATGTCGCGGCATCGTGCGAACAAACGCGGATCCAGTTGGGTTGGGAACCCACGGGGCCCGGCCTGACTGCCGCTCTCGACTGATCCGGCCACTTCGACGATTGAACTCCGGCGGACGTGCGCGCAACACAGTTCGCCTCGGGCCAGATCGAGCGCGCCGACGAAATCGATGAAAGCGCGAAGAGCGGCAGGCCGATAGCGACGACCCGGATCATAGAGAAACGGCCCCGAAAAAGGCTGCCACCATGGTTCCCATGCCGACTCCAAAACACCCGGGTCCAAATACGGACGCGGACCGATCGGGTTCGCGATCATGTCCTGTTCGCGTCGCTCGTCGTGGCGGATTCCGGCATCGCACCCCGATGCCAGCATGTCGACGAACTGCTCTGGGCGATGATCTCGAGGCGTACGTCGGCACAGGCGGCGAGGAAGGGGGCCACGATGCAGGACAACACGAGACGCGCGGCGCTTGCCGGCATGGCAACCGGAGCGTGCCGGTGCGCCGGCCCCAAAATTTGTTCGGCACATCCGGTGCAATTTCGGCTTGCGCCAACGCCGGATCAAGCCGATCGGCCAGGCGAGCGCCGGCTTCGATTGGCACGACAGGCCATGCGGCCGATGCACGCCCGCCGGCCAGCGCGCCACGAAACACCCGGCAAGATCCGTTCACCAGAAGACTTCCTCTGGCGCCAGCCGCTGATTGAACCGCGGTTCGTGACTTGCAGCTCAAAAATCGTATGGACGTCTGGATGTCCATGGTATGTTAGTGTGCGAGGATTGCCTTGCAGCTCGGCCGAGATGAACGCCCCTGGTGTCAAATACGTCCATTCGCAATTCGCCGCGCGGTGTTGTCGCCAGCCCGGGCATCGGCGTGTGCCATCCACACACCATCGTCGCCTGAGATCATCCATGGGGCGATCCGAATGACCCTGAACCAGCTTCGCTACTTCGTCGCCGTGATCGACGCGGACCTCAATATCACGCTCGCCGCCCAGCGCGTCTACGCTACCCAACCGGGCATCTCCCGGCAGATCAAAAAGCTTGAAGACGAACTCGGCTTCCTCTTGTTCAATCGTGGAGGACGCAGTTTGACCTCGCTCACCCCTGCCGGCGAGCACGTATTGGTGCATGCGCGCCAACTGTTGGCCGAGGCCGGCAACATCCGCGCGATGGCGGCCAACCAGCGCGGCGAACGCAAGGGCAGCCTCATCCTCGTCACCACCCATACCCAGGCGCGTCACGTACTGCCAGCGGCGATCGCCGCCACGCGGACGGTATTTCCCGGCGTCAGCGTCCATCTGAAGCCTTCAGACGAGGCCCAGATCCTGGCCGAGATCGCAGGTGGCCACGCCGACCTTGCCATCATCAGCACCAGCGGCGCCGTCCCCGATACCGGTATCGCGATACCCCTGTTCCGTTGGCAGCGCGTCCTGCTGGTGCCGTCAGGGCACCCTCTGGCGGGCCACCCGAAGCCACCGGAATTGCGTGAACTTGCGGCGTTGCCGATCGTCAGTTACGAGTCTTCGCGCAAGCCCGAGTCGTCGCTCAGGCGCGCATTCGACGCGGCGAGTCTGGTGTTGCAACTGGCCATGACCGCTCACGACGCGGACCTGATCAAGACCTACGTGCGCGCAGGGCTTGGCGTCGGCATCCTTGCGGAAATGGCCGTCTTGCCGCGGGAAACCGATCTGCGCGTGCTGGCGGCCCCCGCCGCGCTACCCGAGTGCACCACTTGGGCGGTGCTGCCGCGCGGTCGCGTGTTGCGCGATCACACGCTGCATCTGCTACAAGAGCTGGCGCCGCAGATCGACGGGGTGGATTTGCGGCGAGTCGTCGCCGACAACGCGACGCCCGCGTGGCCTGCCCCGCCCACGTGGCAGGCATTGCAGAGTTCACGTACCTGATCGCCGATGAGCGAGGAACGTCGGCAGACGACGGACGTGGCGGCGATGCAACGCCGAGCCAGCGATGGCATCGGTGTGAAGGCAGACCACCGTCTGCCACGTGATGCGAACACGTCAATCTGCACCGCCAAACCCGCAGGCCGGATAGCTGCGGATCGTTGCGAACAGCTCCGTTACAAGCGAGAGCGGCGACGTGTCCCTGCCCACCCGACCCAGCTTCAAACCATTCGTCAGGAGCGAACAGGGAACGCTGCGCTGTCCACTGCCATCAGAAATACCAGACCCGGCTGTGAGTGGCAGCAAGACCGGCCATCCTTCGGCCTCCTGCAGTGAACCGCGATGGTCGAAGGGCGGTCACCGCCTCGGTTATCGCGTCACCCGGATCTCAGCGCAATACACGCTGGTCAGGGAACCAGTGCGCGCGTAGTGCCTGTGCAGCACCATCCAGCAAGAAGCCCAGTACGCCGATCACGAGGATCGCCGCCATCAATTCGGAATAGGCAAGACGATCGCGGGTGTCGAGTATGAAATAGCCCAGCCCGGAACTCACCCCCAGCATCTCGCACGGTATCAACAGGATCCAGATCATCCCGATCGCCACGCGTGTGCCAGTCAGCACATGCCCCAGAATGCCAGGCGCAATGATGTGGCGCAGGGTTTCCCGACGGTTGGCGCCGAGACTTCGCCCCAACAGCAGCCAGCGTGCGTCGAGCTGGCGCACGCCGGCCGCGGTGTTCAGCGCGATCGGCCAGATCGCGGTGATTGTCAGCAGGAAGTAGATCGGCGCATTGCCTATGCCGAACGCCATCACCGCGATCGGCATCCACGACAACGGCGAAATCATGCGCAGGAACTGAAACACCGCGCCCGTCGCCGCGTCGAAGCGGCGCGACGAGCCCACCGCGATGCCGATCGGTATGCCCAGAGTCAGGGCGGCAGCCAGGCTCACCAGCACGCGCTGCAAGCTGACCAGGGTGTCGGCAGTCAACTGGTTGGTGGCGACCAGGTGGAACAGGCTCTTGAAGGTTGGGACGGGCGCCATCGCCGCCGCCAACGGCGTGGTGCGCGTCAACCAGTGCGTGCACAGCGCCCATACGCCCAGCAGTGCCAGCAAGCCGGACAAGCCCAGCACCATGTGCGCGCGGGCGGTCGCCCGGCCGCGAAGGCGTCGTGCCGATAACACCGGCGCCAAGGTCTGCACGCGGAACTCGGCCCGCGCGTTCACGGCGCGATGACCTCGCTGCGTGTGTAACCCTCGGGCAGCCCGAATGCTCCCATGCCGCCCGCACTGGCGATCGCCTTGCGCACGAAACGGTCGTCCACCAGGTCACGCGCAACGAAGGCCGGATCGAGCGCCCCAAGGAAGTCGCTGCGCCCTTCGACCACGGTTCGCTTCAGCAACTCCACCAGTTTTACGGTGTAACTCGGATAGGGATACGGCTGGAAATCGATACGATGCTCGTGCCAATCCGGGTGGCGAATGGCGCCGGTGGATTCGTAGTGCGCCGCATCGCTGGCGGGGGGCGCCAGCACCTTGCTGAGCGTCTTGTCGTCGTGCGGCGTGTAGTGCCCGGAACCCTCGCGCGACAGAATGTGCGCGCTCTGCTCGCGATGCGTACGGCTCCAGGCCTGCGCTTCCACGATGCCGTTCACGACCCGCTGCGCCCACGCCGGACGCTGCTCAAGATCGCGCTCGTGCATCTGCACCACGCAGCAGGCGTGGTTCTTCCAGACGTCGCCGGTAAAACGCAGTACCTTGCCGACTTGCAGCAGCTCGCCGAGCGCGACAAAGGGCTCCGCCACGATATAGCCGGCAATCCGTCCACTGGCCAACGCCGGCAACATGTCGGATGGGGCCATCACCACCAGCTTGATCTGCCTGGGAGTCGGCGTCCCGGCGCCGATCGCCGCCAGACCGCTCTTTTCCATCAACAGCTGCAGAATCACGTTGTGGATCGAGTACCAGAACGGTATCGCGACGGTACTCCCGCCGAGGTCGGCGAGGTCGCGCACCGGCTTGCGCACCGCGACGGCCAGCGCCGAACCATCCACGTGGTTCCACGCCACCACCTTGGAAGGCGACTTGCTGCCGTAGCGCGCGTAGATCGTCATCGGCGACAACATGTGCACGACATTGACCTGGCCGCTGAGGAACGCCTCCACGACCTGTGCCCAGCCGCGGAACATGCGTGGCCGTTCGACCTGCAACCCCTGTTTCTGCCAAAGCCCGTTGTGGTGTGCGATCAACAACGGCGTGGCGTCAGTGATCGGCAGATAGCCCACCCGCACTGGCGCGTCCGGCTCGAGCGCCATCGCGCGCTCGAACGTCTCCAGCAGCGGCAGTGCGCCCGCTGCGGTGAACATCGCCGAAAGTTTAAGGAAGCGCCGGCGCGAGGCCGATGTCACGTCGTTGTCGAAGTTCACGCTAATTCCAGCGCGCAATCAGGCACACGCACGGACGCCACAACGGGCGCCGCGGGGTTCACCGCCGTCATGGCGGAGACGATTTCCTGGTGCAAGCCGGGCGCGGCGTGCCGCGGCTCACCCGACTTCGCGCGCGCCAGCGTCCAGCTCCCTGCCAGCACCGCCGGTTGGCCACGCAGCAGCAACACCCGGTCGGCCAGACGCAGCGCCTCGTCAATGTCGTGGGTGACCAATACCACCGCAGCGCGGCGCGCGGTCACCACCCGCAGCAACAAGGCCTGCATCGCCGCGCGGGTCGCTGCGTCCAGCGCCGCAAACGGTTCGTCCAGCAACAGAATTTCCGGTTGCCGCGCCAGACAACGTGCCAGCGCCACGCGCTGCGCCATCCCGCCGGAGAGTTCGGCGGGATAGCAGTCCCCCGCCTCAGCAAGGGCCACTTCGGCGAGGGCCGCGCGCACACGTTCGACCCGTTGTACGCCAGCTTCACGGTGCGCACGGCTGGCAAAGTCGAGCCCGATCGCCACGTTGCCGCGCACGGTTCGCCACGGCAGCAGACAGGGATCCTGGAACACCACGCCCACGGCCGGGTGCGCTGCTTGCACGGTCTCTCCGAACACCGACACGGTTCCCGCATCCGGCCGCTGCAGTCCGGCCAGCACGCTGATCAGGGTGGACTTGCCGACGCCGCTCGGGCCGAGGACCGCAACGATCTCCCGCGCCCGCAGGGCCAACGAAAAATCGCGCAACACCTCCTGCGTTGGCGCACCGCGCCGGTGATAGCCAAGCGCGATGTGCTGCGCCCCAAGCACGACCTGACCGGGCGTGTTCACGGCGACGCCTCCGATGGCGCCGCGGCCACTGCAAACAGCCTGTCGCTGCCGGCGCCGCGCGCTTGCCTGATGCCATCGTCGGGCAACGACGCCAACAGTGTGGTCGGTGCAAGAGCCTGCTCTGGCGAGCCAGCCGCCTCGACACACTCGAAACCACGAGGGCCGCGTGTCCGGCGCGCCATCACGCCACCTCCGCATGCGCGCGCTCGATATCGAAAATTTCCTTGCGCAGGTGCTTCAATGCCGGCGTGACAATCGAAACGAACATGGCCTCGCGTAACCGTCGTTGCGCAGGATGCCGCAACAAATACCCCCGCGCACCGACGTGCAACATGGCCGACTGGGCCGCGCGCAAGGCCAACTCCGACACTTGTGCCCGCAGCCGCAGGACCGCCAGTAGCTGCGGCGGCGCGGTGCGCGCCTGCTGCGCCAGCGCCTCAGCGTCTGCCCGCAGCCCGGCGAGCTCGGCCCGTACACCCTTGACGCCGTCGACCAGAAAATCGTTTGCCGCATGGTCCAACGCGGCGGCTTGCGCAAGGTCGTCCACGCAACCGGCAATGACCCCCAGCCCCATACCGGCCTGGGTCAACACCAGGCCGGGCTTGATCGTGTTCAGGAAGTGGTCGAACTGGGCCGGTCGCGCCAGCACACCGTCTACCGCCACCGCCACCGAGTGAAGGCGCACGTTCCATGTGCTTGTCCCTTCCATTCCGCAAAACGCCGGGCATGCATGCAACGCCACGCCGTCGGCGCCCGTCTCGATGGCGAGCATCACATATCCGCCATCGCTCAAGGCGGCAGCGGTGAGCAGCAGATGACCGCGATCCAGGTTGGAAACCCACGGCAACATGCCATCGACGACATAACCGTCCCCGACGCTCCGTGCACGCAGACGGATCTTCTCGATTCCGGCAAGATGCTTGAGCGCATTGGACATGCCAGTACCGGCAAGCAGGCCTCCCTCCGACACCCGCTGCAGATAGCGTTGGCGCGCTCCCGGCAGGGGTGCGTGGGCCAGATACGACACGCAGGCCGACTGGCACCAGGCCAGGAAAGCGGTCGCACCGCAATGTCGACCGACCTCGGCAATGACCCGCAACTGGCCAGGCAGGTCGACGCGTGGATCACCATCGACCACGCTGCCAAACCCGCCGCGCTGGCCCAGCCCCACCAGAAACGCTCGCGGGTACAGCCCTTGCTGGTCGATCGCCTGCGCGAGCGGCCTCAGTTCAGCGGCTGCATATTCCGCGATCTCTTGCAACTGGCGCGAGTCGCCGTGACCTTGCTCTACTTCAGGCATGGCATCAGTGCAGCGCGAACGGCTGCAACTCCGGGTTGATCGGCGTGCGCGCGAGATTGTTGGCGTAGTTGCACAAGGTCGCCAGGCTGACCCCGAGCACCACTTCCAGCACCGTGGCATGCGTATAGCCGGAATCGAGGAAACCCTGCAATTGCGCGTCGCTGACGTTGCCACGCTCGGCAATCACCTCACGGGTGAACGTGGCCAGCGCGTTCAGCCGGGGACTGGGAAGCGCCGTGCCGGCGCGCAGCGCGTCCAGGTCAAGCGGGTCCATCTTCACCACGTGACGGGCGAGCTTGGTATGCCCGGCCGTGCAGAAGCCGCAACCGTTGCTGACTGCCGCACTGATCTGCACGACCTCGCGCTCAGCCGCCGTCAAGCCGCTGCGCGCGTTGATGGCGCTCACCGTCTGGTAGGCCTCGATCGCGGTCGGTGCGTTCGCCAGCACGCCCAGCAGGTTCGGCACGAACCCACTGGCCCGCTGCGCCGCGGCCAGACGGGGTGCCACTTCCGCCGCAGCACTGTCAACCGTCTGGATATCGATGCGACTCACGGCGATTACCTCTAACAGACGTCCATACGTCCACTTGGGAAGTGAATGTACGCGTCGCGCAACGATGAGAGAAAGTACAATAAGCACTTTGCCTATGCCGAAAATGCATAAGCAACGGCTTCGTCCCTTCGCCACACGCGAATGCGCCATGACGCGGCGTGTAGATGGCATCCTTCGATGTGGCGCTTTCATGCACCCGCAAGCCCGACACCGAGTGTCCATATCCGGGCCACTCTGCGGTGCCGTTGTCGTACATGACGAGCTAAGCTGGCTCCTTAGTCACACTTGAGTTCTGGTGTGAATGACGGCGGACATCATTTGTACGGAAACCACCTGCCATCGGCAGCACGACCTTTGCAAGCTAATATCCGACGACAAAAGCCCTATGTTGTTGATTGAATTGGTAGTTCAAGAACCGCTACGGTTACGCGGTTCAATTTTCGCCGCCCCCATCCAACGCCTCACGAAACCATCAAATTATTCAATATGAATATGTACTTACATGCATGAAATTGACGCCAAATCCCACACTCCATTCATGCGCCAATATCTTTCCGCGAAAGCGGAGCACCCGGACGTGCTGCTGTTCTTCCGCATGGGCGATTTCTACGAGCTGTTCTACGACGACGCGCGCAAGGCGGCGCGGCTGCTCGACATCACGCTGACCCAGCGCGGGCAATCGGCGGGTGCGCCGATTCCGATGGCCGGCGTGCCGTCTCACGCGGTGGAGAACTACCTGGCGCGGCTGGTGCGACTCGGCGAGTCAGTGGCGATCTGCGAGCAGATCGGCGACCCGGCGCTGGCCAAGGGTATCGTCGAGCGCAAGGTGGTGCGCATCATCACGCCGGGCACGGTCACTGATGCCGCGCTGCTGGAAGACCGGCGCGACAACCTGTTGCTGTCCATTGCAGCAGGCACAAATGCCGCCTACGGCCTGGCCTGGGTAGACTTGTCCAGTGGGCGTTTCCTGCTCAGCGAAGTGCCGAACGCAGATGCGCTGGCCGCCGAGCTGGCACGGTTGCAGCCGGCCGAGACGCTGGTCGGCGAGGATGTGGCGTGGCCGAAGCTGGTCAGTACCCTGCCCGGCTTGCGCAAGCGGCCACCGTGGCACTTCGACGCCGACGCGGCCCGGCGCGAGCTCAACCGTTTCTTCGGTACCCACGACCTCGGCGGCTTCGGCGTGGACGCCATGCCGCTGGCGGTGGCCGCGGCCGGCTGCCTGCTCGGCTACGTCGAAGAGACCCAGAAGAGCGCGCTGCCGCATCTCACCGGCATGGCGGTGGAAAGCGCCAGCGAGACGATTGCGCTGGACGCCGCCACCCGCCGCAACCTGGAACTGGACAGCCACCCCAGCGGACGTACCGAACACAGCTTGCTCGGCATCCTGGATGAAACGGTAACGCCGATGGGTGCACGGCTGCTGCGCCGCTGGTTGACCCGCCCGCTGCGATCGCGCCCGGTGCTGCGCCGACGCCACCAGGCGATCGGCATGCTGATCGACCGTCGCTGCTACGACGGTCTGCGCGAACAATTGCGCGGCATCGGCGACCTGGAACGTATCCTGGCTCGCGTGGCATTGCGTTCGGCCCGTCCGCGGGATCTGTCCACCCTGCGCGATGGCCTGGCCGCCGCGCCGAGGTTGCGCGAGAAGATCACCATGCTGGACAGCCCGCTGCTGCACACCCTGGTCGAAAGCATCGGCGACCACGCCGATACCGCCGCGCTGCTTGCCCGCGCCGTGATCGAACAGCCGCCGGCCTTGCAGCGCGACGGCGGCGTGATCGCCGACGGCTACGATGCGGAACTGGATGAACTACGCCGCCTGTCCACCCACGCCGACCAGTACCTGGTCGAGCTGGAGGAACGCGAGAAAGCCGCCACCGGCATCAGCACGCTGAAGGTCGGCTACAACCGCGTGCACGGCTACTACATCGAGATCAGCAAGGCGCAATCAGACAAGGCGCCCACCCACTACACACGCCGGCAGACCACAAAAAACACCGAGCGTTACATCACCGAGGAGCTGAAGACGTTCGAGGACAAGGTACTGTCCGCGAAGGAACGCTCGCTGATGCGCGAACGCGTCTTGTACGAGGCGCTGCTCGACACGCTTACCGAACGACTCGAACCCTTGAAGACCGCTGCCAGCGCGATTGCCGCGCTGGACGTGCTCGCCACTCTGGCCGAGCGCGCCGAGGCGCTGGACTGGAACGCACCCGAACTCACTGACGAACCCGGCATCACGATCGAACGCGGTCGCCATCCGGTGGTGGAGAAGGTTCGTGACGAACCGTTCGAGCCGAACGACCTGAGCCTGGACGACGCGCGTCGCATGCTGGTGATCACCGGCCCCAACATGGGCGGCAAGAGCACCTACATGCGCCAGAATGCGCTGATCGTGCTGCTCGCCCACATCGGCAGCTACGTGCCGGCCCGCCGCGCGGTGATCGGTCCGATCGATCGCATCTTCACCCGCATCGGCGCTGGCGACGATCTGTCGCGCGGCCAGTCCACCTTCATGGTGGAGATGAGCGAAACGGCCAACATCCTGCACAACGCCACCGCCGACAGCCTGGTGTTGATGGACGAGGTAGGTCGCGGCACCAGCACCTACGACGGTCTCTCACTGGCCCGCGCCGCGGCGGTGCATCTGGCGCGCCATTGCCGTGCGTATACGCTGTTTGCCACGCATTACTTCGAGCTGACCGAACTGGCCGGCGAGTTCCCGGCGATCGCCAACGTGCATCTGGACGCGGTCGAGCTGCACGACAAGCAGCGCGGTGAACAACTGGTGTTCATGCACGCGGTGAAGGATGGCCCGGCCAACCGCAGCTTCGGCTTGCAGGTGGCCGCCCTGGCCGGCCTGCCCAAATCGGTGATCGCGGACGCCAAGCGCACCTTGGCCGAACTGGAACGCGGCATGCACGAAGCGGGCGCGCAGCACCATGCCGTCTCGGCCGAATCGCCCCAACTCGGTCTGTTCACCCGCCCGCAGCCTTCCGCCGTGGAGCAGGCGTTGGACCAGCTCGATCCGGACTCCCTGACCCCACGCGAAGCGCTGGACGCGCTCTACCGACTGAAGCAATTGCAGTGACCGGCGAGATGCCAACGCCTTGATAGCGGTGGCGTTGGGAGAGTCGTCAGCACGAAACCTGTTCGCGGAATGCCGAGAGGCTTCGCACGCGCAGCCACGCAGGGCCGCCGAACGGTTGTCGCCCTATCTGTGACGCTGGTGTCGGATGTGCCGACTGTTACGATTCTCTGACTTGTTGAGATGGTGCTTCTCGCCCTTGGTCAGATGGCCGTTGTGCTTGGCCTCATCGGCACTTTCGCGCTGTGCGATGTTGGCATCGTGCTTCTCGTCATGCGCCTCCTGCTTGGCGTTGACCTGGCCCTTGGCCACGCCGTTCTGGATGCGGTTCTGTTGGTTGTCCAAGCGCTTGTTCACCTCGTTGATCCGGCCGTGCCCCGGCACGGTTTGATCTGGCGTGGCGGACTGCGCCATGACCGCGCCGGAGGCGAGCGCAGCAGCAAACATGCATCCGATCAGGGCGGAACGAATCATCAATTTTGTCTTCATGGGCAACGATCTCATGCAGTGGGAAGAAGACCCGGCGGGAGTGCGTATGAGCTGGGAAGCGCATGCTGCGTGCCTGGCATGCCGGCACGATCAACCGGGAGTTGTTTCGCCTGGAGGAATCGTTGACGGGTCAAACCGACAAGGTGCTGGCGATTCCCCCGGACGGTTCAGCCGTGCGGCCTCTTGGAAAACGCGCTCGGCCGGATCCGGACGACACGCTGCGGCGCCATCCATTCACCTGCGGTTGGGTTTACGCAACACGTCGAACCGTGCAAGGAACCTGCAAATTCAGGTCGCCTGGACCGCGGCCGAAGCGCTCCCTCCGTTCCCGGCACATCTTGGTTTGAGCGTCGACACCCGGCACAGCGAACACGCTGACGATGGGGGCGCCGCTTGACCACCCGTGTCAATCAGGCTTCTCGTCGAGGACGTTGTCGCGCGAACTAGTGGGGGCGCCGCCTTCAAGCCGCGCGATGGAGTGCCATGCGGGGCGTCGGCAAAGGCGACTCCAATCCGGTGCTATCCGAATTGCCCCCATCCGGCATCGCAATGTCCGGAATTCCGGTGAGCGCTTCGGCCGACAGCGCAGACAGCAACGTGTGGTCTGCCTTCGATGCGTCGCGTGCGCGCAGCCGTCCGGATGCCACCAGATGTCCGATGCGCTCACGGACATCGTCGCGGTCGAACGGCTTTTTCATGAAGTCGTCGGCACCGTGACGCTGCAGATAGAACTGTTCGGTAGCCTGCTGGTTGCCACTGATCATGATGATCGGGATGTCGCGGGTCAGTGGGTCCTGGCGCAGCGCGCGCAGGACACCGAAACCATTCATGCCGGGCATCACCACGTCGAGGAAGATCAGCGCCGGCGACTGGCTGCGTGCCAGTGCGATGGCGGCGGTCCCGTCGGTCACCTTGAGCACGTGGTAGCCGTCCTGGCCCAGCATCTTGCCCAGTACCGCGCAAATCGTGGGCGAGTCGTCCACCACCAGCATGCGTGCGCCATGGGTGGCCTGCGCATGTTGCGTCGCTACGCCGCGGGCACCAAGCAGGCGCTTGATGAAACCGATGCTGCTCTTGCGTGCCAGTCCGTCCATGCAGGTTCTCCGGGTCTCGGGGCACGCGCCACAGCGCGTGTTGTGCCCAAGCCTGCATGCTCGCGCAGATGGCCGCGGCATTATGCGACCTGCTGCTCAACGGGGAGCTCTCAACGCAAACCCTTGATCTCCCGCAACTGCCGTCGCGCATGCTTGTCCGGGCGCTTCGCTGGATGATCGCCAGCGGCGCCGCTTAGACGATGCTGTTCGCGCAACGCCTCCCGTGCGACCCGGCTGACCTCGCTCTCGCTATAAAGCTGCTGGGCTTCGCCAGCCGGCCCACGCCGCGGCGAAAGGGCCAACACAAGCACTTCCAGGCGCTCCTGCGCGCGGCCGATGCGCAGCCGATCGCCCACGTGCAGGGCCTTGGCCGGCTTGCAACCTGTTTCATTGACTTCGACCCGTCCCGCTTCGATGGCGTGGCGGGCCAGACCACGCGTCTTGAAAAAACGCGCCGCCCAAAGCCACACGTCGAGGCGCAGTTCGGCAGGTTCGGAAGCCGGCAACGTCATGGCATCAAACCCTCCGCCCGACCGGTCAGGACGTTCCGGGTCGCGGGACAACCATGTCCTGCGGATCAGGCATCGCGATATCGGGAATGGCAGCATGCTCGTCCGGCGTGAGCGCGGGCGGCGTCGCCGCCGCTACGCTGGTACGCGGACGCACCGTCAGTCGGCCGCTCTGGGTCAAGTGCTGCAGGCGCGCAAACACTTCGCTGCGCCCGAACGGCTTCTTCATGAAATCGTCGGCCCCGAAACGCTGCACGTAGAACTGTTCGGTCGCCTGCAGGTTGCCGCTGATCATCACGATCGGGATGCTGCGGGTGAGCGGGTCGTGACGCAGCGCACGCAGCACCGAGAAGCCGTTCATGCCCGGCATCACGATGTCCAGGAAGATCAAGTCAGGCTGCTCCATGCGAGCCAGTTCGATCGCCGCCTCGCCGTCGCCAGCCTTGAGCACGATGTGACCGTCCTGGTTCAGCATCTTGCCCAGCACAGCGCGGATCGTGGGCGAATCATCCACGACGAGGATGTGTGCTTCCCTGGGTACGCCGCTGCGCGGCGTTGCCCGGCGCTCGCCGTGTTCAGTCCCGAAAAATTTGCGGATCAGCTCAAATCCAGCCATGACGCGAGCCCCTGCTCTCTGCAATCCCCCGCCAAGTCTCGATGCAGCGCGGCCTGGACGCAAGCGCCATCACAGCGTCGCGCCACCCAGCAAGAAGTTGCCCAACGGAACCGTAAGCAGCGACAGCACGATGCCGGCGCCCAGCACGGTGTTGGCCAGAGCCGGTTCGAGATCGTATTCATCAGCCAGGATGGCGGCCGACACCATTGGTGCCATCGCGGCCTGCAGAACGCCCACGGTCAGCACCAGGCCGTGCACGCCCGCTGCCCGACCCATCATCCAGCACAGCAACGGAGCCAGCAGCAGTTTCCAGCCCAGCCCCCAGCCCGCCGCGCCCAGTTGTTGCTGGCCCGGATGGAACTTGAATTGCAAGCCCACCGAAAACAGCGCCAACGGCGTCAGGGTGGCCCCGATCGGCGCCAGCACGCCATCCATCCAGCTCGGCCAACCGCCGAATCGGCCGACCACGACGCCCACCAGCAAGGCCACGAACGGCGGAAAGGCAAGGACCCGACGCAGCATCAGACCCGGATGCGGCGAGCGCCCGGAATAGACCGAGGCGACCACGATACCGACTGAAGCCAGTACCGGAAACGCGCCGAGCTGGTCGGCCACCACTGCCACTGCGAGCCCGGCCTTGCCATGCAAGGCCTGCACCATCGGGTAGCCCATGTAGGCGGTATTGCCCAGGCCGCACACCAGGATCAGCGCGCCGGTTCGCTGCCGCGACCAGCCCAGGCGCGGACCGAGCAGGCCGAACAGCAGCCACGCTCCGCCAAAGGTGAGCCACATGGCTGCTATCGGAAACCACAGCTGCGCGTCGAACTTCAGCTTCGGAATCAGCTCCAGCACCAGCGCCGCCAGCGCAACGTTCAGCACCCACCAGTTGAGGCCCTGCACGGTGCCCTCGGGCGGCCTGGCGAAACGAGCCACCAGCACGCCCAGGATCAGGCACACGAAAAGCAGCAGTAATGCACTCATGAAGTCACGGCAGGTCGCGGGTCAGTGGCCCATTAGACGCGATAGCCGCGCGCGCCGAAAGCGGCGAGGTCAGCCATCGGCCATAATTCCGCCCGGCTTGTCGGCAAGGTTGTCCGCAACTCTCCATGAATTCCGATCATCTCGTGCACGGGCTCGCTGGCGACGAAATGGCGCCGGACTGGCCTGCATTGACTCCGCCCGAACTCGCGTCGCTGCTGCAGCGCTACCCGCAGCTGGACTCGCCCCAGCGCATCGCATGGCACAGTCCGCGGCCGCTGTCCGCTGCGTGTCTGCTGGACACAAACGCGGGACAGCTTTTCGTGAAGCGTCATCACCGACGCGTGCGCAGTGTGGCCACGCTGAGCGAAGAGCATCGTTTCATGGCGCATCTGCGCGACAGGGGGTTGCCACTGCCGCAGGTCATGCTCGATGTCGATGGCGAAAGCGCGGTGGCACTGGACGAGTGGATCTACGAAATACACCAGCGCGCCGCCGGCATCGATCTCTATCGCGACACGATTTCCTGGCAACCGCTGGCGAACCGGGCGCACGCCCACAGCGCCGGTCGCATGCTGGCCGCCGTGCATGATGCCAGCACTGATTACGACGCGGCGCAACGCCACACCCACATCCTGGTGGCCCGCAGCGATTTGATTGGCGCTGAGGATCCGGTCGCCGCGTTGCGCGCGCAATTGCTGCAACGTCCAGGGCTGGCCGACTATCTTCGACACCGCGATTGGCAAGACGACCTCGCTGCACTGCTCGCCCCGTGGCACGCCGATCTGCAACCGCGGCTGGCCCGTGAGCCGCGCCGGTGGACGCATGGCGACTGGCATGTATCGAACCTGTGCTGGAGTGACCCGGGCGACAGCGCCAGTATCACCGCGGTTCTCGACTTCGGCCTGGCCGCTGCCAACTGCGCGCTGTTCGATCTGGCCACCGCGATCGAGCGCAATGCGATTGCGTGGCTGACGCTGGACACCGGCTTGGCGGCAATCCACCCCGACATCGCGCAGGCGTTGATCGAAGGCTATCGGCAGGTGCGCTCGCTTGACGGGGATGACGTGCGCCTGCTGGCCGCGCTGTTGCCGCTGGTCCACGTGGATTTCGCGCTATCCGAGATCGAGTACTTCCATGCCATCACGCAATCGACGGCGAGTGCCGACGTTGCCTACGAAGTCTTCCTGCGCGGGCACGCCGCCTGGTTCACCACGCGCACCGGACAAACCATGCTGCAGGCCATTCGCGACTGCGCCTGATCCATTGGCGCCACTTTCGTGGTTCAATACGCATTCTTGAAGCGGGGGTGCCCGGCGTTGCCGGGCTGAGAGAGTCCCTTGGAACCTGATCCGGTCAATACCGGCGTAGGGAGCTTGCTGAGTCGAACCGTCCTGGCGGACGTGTCGACTCGCCGTCGCTTCGTCCGCAATATGGAAGACGACGACGATGACCCGCTCCCACCTCGTGCTTGCCCTGCTTGCCTCGCTCGGCGTGTCCCGCTGCGCCTGGGCTACCACTACCATCCCCGTATCCGACGACGCGCCTGCGCGTGCGGCGACCACCAGCGTGCCGCAAGCCACCAACCTCAGTCCCGTGAACGTCGAGGCGCGCGCACCGGAAAAGCAACACGACGCGGGGATCGACAGTTACGGGAATGCCTCGTTGCATGACACGCCGGCCGCGGTCACCGTGGTCACGCGCCAGCAGCTCGACGATCGCCAGATCCGCTCGCTCAGTGAGCTCGCGCGCGAGGATGCTTCGCTGGGCGACAACTACGCGCCAGTCGGCTATTACCAGGACATCTCGATCCGCGGCTATCCGCTGGATCCAGCCACCGGATTCCGCGGCAACAACCTCAACATTACCGGCGAGCAGAAGATTCCGCTGGAAGACCGCCAGCGCGTGGAAATCCTCGAGGGCCTGGCCGGGATCGAAGCCGGCGTGATGGAACCCGGTGGGGTGATCAACTACGTCAGCAAACGACCGGCTGATGTGAAGGACGTCACCGTGGGTACGGATTCGCACGGCTCACGCTACGGCGCCGTGGACCTCGGCAGCTGGCTCACGCCGACCTTGGGTGTGCGCGTGAACGCAGCGCATGAGGACATTCACTCCTACGTGCAACACGCCGATGGTCGCCGCAGCATGCTGGCGCTGGCCGCCGACTGGATGATCAGCGACAAGGCAACGCTGGAACTGGACAGCGACTACCAGACCAGCGGCCAGCGCTCGGTATCCGGCTACCAGCTGCTCGGCGGTGTCGCCCTCCCGAAACATCCGGATACCACGCGCATGCTTGGCTTCGAACCGTGGCAACAGCCGGTCGGCATCGACTCATCCAACAGCAGCCTGCGCTTCGATTACCAGCTGAGCGGTGACTGGCGCCTGCGCCTGGCCGGTGGCCACAGCCGCAGCGTGATCGACGACAACGTGGCCTTCGCCTACGGCTGTTTCTATGCGCCGGAATGCGCCAATGCCGCCACGCCAGGTTATTTCTTTGCGCCGAACGGCGACTATGACGTCTACGACTACCGCAGCCCGGACGACACCCGCGTCAGCGACGAGGCGCGCGCCGTGCTCGAAGGCCACCTCACCACCGGTGCACTTACCCATCAACTGAGCTTCGGGGCCAGCGCGTTCCGTCGCACCATCGATCGACGGGCGTATGTCTACGACTACGTCGGCACGGCCAATATTGACCAGGTCGACCCGCCGTACTTCCCGCCTTCACCCAACCAGCCCGGCGCCTCGGTGCGCCGTCTGACCAGCTGGCAGCACTCGCTGTTCGCGCTCGATCGCGTCCACCTCGGCGACCATTGGCAAGTGATTGCCGGTGAAAATCTGGTGCGCCTGCACGAACGCAGTTACGACGACACCGGTGCGCCGGAGCGCGACACGCGCATGAGCAAGGCGCTGCCGCAGGCTGCCGTGCTGTGGCAGCCGAACGCGCCGACGACGGTGTATCTGAGCTACAGCGAAGGTCTCTCGCTGGGCATCGAGGCGCCGTACTGGACCAGCAACGGCGGCAGCATGCTGGGCCCGCGGTTGTCGCGACAGGTCGAGGCCGGCATCAAGCTTCAAGCCAGCGATACGCTCGACCTCACCGGCGCGGTCTACCGCATCCATCAGCCGTACCAGTTCGCGCAGCCGGACGGAACGCCGGCAGGCTTCACCTTCACCCAGCGCGGGGAAGAGGCACATACCGGGCTGGAACTCGGCGCCCACGGCAAGCTCGGCGACAACCTGCGTGTCATCGCCAGTGCCAGCTTCATCCAGGCCCGCGCCGACAACACCGGCACGCCTTCGTACGAAGGCCACCAGGTAGTCAACGTACCGCATTTTCGCAGCGCGCTTTACGCCGACTACCGGCTGCCGTTTGCACCGCGGCTGAGCCTGCTCGGCGGCTGGCGTTATGCCTCGCCCAACGTCGCCACACCAAACGGCCAGGTTCGCGTGCCGGCCTATCACGTGTTCGACGCCGGGCTGCGCTATGTGACGCAGTGGGACGGTCGGGCACTGACCTGGCGCTTGTCGATGGACAATGTGTTCAACCATTTCTACTGGCGCGACACCGGCACCTCCGGCGGCGACAGCTACCTGTTCCCCGGCGCGCCGCGCCTGGCCCGGCTGTCCCTGAACTACGCGTTCTGATGGCCTGGATCGAACTCATCGGCGCCCTGATCAGCGCGTGGGCAGTCTGGCTTACCGCCAAACGGCGGCCTTGGTGCTGGCCGGTCGGCTTGGTTTCCGTGCTTGTCTACAGCTGGATCTTCATCGACGCAAAGCTGTATTCGGACGCCTTGTTGCAACTGGCGTTTGCCGGCCTGATCGTCTACGGCTGGCGCCGCTGGCTGCAGCACCTGGGCGACGACGGTCGCGTCCAGGTCGCCCCGCTGCCGCGCATGCACGCCGTCGGTCACGTGGCGATCGGTGTCATCACCGCACTGGTGCTGGGCTACTCCATGCACCGCTGGACCGACGCTGCGCTGCCCTGGCTGGACGCGGCACTGACCGCCTTCAGTCTCATCGCGCAATGGTGGCAAGGACGCCGACACATCGCCGCGTGGTGGTTGTGGATCGCGGTCGACGTGATCTACGTCGGCGAGTACATCTACAAGCAGCTGCTGATCACCTCGGTATTGTATGCAGGCTTCGTCGTGCTGGCGATGATCGGCTTGCGCGCGTGGCGCCATGCTGAAACGCAGGGTGCCATTGAAACGCCTGCTGCACTTCCCTGAGCCGATCGCGGCCGTTCACCCTGCCTTGGCGCAGTGTCGCCCAGCATCAGTCATTCCCTCACCGCACACCGAGAAACCAGTTTGTCGAATCTGTCGCACTTCCCGATCACCAGCCGCTGGCCCGCGCAACATCCTGAGCGCATCCAGCTGTATTCGCTGAACACACCGAACGGCGTGAAGGTGTCGATCATGCTGGAGGAAACCGGGCTGGCGTATGAGCCACACCTGGTCAACATCATGAACGACGAAAGCCACACGCCCGAGTTCCTGTCGCTCAACCCCAATGGCAAGATTCCCGCGATCATCGACCCCGATGGCCCCGGTGGCGAACCGCTGGCGCTGTTCGAATCCGGCGCCATCCTGCTTTATCTCGCCGACAAGAGCGGCGGCCAGTTCATTCCGGCCGCGCCGGCGCGGCGCTGGGAGTGCATCCAGTGGGTATTTTTCCAGATGTCGGCCATCGGCCCGATGTTCGGGCAGCTCGGCTACTTCAACAAATTCTCGGGAAAGGACATTGCCGACAAACGTCCGCTGCAGCGCTACGCAAACGAATCGAAACGCTTGCTGCGCGTACTCGACGACCGCCTGGCGGGCCGCGACTGGATCATGGGCGATGACTACGGCATCGCCGACATCGCCACGCTCGGCTGGGTCAACAACCTGATCACCTTCTACGAGGCGCGCGAACTGGTCGACTATGATCGACTGGCCAATGTCCCGGGCTGGCTGGATCGTGCGCTGGCACGCCCGGCGGTGGCGCGGGGCCTGCACATTCCCCGCCGCAGCTGAAAGCCGGCGCCACTGGCTGGACACCGGCAATCGGCTCGGGCAAGCTTCCATCGACGCGGTGTCAAGCTGCGCCGCCGCAAAGTGATTGCTGCCATGAACGTGGTTATTTCCAGATCGTTGCTGCAGGGTGTTGCGATGCTGCTGGTGCTGTTCGCGCCGGTTGCCGCCGCGCAGAACATCTACAAGTGTCCGCAACCGGGTGGGACCGTCGCCTACACGGATCATGCCTGCCCCGATGGGCACGGCGAGTTGCTGCACAAGGCGGACGACGGCGAGGTGATCGATCGCTACCTGCGCCTGGGGCAGGACAACCTGGCCAGGCAATACGCCGATGCGCACCATCTCGAGGCGCTGTACAAGCAGCGGGCGGCGGCCTATCAGCAAGCCCAGGAAGAAGCCGCCCAACGCCAGCAGGAAGAAGCGGTCGCCGCGCAACAGCGTGAAGATGAAGCGCGCCAGCAGGCCTTGCAAGACCAGAGCGCCGAGCAGAACAGGCTACTGGCAGAAAACAACGCGCTACGCCAGCAGAACGATCAGTACCAGGAGCAACTGTCGAAACCCGTCGCCGACTATGCGCCGTTGTACTGGGGCGCTGCGGCCCCACCCTACGGACATCGCCGCCCCCCTCACGATGGGGACCACGGCAATCACTGGGCCCCGCCGAAGGCGCCCGTGTACCAGCCTTGCACACAATTGGCAGGCGGCCGGGTGAAGTGCGGAGAGTGATCGGATCGGGCTGATTCGGCCGATCCCGCTCGCTCCAGCCGCGCCGCGCCGCGCCACGCCAGATCTTCCAGCAGCGCCGGAAACTTGTCGACGCCTTCTGCGCCGCGCGGCGTGTCGCCAATGCCGTCAAAATCCGAGCCGATGCCGACGGAGTCGATACCTGCCGCCGCGCGCATGGGTTTGATGTGGCCGGCCACCACCGCGAGGCTGACGGACGGTGAAGAACGCGGTGTGGTTGAGTTACACCCACATCCGCCTCGCGTCGCAAGCGACCGTTCAACGGAGACCGGCGCCTGTCGGGTCAGCAGCATTCAGTGAACGAGTGCAATTTGAGATGACCGGTCTCGAATCCGGGACGCTGCCATGTGGCCCCTTGTCCGCATACGCGTGGCAAAGGGCGTCTCTACTGATTTCTCCGGCCCAATTCAGTAATTGAGATTCCAGCTCATCAGCTGGCCAATCAGGCTGACCCAGATCACACCGAGCAAGGCCAGTGCAACCAGCACACTCCAGATGCGCGATAGACGCGAAGCGTCGCTGCGCATCATCCGCCACGCTGCCCATACGCCAACCACGGCGGCCACGACGACCAGCAGCCCACTGATTTGCAGGGCGCGCACCACGCCGTCGAGCGCACCGTTGTAGACCGCCACGTCACTGTTCAGTATCGGCTGGATCAGTTTGTACCACCCGAACAGATAGACCGCGTCGTAAGCCAAGGCGAGGCGTTGGTAAAGACGCAGTCGCTTCACCTCAGGGGAAGTGCCACTGGTGGCACGATCTGCCCGGCGCAGCAACGCGCCCAGTGGCCACAGCAGCAGCGTGCTCAACAAGACCACCAGCGACAGCATCAACACGGTCAAGTTCAGCGGTGCCGAATGCAGGAACGAAGCCTGTTGCAGTACGGAAGTCGGATTCTCGCTGTCGCTCACGGTCTTGACGCCGTCAACCTGGCTGAGCATCACCTCGTGCGTGCCACCGACCTCGCGCCATAGCTGCGGTGCGATTTCACGGGAGGTGACCGGGCCATCGCCCAGCTCGTCCGGCATGGTGATCGTGCCGTCGGGATTTGCCGTAATCACGGTTTGACTCAAGAGATACAGCGCACTCAGAAAGCCGTGTTCGACCCGACGTGAGCTCTGGTAGCGGCCGGCGATCTGGTGTGCGTCGCTCTTGGCCGAACTCAATGCCGGTGCCTCGACGATGGCAGCGGCAGGAAAGTACCGATTCATGAAGCCGTCAAAAAGCTCCTTGCGTGCGCCATAGACAGCTTGATCCTTGCCGCGGCTGTTGAAACTGAAGAAGATGCCCACGCCTTGCTGCGGCAGCATGTCCAGCTCGGTATGGAACACGATGGTATCGCCGCCGTGACCGATCACGGTTTGTCCATTCTGTGTG
>JBDTKM010000245.1:0-30030 GCA_039935315.1 Rhodanobacter sp. | reverse complement strand
GACGCTGCGCGCCGGTGCGCTACCCAGAACGGCCGAGCCGTTGGCGGCGGCCTCCTTGACGTCCTTCAGCGTAACCACACCATTGGCGCCGCTGGGCGGCACGCGCGACAGATCGACCTTGAGCTTCTTTGCCAGCGCGCGTACCGCGGGCACTGCCTTGACCCCGCCGACGTCGGCCGCTTGTTCCACGTGCACGGCGTTGCTGCTGACCATGGCGCCGACCACGGTGCCTTCGTCCTCGCGATCAGCCTTGGCGGCGGTAGGTGCTGGAGCGGGTGCCGGTGCCGGTGCCGGCTCTGGCGCCGCTTCGGTCTTCTTGGGCCCGTGCTGGTGGCCGGTGTCCTGCGACTCGGCGCGCTGTTTGGCGTTCGGGTCGGGTTCGAAGTCGGCCAGTGCGGCGCCGGTCTCGATCACGTCGCCCGGGGCGCCGTGCAGCTTGGTCACCTTGCCGGTGTACGGCGAGGGTACGTCGACGACCGCCTTGGCGGTTTCCATCGAGCACAGCGCCGCATCGAGCTTGATGTAGTCGCCGACCTTCACGTGCCACTCGACGACGGTCGCGTCGGGCAGGCCTTCGCCGAGGTCGGGGAGGTAGAACGTCTTGGTATCAGCCATGGGAGGATTTTCCGTTGTCTGGCGCCACTGATGCCATCGGCGCTTGTGCATTTCGGGCGTCATTTCCGCGAAAGCGGGAATCCATTTGTTCGGAGTGGGCGATCAAGATGGGTTCCCGCTTTCGCGGGAATGACGTCCCGCGGTGTTGGTGCTTCCGGATTATGACGCCGCCAACGTTCGCCTGACCGCATCAACGATGCGGTCCACGCTGGGCAGGTATTTCATTTCCAGGCGGAACAGCGGGATGTGGGTGTCCGGACCAGTGACGCGCTCGACCGGGGCAAGCAGGTCATATAGGCACTCCTCGGCGACACGGGCGGCGATCTCGGCGCCGAAACCGGCGGTCTTCGGTGCTTCGTGCACGATCACGCAGCGGCCCGTCTTCTGGATCGATTCGGCAATCGTGTCGAAGTCCAGCGGGGTCAGCGTGGCCACGTCGATCACCTCGGCGCTGATGCCTTCCTCAGCCAGCGCGTCGGCGGCCTCGAGTGTTTCCTTTACTTGCGCTCCCCAGGTCACCAGGGTCACGTCGGAGCCGTCGCGCAGCACGAAGCACACGTCCAGCGGCAGCGCCTCGCCGTCGTCGGGTACCTCTTCCTTGTACTGGCGGTAGATGCGCTTGGGTTCGAAGAACATCACCGGGTCCGGATCGCGGATCGCGGCCAGCAGCAGGCCGTAGGCACGTGCGGGTGAAGATGGCAGCACCACACGCAAGCCGGGGATGTTGGTGAACAGGTGTTCGTTCGCTTCGGAGTGATGCTCCGGTGCGCGGATACCGCCGCCCCAGGGTGCGCGCCACACCGCCGGCACGGTCAGGCGACCGCGGGTGCGGTTGCGCATGCGCGCAGCGTGGCAGGCGATTTGTTCCATCATGGCGTAGATGAAGCCTTCAAACTGGGCTTCGGCGACCGGCTTCATGCCTTGCACGGCCAGCCCGACGGTGACCCCGGCGATCGTGGTCTCGTCCAGCGGCGTGTCGATCACGCGCAGCTCGCCAAACTTTTCCTGCAGCCCCTGAGTGGCGCGGAACACGCCGCCGTTGACGCCCACGTCCTCGCCCAGCACCACGACCGATTCGTCGTGGGCCATTTCCCAGGCCAGTGCCTGGGTGACTGCTTCGATGAGAGTGATTTGTGCCATGACTGTTAGTGACCCTTGTTCGATTCGGGCTGGTTTTCCAGCGACAGGAAGTAGTCGCGCTGCTTGGCAAGGTCGGCCGGGACTTCGGCGTAGATGTAATCAAACATCGCCGTGATCGGCTGGGTCTTGGTCTCCAGGTAGGCGTCGACCTCCTTGTCCATCCAGTCGTCGCACTCGGCCTTCCACGCTTCCTCTTTGGCGTCGTCCCACACTTTCTTCTTCACCAGCCAGTTGTGCAGGCGCTTGATGGGCTCCTTGGTCCACGCTTCCTCGACCTCGTCCTTGCCGCGGTAGCGCCGCGCGTCGTCGGCGGTGGTGTGGTCGCCCAGCCGATAAGTCACCAACTCCAGCACGCTGCCGCCGTTGCCTTCGCGGGCGCGATCGAGCGCATCTTCCATCGCCTTGCGCACCGCGATGATGTCGTTGCCGTCCACCTGGAGGCAATACAGACCGGCGGCGATGCCCTTCTGCGCCAGCGTCTTCGCGCCGGACTGGATCTTGCGCGGCACCGAGATCGCCCACTGGTTGTTGACGATCACCGCGACCAGCGGCAGGTTCTGCGCGCCGGCGATGTTGATGGCGCCGTAGAAGTCGCCCTTGGACGACCCACCGTCGCCGATCGTGCATACCGCTACGCGTTTCTCGCCACGGATCTTGAACGCCAGTGCGGAGCCGGCCGCATGCAGGCACTGGGTGCCGATCGGCACCGACCAGGCGAAGTCATGCCGCGCCGGCTCGACCTGGTAGTCGTTGCCGCGCTCGTCGCCGCCCCAGTACATGTAGACCTCGCGTGGCTGCACGCCGCGGTACAGCTGCGCGCCGTATTCGCGGTAGCTGATGGCCAGCACGTCTTCCGGCTTCATCGCGCTGCCAACGCCGACGTGAGCCGCCTCGTGACCCAAACAGCTCGCATAGGTGCCCAGCTTGCCGGTGCGCTGCAGCGCGATCGACTTGGCGTCGAACACGCGAGTGGACACCATCAGCTTGTACAGCTCGACCATGTGGTCGAGATCCTGGGCAAAGGCGGGGAGATCCTTGCGAACTTCCTTGCCTTCGGCGTCGAGGTATTGCAGATATTCGATTTCGAACTTGGCGGCGATGGTCACGACTCGCTCCGGGGTGAGGACTAGAGGGGAAACCTGATTGGCGCGTGCTCCAGATGAATCGACGGGCACGCAAACGACTGCACAAGACCGCGTTTGATAACAGGCTGGCATGTTGCACTGCAAGGTACAGCGCAGCATTCGGTGGCGTACAGGAAGACTGTTGCGGTCTCCCCAAATGGGCTCGCATGCCGCCCCTGCGTTGAATTTCGAGCAATCCCACGGTAGCTCCATGGCGAGCGACAAGCGCTGTTCTGGAGCAGGAGTCGGCGACTGCGTCGACTGCTCTTGCGGGCGTCGGGGATGGACTTGTCCGCGATCAAGGCCGGGTATCGCATGCAGCCGTTACCATCAACCCTTTCCCACCACGTGACGGAACCCATGAGCGACAACCAGCGCGACCTCGAGGCCGGTATCCAGATCGATCTCGAAGGGAAGATCACCTATGGCGGGTACTTGCATCTGGACACGTTGCTGGCGGCGCAGCAGCCGTTGAGCCAGCCGCCGCATCACGACGAGATGCTGTTCATCGTGCAGCACCACGTGGCGGAGTTGTGGATGAAGCTGCTGCTGCATGAGCTGACCGCGGCGGTGGCGCACCTCAAGCGTGACGAGGTCGATGGCTGCCTGAAGATCCTGGCACGGGTGAAGCAGGTGCAGCGCCAGCTGTTCGAGCAATGGGCCGTGCTGGAAACGCTTACTCCGTCGGAATATCTGGAGTTTCGCGGCGTGCTGGGTCCGTCCTCCGGCTTCCAATCGCTGCAGTACCGCAAGATCGAGTTCATCCTGGGCAACAAGAACGCAGACATGCTCAAGGTGTTTGCCCACGACCCCGTGGGCCAGGCCGAGCTGCGCGCCGTGCTGGAAGCGCCCAGTCTGTACGACGAATTCCTGCGCTATCTGGCCCGTCGTGGTCATGCCGTGCCGGCCGAGCTGGTGGAGCGCGACTGGACCCGCGCATACCAGCGCAACGCCGGATTGCTGCCGGCGCTGAAGCACATTTACGAGGATCGCGCCGAGTTCTGGCCCGAATACCACCTGTGCGAGCAATTGGTGGACGTTGAAGGGAGCTTCCAGCTGTGGCGTTTCCGGCACATGAAAACGGTGGAGCGGATCATCGGGCATCGGCGGGGTACCGGCGGCTCGTCCGGGGTGAGTTTCCTGAAGAAGGCGCTCGACCTGGAGTTCTTTCCCGAATTGCTGGACGTACGTACCGAACTGGAGTGAACTGAACGTTTCCGTTCCGGCGTGATCTCAACCGCGTCGATTCGCGCCATCCGGGAACCCCATGAGCCGTGCCATCGCAGCTGGCCTTTCGTCACCCCGCGGCGATGATCGCTGGGGACATCCGCGTCAGTTGTGGCTGTTGCTGGCTGTTACCGTCGGTCTCAACTTTGCGTTCTACGGCTTCCGCGCCTTTCTCGCGCCCTACATTGAGTCGTTCTACGGGCACCTCGGTGCCGCCGCGGCGCTGCGGCAGGCGGACCTGCTGGCCAGTGGTTTCCTGGCGCTGATGTATGCCACCCCGATCATCGGCGGTTACGTGGCCGACAAGATCCTCGGCGAAACGCGAGCGCTGGCGATGTCGCTGTGGCTGGGCGTGCTGGCGCTGTTGCTGATGGCGATGCCGAGCCTGTTCGGCTTCCAGTTGGGTCTGGCGCTGTTCGCGCTCGCTGCCGGCCTGGGCATTCCGCTGACGGTACTGGTCGGGCGCAACTACCTGGAAGGGGACCCGCGCCGCGAAGGTGGTTACACGTTGTTCTATCTGGCGATCAACCTGGGTGCCTTCGTGGCGCCCTTTGTCTGTGCGGATCTGGTTGGCCGCCACTACGGCTATCGCTGGGGTTTCATCGTTGCCGCGGCGGGCATGGCGGTTGCCGCACTGCTGTTCCAGTGGCGCAAGCCGGCATTCGATGCGCTCGCGCCCGGCGGCAGCCACCTGCATGGTCCGCGGGCGACGCTCTGGGTGCTGCTGGCCATCGCGGTGCTGGAATACCCCACCGCCGTGCTGCTGGCGGTGCCGGTCGTGTTGAGTTGGATCATGTATGCCCTGATGGGCTTGCTGGTGTTGTATTTCGTGGTCAGCTGCGTGCGTCGGGGCGATCGGGTGCAGACCCATCGTTATCTGGCCCTGCTGCTGTTGTTCGGGGCGTTGGTGGTGTTCTGGGCATTCAGCCTGCAAGGCGTGACCTCGCTCAATTTCCTGGCGCGT
Source organism: Rhodanobacter sp. (assembly GCA_039935315.1). Taxonomy (GTDB): domain Bacteria; phylum Pseudomonadota; class Gammaproteobacteria; order Xanthomonadales; family Rhodanobacteraceae; genus Rhodanobacter. Next base: position 24,960 of record JBDTKM010000245.1, on the reverse strand, counting down.
GATCATGTGGATGCGCCGTTTGATTTCAGCTGGTTCCAGTCGGCCAACCCGCTCTACATCCTGATCTTCGCACCGCTGCTGGCCATGCTGTGGCCGTGGCTGGCCCGGCACGGGCGCGATCCGTCCACGCCGCGCAAATTCGGCATCGGTCTGTTGCTGGTGGCATCGAGCTACGGCGTGCTGGTGTATGCGATCGGCCATCTGCAGCACGTCGATGGGCATCTCGGATGGTGGCCGCTGGCCCTGTGCTATTTGCTGCAGACCCTGGGCGAGCTGGCCTTGATGCCGATCGGTTATGCGCTGGTGGGCCAGCTGGCGGCGCCGGAAGAGGCCTCGCTGGCGATGGGTGGCTGGTTCTTCGGCGTGGCGTTGGCCTACCAGCTGGCCGGCTGGATCGCCACCCAGACCATCCAGACGCCTGCGGCGGGCGCGGCGATGACCGGCATGGCCGACTATGCGCGGGTGTACGGCCAGTTATTCGGCTGGGGCATCACCGCGGCGCTGCTGTTCCTGCTCACCGCGCCGTGGATACGCCGCCTGATGCACGGCCTGCACTGATCCCTTCGTGGTGCGACCTCGCGCCTGCACGGTTGACGTGCGGCGGCGCTGCGGTTACATCTGGGTGCTCGCAAAATCTTGCGAGTCGTCATCGAAGGGGAATCCATGAGCCCGATCCGTAGCAGCCGTGCCGCGCCACCCGTCCCGCAATTTCCTCAGCTGCTGGGCCATCCGCGTCCGCTGTGGATGCTGTTCATGTCGGAGTTCTGGGAGCGCTTTGCTTTCTACGGCATGCGCTGGGCACTCACGCTGTACATCGTGGCGCAGTTCTTCGGTGGCGACGAGGCCGGCCAGGCCTCGGCCAGCCGTACCTATGGTGCCTATCTGGCGCTGGTCTACGCCACCGCGGTGTTTGGCGGTTACGTGGCCGACAAGATCATTGGCTACCAGCGCTCGATTCTGCTGGGCGCACTGGTGATGGCGGTCGGCCTGTTCATGGTGATGGTGCCGCAGCACGAGATCTTCATGCTGGGGCTGGCCACGATCATCGTCGGCAATGGTCTGTTCAAGCCCAATATCTCCTCGATGGTGGGCCAGCTGTATGCGCCGGGTGATTCACGTCGCGATCGTGGCTTCACCCTATTCTACATGGGCATCAACGCCGGCGCATTGATTGCGCCGATCCTGACCAGCTACCTGGCCGAGCAAGTGTTCGGCACGCCACAGCACGACAACTACCACGTGGTGTTCGCCGCCTCGGGCGTGGGCATGCTGATCAGCCTGGTGTGGTTCTGGTTCGGTCGCCGCCAGCTCGGCCCCGTCGGCAAGCCGGCGCCGGACATGGCCAACCCGGTGCGCGTGGTTTATGTCGCCATCGGCGTGCTGGTGGCGATCCCGCTGGTCTATCTGCTGATGGCTCGCGCCGGCGCGGTGATGCTGCAATGGCTGCTGACCGCGCTGTTCATCGGGGTAGGCGTGATGCTGGTGATCGAGGCGATCCGCAGCGGCCGGGTGCAGACCCAGCGGGTGATCGCCATGCTGATCATCTTCGCCTTCAATGTGCTGTTCTGGATGTTCTTCGAACAGGCCGGCAGCTCATTCAACTTCCTGGCCCAGCACATCGTGGACCGCAATCTCAGTGGCTGGGAATTCCCGACCGGCTGGTTCCAGTCGGTCAATCCGGTGGCGATCGTGTTGCTGGCGCCACTGGTGGCATTGCTCTGGGGCTGGCTGGACAAACGTCGGATCGAGCCGTCGATTCCGCGCAAGTTCGGCCTGGGCTTGATCGGCAATGCGCTGGGCTTTGCGGTGCTGTGGTACGCGTTGTCCAGCCTGGTCGGCAGCAATGGCCTGATTCCGTTGTGGACCCTGGTGCTGTGCTACGTGCTGCAGACGGCAGGTGAGCTGTGCCTGTCGCCGATCGGCCTGTCGATGGTGACCAAGTTGGCGCCGGTTCGGCTGGTCGGCCTGGGGATGGGCGGCTGGTTCCTGTCCACCGCGATCGGCAACAATCTGGCCGGCTTGTTCGCTGCCAGCGTCAGTGGCGAGCAGGGCATGACCGTGGCCTCGGCCCTGTCCGGCTACACCATGGGCTTCTGGATCCTGCTCGCCGGCGGCGTGCTGTTGTTCCTGATCGCGCCGTTGATCAACAAGCTCATGCACGGGGTGCGCTGAGCCGCGCGGCACCGGGCCACATCACGGCGGCGTATCCCAGGCATGCGCGTTCTCTCCACCGCTCGGCCCGAGGATGTCTCGTTGCGTGTCGTTGGTGCGGTGCACGCCGTGTCCTCGGTACCCGCCCGAACAATTCATGCGCGGCAAACGCCCGGGCGCGTATGGTCAGCAGACGGCATGGTGATTTGAAGGCGCGGACGGTCCTGGTGACGACCGAGCCGGTTGAATGCACGGCGATATCGCCGCAGGCACTCTCGGACAATTCGGGCAGAAGGAGCTTGGCATGAACGGCGACAGTTTTGGCACGCGCGACCAGCTGATGGTCGATGACAGCAGCTACCAGATTTACCGCCTCGATCGAATCAAGACCGCGCATCGATTGCCGTACAGCCTCAAGATCCTGCTGGAAAACCTGCTGCGCAATGAAGATGCCCGCCTGGTCACGCGCGAACAGATCCAGTCGCTGGCGGATTGGCAACCGCAAGCCACGGCGCCGAAGGAAGTGCAATACACGCCGGCGCGCGTGCTGATGCAGGACTTCACCGGCGTGCCATGCGTGGTGGATCTGGTGGCGATGCGCGACGCCATCATCGCGCTGGGCGGCGATCCAAAGCAGATCAACCCGCTGGTACCCAGCGAGCTGGTGATCGATCACTCGGTCATCGTCGATGCGTTCGGCCAGAGCGATGCCTTCTCCGTCAACGCGCAGATCGAGTTCGAGCGCAACGTCGAGCGCTATCAGATGTTGCGCTGGGCACAGCAGGCGTTCGACAACTTCAAGGTGGTGCCGCCGGACACCGGCATCTGCCATCAGATCAACCTGGAGTACCTGTCGCGCGTGGTGTTCACCCGCGAGACCGCGGACGGCGTGCTGGCCTACCCCGACACGCTGGTGGGCACCGACTCGCATACGCCGATGGTCAACGGACTGGGCGTGCTGGGCTGGGGCGTGGGCGGTATCGAGGCCGAGGCCGCGATGCTGGGACAGCCGATGAGCATGCTGATCCCGCAGGTGGTCGGCATCAAGCTGACTGGCGAGTTCCCGCCCGGCACCACCGCCACCGATCTGGTGCTCACCGTGGCCGAGCTGCTGCGCAAGACCGGCGTGGTTGGCAAGTTCGTCGATTTCTACGGGCCGGGCGTGGCCCGCATTCCCCTGGCCAATCGCGCCACACTGGGCAACATGAGCCCCGAATACGGCGCCACTTGTGCGATCTTTCCGATCGATGACGAGACGCTCGCCTATTTGCGCCTGACCGGACGTCCCGAGCATCAGGTACGCCTGGTTGAGGCCTATGCCAAGGCGCAGGGGTTGTGGCATGACCCTGATCACGAAGCCGAATACTCGCAGACTCTCGAACTGGATCTGGGTACGCTGGAGCCTTCCATGGCCGGGCCGAAACGTCCGCAGGACCGCATCCCGGTGCGGATCGCGCCTGGCGCCGTCGGCGCGCTGCTCCAGGGTCAACCCTACGAGAATGCGGTGCTGAGCGGGCTGGACGAGGGCATCGACGAATCGTTTCCTGCCAGTGATCCGGTATCGATCGTGACCGATCGCGCCAACGACGCGCCGCATCTTCCCGGCCATTGCGACATCAAGCACGACTGGCCACATGCGCCGGTTGAAGTCGCCCTGGCCAACGGCGGCAGCGCGCGCCTGGACCATGGCCACGTGGTCATCGCCGCGATCACCTCGTGTACCAACACCTCCAACCCGCTGGTGATGATCGGCGCCGGCCTGCTGGCCAAGCGTGCGGTCGAGAAGGGCCTGACTCGCAAGCCATGGGTCAAGACCTCGCTGGCGCCAGGTTCGCGGGTGGTCACCGATTACTACGACCGGGCCGGACTGACGCCGTATCTGGACCAGCTCGGCTTCAACCTGGTCGGTTACGGCTGCACCACCTGCATCGGCAATTCCGGGCCGCTGATTCCGGAAGTCGCCGCGGCGGTGGCCGAGCATGATCTCAACGTGTGTTCCGTGCTCTCGGGCAACCGCAACTTCGAGGGTCGCATCCATCCGCAGACGCAGATGAATTTTCTGATGTCGCCGATGCTGGTGGTCGCTTATGCGCTGGTGGGGACGATGCACACCAACCTGCTCAGGGATCCGCTAGGCACCGGCAGCGACGGCAAGCCGGTTTATCTGCACGACATCTGGCCGGCCAATCGCGAGATCCAGGATGTCATCGATACCTGCGTGCAGGCGGATATGTTCGCCAAGGGTTATGCCCACGTGTTCGCCGGCGACGACAATTGGCGCAACCTGCAGGTGCCCGAAGGGAATGCGTTCCAGTGGGATGCCGACTCCACCTATGTGCGCCAGCCGCCGTACTTCGACGGCGTGGGCCGCGAGCCGGCGCCGTTGACCGACATCATCGGCGCGCGCGTGCTGGCCAAGCTGGGCGACTCGGTGACCACCGACCACATCAGTCCGGCTGGCGCGATCAAGGCCGACTCGCCCGCGGGCAAGTACCTCACCGGGCATGGCGTGGAGCGCAAGGATTTCAATTCCTACGGTTCGCGGCGCGGCAACCACGAAGTGATGATTCGCGGCACCTTCGCCAATATCCGCCTGCGCAATCAATTGGCACCGGGTACCGAAGGCGGCTTCACCCGCGACTTCAGCCAGCACGGCGGCCCGGTCAGCACGATCTTCGATGCCTCGGTCCACTATCTTGCCGCCGGCACGCCGCTGGTGATCCTGGCCGGCAGGGAATACGGCTCGGGCTCATCCCGCGACTGGGCGGCGAAAGGCACCGCATTGCTGGGTGCGCGTGCGGTGATCGCACAGTCTTATGAGCGCATCCATCGATCCAACCTGATCGGCATGGGCGTGTTGCCGCTGCAATACAGGGATGGCGAGAATGCGGACACGCTGGGCCTGACCGGCGAGGAAACCTTCGAGATCGTCGGCCTGGCTGGCAGTGATGCGTCTGCGCGCAGCGTGCACGTGAAGGCGACCGATGCGCAGGGCAGGGTGAATGCGTTTGATGCGGTCGTGCGTATCGACACGCCGGTGGAGGCTGCGTATTACCGCCACGGCGGCATTTTGCCCTACATGCTGCGCCAGCTTCTCGATGCCCAGCCGGCCTCTGCCAAGGCGTGAACGATCGAGCGTTTCCGAACGAATGAAGGCTACCGTTGGTGGTCGCCTTCGGCCGGCAGCAGCTTGTCCAGGATCCGCACCAGCCACACGCGTTCGTCGGGATCGAGTTTCGCCAGCAATTCGCGCTCGCGCGCGCGCGCCATCGGCGCTACCTCGTCGTGCATGATCCAGCCGGCGGCGCTGAGCCGGAGTACCGAGCGGCGCTTGTCCTCGTCGTGGGTGCTTCGGTCGACCCGCCCGGCGTCGACGAGCCGCGACAAGGCGCGGCTGACCGCCACCTTGTCCATCGCGGTGCGTTCTGCCACCTCGCGAGCGGACAAACCTTCGAAGCGCGCCAGCACGGCCATCACCCGCCATTCCGTCATCGAGATGGCGTAGCGGCTTTGGTAGTCGTCGGCAATCGTCTGGCTGATCGTGTTGGACAGGATCGATAGCCGATACGGCAAGAAGTGTTCCAGTTGCAGCGGCGCGTGCTCGGCGCTGGCGGGGGCTGGTTTGCGACTGGCGGACATCCCGGTTGACTCCTTGCAATTGGTTGCAATAGAAACTATAAAACAAGACTTACCTTCATAGTGGCACGCTCGATATTTGCTGACGTGCCCAGACTCAGGAGAGCGCCATGAACGCCCAGCCGAACGTCCAGCCCAATCTTGGCATGCAAGTCACCACATTCGAGAACCCGATGGGTATCGACGGCTTCGAGTTCGTGGAGTTTGCCGCCCCCACGGGGCGTGCTGGCGAGCTGCACGATCTGTTCAAGCGGATGGGCTTCAGCGCGGTCCTGAAACATCGCTCCCGTGCGATCACGGTGTATCGACAGAACGGGGTGAATTTCCTGCTCAACGAGGATCCGGATTCGTTCGCCGCCGATTTCGCTGCCAGGCATGGTCTGTGCGCCTGTGGGTTCGCGATCCGCTTCAAGAAGCCCGCGGCCGAGGTGCTGGCCACCGTGCTCGACAACGGCGGTGAGGCGGTCGACCACAAGCAAGCGAGCAAGGCGGTGTCCGCGCCGGCGGTCAAGGGCATCGGCGACTGCATGCTGTATCTGGTCGACCGTTACGGCAGCGCCGGCAGCATCTACGACGGCGATTACGCGCCGATCGAAGGTGCCGACCAGAACCCGACCGGTTATGGCCTGACCTTCATCGATCACCTGACCCACAACCTGCACTTCGGCAACATGGCGAAGTGGTCGGACTATTACGAGAAGTTGTTCAACTTCCGCGAGATCCGCTACTTCGACATCAAGGGCGCCAAGACCGGCCTGGTGTCGAAGGCGATGACTGCGCCGGACGGCGTCGTGCGCATTCCGCTGAACGAGTCGAACGACCCGAAGAGCCAGATCAACGAATACCTCGACGCGTACAAGGGCGAGGGCATCCAGCACATCGCCTGCTTCACCGATGACATCTACACCACGGTGGAGAAAATGCGCGAAGCTGGAGTGGAATTCCTCGATACGCCGGACGCCTACTTCGAGGTGATCGATGAACGCATCCCCCATCATGGCGAGGATGTGCCGCGCCTGGCGAAGAACAAGATCCTGATCGATGCCGACAAGGAGACCAAGAAGCGTCTCCTGCTGCAGATCTTCACCCAGAACAATATTGGTCCGATCTTCTTCGAGATCATCCAGCGCAAGGGCAACGAAGGTTTTGGCGAAGGCAATTTCCAGGCGCTGTTCGAGTCGATCGAGCGCGACCAGATAAAGCGCGGTTTCCTTTAAGGAGCGGTCGCCATGGTCAGCAAGGATTACCAGTCCGGCTTCGGCAACGAGTTCGCCAGCGAGGCGATGGCGGGCACCCTGCCGGTCGGGCAGAACTCGCCGCAGCGCGTGGCGCATGGGCTGTACGCGGAGCAGTTGTCGGGCACCGCGTTCACCGCGCCACGCCACCTCAATCGACGCAGCTGGCTGTACCGGATTCGCCCGGCGGCGGTGCATCAGCCATTCCAGCCGCTGCAGCATGCCAGCTTCCACAACCGCTTCGACGAGGCGCCGGCCACGCCCAACCAGTTGCGTTGGGATCCGCTGCCGCTGCCGGAGAAACCCACTGACTTCCTCGACGGTCTGGTCACGATCGCGGGTAACGGCGGCGCGGATGAGCAGGGCGGCATCGGCATCCATCTGTATGTGGCAAACCGCTCCATGCAGGGTCGCTTCTTCTACGACGCCGACGGCGAGCTGCTGATCGTGCCGCAGCAAGGCCGCCTGCGGCTGGCCACCGAGCTGGGCGTGGTCGAGATCGAGCCGCAGGAGATCGCGGTGATTCCACGTGGCGTGCGTTTCCGCGTCGACTTGCTGGATGACCAGGCGCGCGGCTATGTCTGCGAGAACTTCGGTGTGTTGCTGCGCCTGCCCGAGCTCGGTCCGATCGGTTCCAATGGTCTGGCCAACGCGCGCGATTTCCTCACCCCTGTGGCCGCGTTCGAGGACGTCGAAGGCCGGTTCGAACTCATCGCCAAGTTTCAGGGCGCGTTGTGGACCGCAGCAATCGATCACTCGCCGCTGGACGTGGTCGGCTGGCACGGCAGCTGCGCGCCGTATAAATACGACCTGCGCCGTTTCAACCCGATCGGCTCGATCAGCGTCGATCACCCTGATCCGTCAATCTTCACCGTGCTGACGTCGGCCAGCGACACGCCCGGCACGGCGAACATGGATTTCGCGATCTTCCCGCCACGCTGGCTGGTGGCGCAGCACACGTTCCGTCCGCCCTGGTTCCATCGCAACGTGGCCAGCGAGTTCATGGGGCTGATCACCGGCGTGTACGACGCCAAGGCCGACGGTTTCCTGCCCGGTGGTGCCTCGCTGCACAACTGCATGAGCGCGCACGGCCCGGATGCGGCTACGTTCGAGAAGGCGTCGCGTGCGGACCCGTCGAAACCGGATGTGATCGACGGCACCATGGCCTTCATGTTCGAGACGCGCAAGGTGATCCGGCCGACCCGGCAGGCGCTCGATGCGCCACAACGGCAACGCGATTACCAGGATTGCTGGCAAGGCCTGCGCAAGCACTTCAAGCTGCCATGATGAACCGGCGTCTGGTCACGTTTGACCGCGGCCTGGCGACATTGCATGACGATGTCGCCGAACTGATACCCACTTGAAGGATCTGCCATGAAACTAGGGACGTTGAAGCAGGGCGGCCGCGACGGCACGCTGGTCGTGGTCAGCCGCGACCTTGCTCACGCGGTGAAAGCGGACGACATCGCCTTGACACTGCAGGCAGCGCTGGAAGACTGGTCGAACGCCGCGCCGCGCCTCAACGCGCTGTCCGAGCAACTCAATGCCGGCAACGCGACCGCTGCGTTCGCGCTGGACATGGCGGCCTTGGCCGCGCCGCTGCCTCGTGCGTACGAATTCGTTGACGGCTCCGCCTATCTGCCGCACGTCGAGCGCGTGCGCCGCGCCCGTGGCGCCGAAGTGCCAGCGTCGTTCTATACCGATCCGCTGATGTACCAGGCCACCAGCGCGGGCTTTCTTGGTCCGCGCGATCCGGTCGTGGTGTCCAGCGAGGACTTCGGCATCGATCTGGAAGCCGAGGTGATCGTGGTCACCGACGACGTGCCGATGGCGGCGATGCCAGCACAGGCCTCCGACCACATCCAGTTGATCGGTTTGATCAACGATGTCAGCTTGCGCGGGCTGATCCCCGGCGAGCTGGCCAAGGGCTTCGGCTTCCTGCAGTCCAAACCGCGCTCGGCGCTGTCGCCGGTGCTGGTGACGCCGGACGAACTGGGCGAGGCGTGGCAGGGCGACAAGCTGCACCTGCCAATGCGCACCTGGCTCAACGACGAGTGGTTCGGCGAGGCCGAGTGTGGCGTCGACATGCAGTTCAGCTTCGCCCAGCTGGTCGCGCACGTGGCCAAGACGCGGCCGCTGACGGCCGGCACCATCGTCGGCTCCGGCACCATCGCCAACCAGGACACCAGCCGGGGTGCTTCCTGCCTGGCCGAGCAGCGCACGGTGGAAACCCTGCGGGACGGCAAGCCGTCCACGCCGTATTTGAAGTTCGGCGACCGCCTGAAGATTGACGTCACCGACGCGGTGGGCGCATCGATCTTTGGTTCGATCGAGCAGCAAATCGAGCCGTATCGGGTCTGACGGGCATTCGCTGCTGCACCAACCCGCGTGCGCGAAATAGCTGGCGATTTGCTCCTGCTTTGGCTTTTCTCTTGCGAATCCTGAATCCTGAAGACGCCTCGTCCGCGAGCGGCCTGCTGCTGCACGCAACGCGTTCCCCACGGGCAGTTCGCGCGTGGGCGGATCGTGGCTGCAGTTGACAAGGATCAAGGCGGGCGTGGTGCGCAGTAGACAGACTCCGCTGCATGACCACCGCGATTACTCCCCCTGAGTTCGACGCGGCCTTGATTACGCGCTACGACGTAGCGGGGCCGCGTTACACCAGCTATCCCACGGCACCGCACTTCGCTGCGGAGTTCGATGAGACGGCGTTGCGTGGCGTCATTCGTACCTCCAACGAAGAGCCCATCCCGCGACCGCTGTCGCTGTATGTGCACGTGCCGTTCTGCACCAGCCCGTGCTTCTACTGTGGTTGCAACCGGATCATCACCCGCGACGCCACCCAGGCCGACCGCTATCTCGAGCGGTTGTACCGCGAGATCGAGCTGATTGCGCCGTTGTTCGATCGTGATCGGCCGGTATACCAGTTGCACTTCGGGGGCGGTACGCCGAACTTCCTCAATCTCAGCCAGATGGGCGAGCTACTGGAATCGCTGGCGCGCCACTTCAGTTTCAGCCACGTCACCGATCGCGAATACGGTATCGAGATCGATCCGCGCTTTGCCGATGCTGCCTACATCCAAGGGCTGGGCGAATTGGGTTTCAACCGGATTTCGGTCGGCATCCAGGATTTCGACCCCGCAGTACAGCAGGCGGTCAACCGCATCCAGAGCTTCGAGCAGACTCGTGAAGTCCTCGACGCGGCGCGCTCATCCGGGTTCCGTTCGGCTAGTGTCGACCTGATCTATGGCCTGCCGCTGCAGACTGTTGAAGGCTTCAGCCGCACGCTGGACCAGGTGGTGACTCTGGATCCCGACCGCGTGGCCGTGTACGGCTACGCGCACATGCCGGAGATGTTCAAGGCGCAGCGGCAAATCGCCGCAGCCGACATGCCTGATCCAGCGACCCGATTGGCCCTGTTCGGCTGTGCCCTGGCGCAGCTGTCGGCAGCAGGTTACGTTTACGTCGGCATGGATCACTTCGCCAAGGCCAGCGATGAATTGGTGCAGGCGCAGCGCGCCGGCACCCTGCAACGCAACTTCCAGGGCTATTCGACGCACGGCGATTGCGACATCGTGGGGCTGGGGGTCAGCGCGATCGGTCGGGTCGGCGACAGCTACAGCCAGAATGCGCGCGACCTGATCGGCTATTACGCGGCGCTGGATGCCGGGCATCTGCCGGTGGCGCGTGGCCTGGAGCTGGATGAAGACGACCTGATCCGGCGCGAGCTGATTGGCGAGCTGATGTGCCATGGGGTGGTCGACAAGCAGCATTTCGGGGCACGCCATCGGTTGCTCTTCGACGAGTATTTCGTGCGGGGCCGGCAGCGGCTGGTGCCGCTCATCAAGGACGGTCTGGTGCTGGAAGACGCCCGCAAGATCCGGGTGACCTCGCGGGGAAGGCTGCTGTTGCGTATCATCGCGATGTGCTTCGACGCTTATCTGGACGACGCAGCACGGGCAACGCGCTACTCGCGCGTGATCTGATTCCCCGCAGCCTCACCAGGCCACCGACCAGCACCATGCAAGCCAAGCACCCGGCAGGCCGCCTGCCCGAGCCGCTCAACCCGATTGCCGACGACGGTGACGAGACGCATTTCTGCGGAACGTGTGCGTTTTCCAGTGCCTGCATCGCCGCCGGTTACGACAAGCCCGAGCTGGCCGAGCTGCAGTGTCTGGTCGAGCACGTGGGGCCGTTCCGCGCGGGCGAGCACATCTTCCGCACCGGTGATCCATTCCGCGCCATCTTCGCGGTGCGCGGTGGCACCGTGAAAACTCGCATGGTCGACAAGGAGGGCCGCGAGCAGGTGCTGGGCTTCTACTTGCCCGGTGAGGTGATTGGCCTCAACGCGATCTACCCCGAGCATTTCCCATGCGACGCGGTGGCGCTGGATACTTCGTTTTTCTGCCGCTTTTCGTTCCCCGCGATGAGCGCGCTCGCTTCGCGTGTGCCGGCGGTGCAAAGTCATCTGTTCCGCATGTTGAGCAAGGAGCTGGGCAGCGCCAGCCTGCTGGCCGGCGATCACAGCGCAGACGAGCGCGTGGCTGCGTTCCTGATGGATCTGGCCGGGCGCTACGCCGTGCGCGGATTCTCGGCCACCCGCTTTCACCTCAGCATGTCGCGCGGCGACATCGCCAACTACCTGCGGCTGGCTGCTGAAACCGTGAGTCGCGTGTTGAGCCGCTTCCGTGCCCAGCAGCTGATCCGCATCGAGGGACGTGAGCTGGAGCTGCTGGAGCCGGCGAAGTTGCACCAGATCGGGCAGGCCTTGCTGCCAGATTGAACGCTGCGTTTGGCGACGAGCATCAGGCGGCAAACAACATGGGCCGCATCTGCGCTTTGGCGAGGTCCGTCATGTGATCGTGCAGCGACGCACCGCCATCGGCAGCGGCGCGCTCGACGATGGTGGCAGCGAGACCTTCGAGCAAATCCACGTTCCGGCGCAGTCGGGTGCGTAACGAAGCATCGTCCAGTTGCTCGTGCAGCGAGGCATTCATGGCGGCGAACCACTGCAGCTCCAGCTGGTCGAGCATGACCGCCGGGTTGCGGTTTTGCGAACAGGCGTGCCAGCGCCGGAAGAAGCCCTGCATGCGCTCGTTCAATATTTGCGCCCTGCCCAGTTCGCCAGCCAGGTCGGCATAGAGCGGGGCGTCATCCAGCCGCCGCTGGAACACCAGCTGGCAGAGCACGCCCCAGTAGTAGGTGTAATCCCAGATCACCTTGATCGGTAGCACCTGCGCATTGCCCATCAACGGGTACTGATGGCGGAACAGGCACAGCGTGCTCTCGTAGAATGACAGGAACAGCCGTTCGTAGAGGCGTGCGTACGGCGCCACCTGCTGGCCGGCGAGGTCGTGCTTCACCAGCAGACAGATGTACGTATTCGCGATCGCGATGAAATCCGTGCCGGGGGAATAGAAGGGGTCCAGGAACGGGCCGGCCTCACCGGTGAGCGCCCAGCGGTCAGCGCTGAACATGCGTGCGCTGGCGTAGGAGTAATCGCGAAACCAGGCGAAGTCGAGCAGCTTGTCCGCCCGCCCGCGCAACTCGCGTTCGAGCGTCGGCTGGTGCACCGCCAGCCAGGCGCAGGCACGCTCCCAGGAATTCATCGAGCTGATCGGGTGCATTGCCGCGTCGGCCACGATGCCGACCGAGTGTGCGCCGGAGGCCAGCGGAATCAGCCAGGTCCAGTAACCCGGGCCGCATAGATGATTGGTCGAGCGCCAGCGTTCGGTCGGCGTGCAACGTGACTGCCAATCGGGCGTGTTGCACCAGCTGTCGATTTCCAGCCGGGCGTCGAGGCGGAACCAGACCGCGTTGGCATGGTGACCGTTGTCGCGGGTGAGCTCGAGACGGCGCCGGATCAAGCCGGCACGACCGGAGGCGTCGAGCAGCCAGCGCGAGGTCAGGCGCGAGGCCGCGCCTGCCTGATCCACGCATTCCGTCTGGTGCGTGGCCCGGCCGTGGCCAAGTTCGAACTTCAGTACGCGGGTGCCTTCGCGCACGTCGATACCTCGGCGCAGCGTCTCTTCGTACAGGAAGTTTTCCAGGATGCCCCGATCGACCTGGTAGGTCGGCGTGGGCAGTACCTTGCTCACACCCAGCTCGGTGACCCCGGCCAGGTCGTCGCAGCCATCGCAGAAGAAGAAGCGGAACCCGAACTTGCGGATATGTGCCGTTTCCAGGTGCTCACGCAAACCCAGCGTGTCGGCGAGGTAGTGCGCGCCGATCTCCACCAGCGACTCGCCAACCTTGTGGGCGGCCTGCGGCAGCGGGTGGATGCGTTGCTCGATCACCACAATGTCGAGCCCGGGACATTCGCCGCGCAGTTGCAGCGCCAGGGTCAGCCCGGCCAGGCCGCCGCCCAGGATCACCACATCGTGCGTCGTGCCGCTCATCAGCGTCGCGCTCCGTTGGCCGGCTTTTGATGGTGCAGCGTTGCGGGCGCGGTTCCAGCGAGGTCGTCCTGTACGGCAGCGGGCCCCGTCGGCTCGACCAACCGGGGGGGCGCCCGTGAGCGTCGATGACTCGCCATGACGTCGCCGTAGTGGAAGATCCGGCCGATCGTGTAGAGCGTGATGCGGGTGACGTCACGCACCGGATTGAGATGGCTGGGGCGAAACGTCCCGTGGTAACGCGAGGCGATCGGTACCGAGACCACGCCCAGCTTTTTTTCGCGCGACGCGGCGATCAGGATGGCGGCCTCGAATACAAAGTTCTCGGCGGGCAGGTCAACCAGATCCAGCGCCGGGCGCGGGTACCAGCGCTGCCCGCTTTGCGTGTCGGCGATCGGTTGCGCGCAAGCCCATGAGATGCCCCAGTCGGCCACCGCATTGGCGCGGCGGCGTCCGTTCGGCTGTTGCGCCTTGTCCAGCAGGCGCGCACCGATCACGATGTGGTCCGGATAGCGCGCGGCCGCTGCGACGATGCCAGGGACGTCACTGGCCCGATGCTGGCCGTCGCCGTCCATCGTGAGCACGGCGTCGTATCCTTGACGTAACGCCTCCCGAAAGCCGCCGCGCAGCGCCTCGCCTTTGCCGCGGCGCCGGGAATGGCGCAGCAAGGTCACCGGCAGCGTCGCGACGATATCCGCCGTGCGGTCGTCCGATCCGTCGTCAACCACGATCACCGGCGCACCCAGCGCGAGCACCGATTCCAGCACGCCCCGGATCGCCACCTCTTCGTTGAGGCAGGGAATCAGTACGCACCAGCGAGCGGCGGTCGTGTTCATTCGGCGCGCCGGTGCCCGATACCCTGGACGTCGATCTGCAGCCCGAGGGTCGGCGATACGGCCTGTCGGCAGCGGCCGGAGCCGCGGCTCAGGGTGGCCAACAGGGCGAGGCTGGTCGCCGAGGGATTGCCATCGCGCCAGCGGGCCAGCGGCTCGGGCAGCGGCGTGTCGGCTTGTTGGCTGAGCAGCTCCAGTTCGAGTACCGCCACGCTCGAGGAGCTGACCGCCGGCGCCAGCACCAGCGCACATCCGAACGACTGCTGACAGCCGGTAACTTCTGCCAGCGGGCCGCTGCCGGCGGTGTCGCTGCACACCAGCAGCAGCGCCTGCTGTTCGGTCAGCACCTGGCTCACTGCTTCGAGCAGACCGGCGCCAAACGTCGCGCGTTGCGCCGCCACGGCGGTGGAGGGCGCGCGGCAGCCCGTAGCGATTGTCCAGTAGCCCACCGGCGCGTTGTGCACCGAGTTGTGGAAACGGGTGGGCGAAAGCTGCGCCGGCGCCTGCGCCAGAGTGGCGCACATGTAGTCGGTGATCACCTGGTCGCCATGTGACGAGGCGAACACGCAGGGCATCGTGGCGGGGTCGCGACCACTCATGGCCACCGCCTGGCCGGCCACCTCGACGGCCAGACGCACGCATTCCGGCGCCCGCCGACGTTCGTTGGGCGACAACATGGCCGCCGCAGGACGCCTCCCGCTGTCATCAAGTTGAGCGCTTCTCGCCATTGCGACCTCTCCCTCCGGGAGAGGATTGAGGAGAGCGTGCGGCTCCCCGCCCGCGCGCCCATCAATTCGAGCGTTTCCCGCTTTCGCGATCTCGTCCAGCACCTCCCGCAACGCCGCGAAATCGCCCAGCTGCGGCGACCACAAGCCGATGCCTTCGACCCATACCCGCATCGTGCTCATGCGCGCCATCCCGCTCGCGCGAAGGCGAGGCAGGCGTTGTTGCCGCCGAATCCGAATGAATTGCTCAGCGCGACATCGATGCGTTGCTGCTCGTTGTGCCAGGCGAACGACGCACCACACTGAGGGTCAGGTGAGTCGCCGCCGAGGTTGCCCGGGACCAGATCGTGCTCGATCGCCAGCAAGGCAATGGCGGCCTCGACGATACCGGCCGCGCCCAGCGTGTGGCCGGTGTAGCCCTTGGTGGAACTGGCACGCGTGGTGGGCGGAAAACTGCGATTGACGAGGCCGGCCTCGACCTCGTCGTTCTTCTGGCTCGCGGTGCCGTGCAGATTGATGTAATCGACCTGGGCGGCGTCCAGCCCGGCACGGGCAAGCGTGTCATGCAGGGCCAGCTCCGCGCCGAGTCCGTCTGGGTGCGGCGTGGACATGTGGTGCGCATCGCTGGCTTCGCCGTAGCCCAGCAGCTGCGGTGCGTCCGGCGCCATGTCCGCGCGTTCCAGCAGGGCAAATCCGGCGGCCTCGCCGATCGAGATGCCGTCGCGAGCCGCATCAAATGGCCGGCATGGCGTGGCGGAGACCAGCTCCAACGCGTTGAAGCCGAACAACACACTGTCGCACAGGGTGTCGACGCCGCCGACCACGGCCGCGTCGATCAGGCCGAGTCGGAGCATGCGTTCGGCGCTGGCAAATACCTTGGCGCTGGATGAGCACGCGGTGGACACCGTGAGGCACGGGCCGGTCAGTTCGAGTGCGGCGGCCACAAACGCACTCAACGAATGTGGCGCGTGAAGTGCCGAGCGCCGCATCTGCTCCGGAAAACGTCCAGCGCCGTCGAGTCGGCGATAGGCTTCCTCAGTGGCGCCGATACTGGCGGTGGAAGTGCCCAGCAGCACGGCGATGCGAGCGGCACCATGGCGCGTTCGAGCTGCGCGCACCCGTTCGATGAAGCCATCCTGCCGCAAGCCCAGCCAGGCCAGTCGATTGTTGCGACAATCCCACGCGGTCAGCTCGGCCGGTAGCACGACGCCTTCCACGCCATCGACACGGCCAATCCAGCACGCCAGCGGTGCGCTGCTGATGTCGTTCGGGCGCAAACCGCCACGGCCGTGCGCCAGCGCGTCGAAATGATCCGCCAGGCCTTGGCCGAGTGCTGAAGTGGCGGTGTACGCGGTGACCGCAAGAGGTGTCATCGGCATGAGCATCGGGAAAGCGTAGCGGGCGGTCTCAAGATTGAACAGGAACCCGGGCATCCTCACCAACGCCGCGTGAATATGCCGCGAATCACGCAGGCGTCGGTATAAGCTGGATGCCCCGGTTGAATCTGCTTGCGCCGTGTCCACGAATCCGTCCATTTTTTCCCGCCACCAACGCTATCTGCACGATCGTGATGTGCTGCATGCGGGGCTGGTGAGCTTGTTGGCATTGCTGCTCAGCGGCGGTGTGGTGTGGTTGGCTTACCTCATTCACGTATGTCGCGTCGCCGCGCACAGCCCGCTGGCCCCGCCGTGCAGGATGGTGACGCTGGTGTTCGGACATCGGCTGGAAAGCAGCCTGCCAGACAACGATTTCCGTCAGCGTCTGCAGCGCGCATTGGTCCTGGCGCAGACGGCGCGGACCGATTGCGTGCTTTTGCTGGGCGGTTGCAGCGCCGGGCAGTGCAGCGAAGCGGCGGCCGGCCATGCGTGGCTGCTGCAGCACGGGTTGCCGGCTCGGGTGCGACTGGAGCTGGAACAGGAGTCGTCCGATTCGCTGGAAAATCTGCGCCACGCACGGAGTCTGTTGCGGACGCAAGCGGACCATGCCGCGCTGCCGCCGGTGGCACTGGTCAGCAGCCGTTATCACCTGGCCCGCTGCCAGTTCCTGGCCCGCAGGCTGGGTTTTGAGGTGGTGCCGGTTGCCGCCGAAGATGTGTTGCCGCATCGGCCGGCTTACCTGCTGCACTTGTTGGGTGAGGCCAGCTATCTGATGTGGATCGACGTGGGCATGCGCTGGGCCGACCTGATTGGACACCGGCGCATGGCGGCGCGGATCAGTTGAGGCTACCAGGCTGTCGGGCCATTGCGGGCCGAATTTCAAGGTCGGCCAAGCACTGGTCCAGCGGCCTCCTGGTGCCGGCGCAGCGCGTCGGCGCGGCGTATCGCCACGGCGGTCGGCGCGAGTGATCTTGCTAAGCTCGTCAAGTTGAAACGAGGGAATCCAGGATGAGCGAACAAGCCGACCGTGCTGAATCCTTCCTGCGCGAACTGCAGGACCGCATCTGTGCCGCCATCGAACAGGCCGATGGGGGTGCCCGCTTCGCGGAAGATGCCTGGCAACGGCCGGCCGGTGGCGGCGGGCGCACTCGCGTGCTGTGCGATGGTGCGGTGTTCGAGCAGGCCGGGGTGAATTTCTCGCGCGTGTCCGGCCAGCCGTTACCGCCCAGCGCCACCGCGCATCGGCCGGAGCTGGCTGGCGGCAGCTTCATTGCCACCGGCGTGTCGCTGGTGTTGCACCCGAAGAACCCGCAGGTGCCGACCACACATGCCAACGTGCGCTACTTCGAGGCCAGCAAGGAAGGCGTGGCCCCGGCATGGTGGTTCGGCGGCGGCTTTGACCTCACGCCGTTCTATCCACACGAGGAGGACGTGCGCCATTGGCATACCGTGGCGCGCGACTTGTGCCAGCCCTTTGGCGCCGACGTCTACTCTCGTTACAAGCAGTGGTGCGACGAGTATTTCTATTTGAAACACCGCGATGAGACGCGTGGGGTGGGTGGCCTGTTCTACGACGACTTGAACGAAGGCGGTTTCGAGCGCTGCTTCGATTTCACCCGGGCGGTCGGTCAGGGTTTCCTGGACGGCTATCTGCCGATCGTCGAACGGCGCAAGCACACCCCGTATGGCGAGCGTGAGCGCGAGTTCCAGTTGTACCGCCGCGGTCGCTACGTGGAGTTCAACCTGGTCTACGATCGGGGCACCTTGTTTGGCCTGCAATCGGGCGGTCGCACCGAATCGATCCTGATGAGCCTGCCGCCGCGGGTGCGTTTCGAATATGGCTATACGCCGGAGCCCGGCTCTGCCGAGGCGGTGTTGGCCGACTACCTCAAGCCCCGCGACTGGCTGTCGTAGCGGACCGGCGCAAGCGCGTTCGTGCTCCTCGACTCCCGCCCGCCCCCCGGCAGTACTGCGGTCGAGCGGGCTGCTGCCGTCTGAATCGGTATCCTACGGGTTCGCCCCGCTGAACTTCATCACGGTGGCGCCCTTCACTGGGCCGATCTGCGCGCTGTCACTGACTTTCAGCAGCACCTCGCGCTGGAAATCCAGGGTGCCCTGCACCACGGTGTGCGGGCCGATCACCACCTGCGGCGTGCTGTTGTGCGCGCTCCAGTTGAACCAGCTACCCGGCTTGTCGTAGACGATGCCGCCCTCGACATGGGACCCAGCGCCAACCGTGAGATCACCGTTGACCGTGGCGATGCCGCCGGCAACATGCGCGTGCTCCAGCATGATCGTGCCGTTGACGTTGTGCAGTTTGCCGCCGACGTCGGCGCCGTCATCAAGGGAGATACGACCGTTGACCGCGTGGACATCGCCCTTGACGCGACTGTCACTGCCGAGCGTGATTGAACCGTTGACGGTGCCGAGACTGTCGGCCTGCGCCTTGTCACCCAGATCGATCGACCCGTTGACGGTGCTGGCCTTGCGCACGATCGCGCTGGCGCCCACGTGGACCGCCCCGTTGACCGTGCTGGCATTCGCGGCTGGCTGACCAGCCTCGACCTGCACCGAGCCATTGACAGTCGCGGCAGCCAGCAGCGGCAGCCCGAAGACCAGGGCTCCGGCCAGCAAGAGTTGAGGGAATCGACGCATGACGTTCTCCGTGAGTGTGGATGTATTCCTGAGATGCAGCACCGCCGCTGCGGGTTTACCGTGACCTGTGGCACAGGTGAACATTTGACGCTGACGCAGTGGCCGTTCACCATTCGCGCTCAGTCACGTTGCGAAGATCGCCACCATGCACAAGCTTGTACTGATTCGCCACGGCCAGTCCCAGTGGAACCTCGACAACCGCTTCAGCGGCTGGGCCGACGTGGACATCACCGCCCTCGGCATGACCGAGGCACGCGAGGCCGGCAGGCTCCTGCAGGCCGCCGGGTTCAGCTTCGATGTGGCGCACACGTCGGTACTCAAACGCGCGGTGCGTACGCTGTGGGGCGTGCAGGACACGATGAATCTGATGTGGTTGCCGGTGCTTACCGATTGGCGGCTCAACGAGCGCCACTACGGTGCGCTCACCGGCCTCAACAAGGCCGAGACCGCCGCCGAATATGGCGAGGATCAGGTCAAGATCTGGCGCCGCAGCTACGACGTCCCGCCACCACCACTGGAGCGCAGCGCGAATGAATCCGTGCACGATCCGCGGTATGCCTCGCTCAACCCAGACGACATCCCGGACACCGAGTGTCTCAAGGACACGGTGGCCCGCGTGCTGCCGTACTGGCACGAGGTGCTGGCGCCGGCGATCAAGTCCGGCCAGCGGGTGCTGGTGGTGGCGCACGGCAATTCGCTGCGCGCGCTGGTGAAATACCTCGACGGTATTTCCGACGACGACATCGTGGGCGTCAACGTACCCAACGGCGTGCCGCTGGTGTACGAATTCGACGATGCCATGAAACCGCTGCACCACGAATACCTTGGCGACGCCGCCGCGATTGCCGCCAAGATGGCTGCGGTGGCCAATCAAGGCAAAGCGAAGTAAAGCCATCCCGCGGGTGCGGTCGTTGGGCGCGACAGGATTTCGTGCCCAACGCCGGGCGCCACATCACTGACATCCTGATCGGACGGCGCCTGCGCGGGATCGGGGGCGGGTCTCCACTTTCCTGAAACGGCGACGGAGTTACCACAAAGGTCAAAGTCCATGCCCACATCATTGATTATTGTCGACGACTTCCTCGAAAACGTGAACGAATTGCGCCGTGCCGCGCTGCAGATGACGTATCCGCCCCAACAGGGTCCGTATCCCGGACGCAATTCGCAGGAACGCATCGAAATCAGCGGACTTGCGCAACAGGTCTCCAGCCTCGTCGCCGAACCGCTGAAAGTCGCCACGCCGCTGCGCTCGCATGCCAAATGCCGGATCGCGCTGGCAGGAGACAAGGGCAGCGCGAAAGTGCACATTGACCCAGGCACCTACTGGTCGGGCGTGCTGTATCTCAGTCGGCCTGAGGACTGTGTCGGCGGCACCGAGTTCTTCCGCCATCGCCGCACCGGCACCGACCACGCGCCGATCGATCCGGCGGAGCGCACCAGATTGGGCTATGCCTCCGACGAGGAGATGCATCGCGACATCATCGAGAAAGACACCAGCGACGACTCGAAATGGGAACTGACCATGCGGGTCCCCATGCGCTTCAATCGCCTCGTCTTGCTGCGGCCATGGCTGTGGCATACCGCCGGGCCGGAGTTCGGCGATAGCATGGAAAACGGCCGTCTCGTCTACCTGATGTTTTTTTCATCGGCCAGGGCGTAGCGAAACCCGCTCCAACCGACCAGGGGTTCGCCCGTCAACAGGGTGACAATCGTCAGTCGTCAGCCGTATATGGCGCAGTTAAGCTGGGCACCCCATCCATCGCTGCGGTTGCGCCATGCCTGCCCATCTGACCACCTACCTGATTCTGCTGCCGCTGCTGGCCCTGATGGTGTGGCGACGGGTCAGTCGCACGTTCGGCCGGCAGCGGATAAGGCGCAAGCGGATGATTGCGCGCATCGTGATCTTCGCGGTCATCGGTGGCGTGCTCGCGCTCAGCGGTTTCCATCATCTTGCGCTGGCTGAAGGCTTGTTCGGCGGCGTGCTGGTCGGCGCCGCGATCGGCCTGGTTGGCTTGCAGTGGACCCGGTTCGAGGTGGATCCGGTCAAGGGTGACTGCTACGTGCCCAATCCCTGGATCGGCGCGCTGCTCACTGCATTGCTGCTGGGCCGGCTGGCCTGGCGGCTGATGGTGGTATGGCCACAGTTGCAGCACGCGCAGGTTGCCGCTCACGAAGCGGGCATGCAGATGCAAGCGCTGGGCTATGCGTCGAGCCCGCTGACCATGCTGGTGATCGGTCTGCTGGTTGGTTACTACCTCGTCTATTACAGCGGCGTGCTGGTCCATCACCGGCGGTTCGAGCAGGCCCATCCGGCCGGCACGGCGTCTCATGTCGAATGATGCTTGCGCGCGGCATAAGGAGGCGGCATGAATCAGGATGCGCAAGCCGAGACCCGGTCACTTGACCAGCAACGCGATGAGTTTTCGCGGCGACGTTTCCTGGCGATGCCCTTGGCGGGCGCCATCGCGTGGTCGGTTGCCGGTATCACCGGCGCGTGCCTGACCCCGCTGTATGCGGTGTGGGCATTGTTCATTGCCACCGGATTCATTGCCTGGCTCGGCATGCTGCTGTCGCGTTTCACCGGCGAGAATTTTCTGGACAAGTCGCGGCCGAAGAATGCATTCGACTCGCTGTTCATGTTGACCGTACTGATGTCGCTGCTGGTCTACGCGATCGCGATACCGTTCTTCCTGCGCGACTACACCTCGCTGCCGCTGAGCGTGGGTATCCTGACCGGGCTGATGTGGCTGCCGGTGTCGTGGATCATCCGGCACTGGATCGGCATGGCTCACGCCGTGGGCCGCACCGCGCTGGTGCTGGCGGCCTGGTATCTGTTTCCACAGCAGCGTTTCGTGGTGATCCCGGCGGTGATCGTTTTGATCTACGTGTTCACCATGCTGGTGCTCGAAACGCGCTGGCGAAAATTGCAGGCCGCCTGATCGCGACGGCTTGCCACGATCTTGCCTGGGCGCGCCCGATGGGAGTAATCACCCCGGCAGGTGCGGCAGCGCCAGATATTCCTCGCTCTGCATCTCGATCAATCGTGATTCGGTGCGGCCGAATTCGGCACGCAGGCGCTCGCCATCGTAGAGCTCGGTGATCGGGGCGGCCGCGCTCAACACCAGCTTGACGTGGCGGTCGTAGAATTCATCGACCAATTGCACGAAACGCCTGGCGGCGTCCTCGCTGTAGATACTGAACTGCGGCACGTTGGCGATGATGATGGCGGGGCCGGCCTTGGCCAGCGCGATGTAGTCGGCGACCGCACGCGGGCCTTCGCACAGCGCGGCGAATTCGAACCACAGGATATTTTCGGCGCGCCTGTGGAACCGGATGTCGCGATCGTTGATGTGCAGCGCGCCATCCGTTTCAACCGCACCGTTGGCCTGGCGTGCAAATAGGCGTTCCAGCGCGCGGTGCGCCTCGGCGCCCGGCGGGGTGAGGTAGACCGGCGCCTGAGCCAACGCGCGCAGGCGCCAGTCACGCGAGGATGCCAGCTCGACCACATGGCAACGCTGCTCGATCAGGGCGATCGCGGGCAGGAAACGCGCGCGCTGCAGGCCATCGCGATACAGATGGGTCGGCGCGGTGTTCGAGGTGGTGACCAGGCTCACGTCGCGCTCGAACAGCGCCTCGAGCAGGTTGGCCAGGATCATGGCGTCGCCGATGTCGTTGACCAGAAACTCGTCCAGGCACAGTACGCGGCAATGTGCAGCGATGCCGGCGGCAACCTCCGCCAGCGGGCTCTGCTGCGCGCCCAGTTCGTGCAATCTGGCGTGAACCTCGGCCATGAAGCGATGGAAGTGCCGGCGCAGAACCACGCCGTGCGGCAAGCTGGCCGCCAGCAGATCCATCAGGAAAGTCTTGCCGCGGCCGACCGGGCCCCACAGGTACAGCCCGGGTAGCACCGCCGGGGCGTCGTTGCCGAGCAACGATTTCAGCCGTCCAAACAGGCCGTCGTTGGTCGCGGGTTGCACGCACAAGGCGGCGTGCATACGGTCGAGCTCGGGCAGCAGCGCCAGCTGGGTCGGGTCCGATTCCCAGCGGTGCGCGGCAACGCCCTCCTGATAGCGCGCGCTGGGCGCGAGGCATGCTGTCTCACTCATGAAGCAGGTCAGGCCTGGCGGGGTGGTGGCAACCAGCCGCGCACGGCGTGCTTGATCGCCCCGCGCAGATCCATCAGCCGGCGATGGAAGAAGTGGCTGGTGTCGGGCATGCGGACCAGCTCGGGTTTGTGTTCCATGGAGTCGACCCAGTCGAACACCGCCTGCGGCTCGATCACCTCGTCGGCTTCACCCTGCACGATCAGCCACGGACACGCCGGCAGCGCGATGGTGCCGAAATTCCAGTGCCCTGCCGGTGGTGCGATGCTGATCAGCGCATCGGCATGCAACGGCACGGCCTGCGCGATGCTGACGTAGCTGCCAAACGAGAAGCCGGCCAGCCACAGCGCATCGCGCGGACGTACGCGGCGAACCCACGCAACCACGGCGGCGAGATCCTCGCGTTCGCCGCGGCCCTTGTCGAAGTTGCCCTCGGAACTTCCGGCCGCGCGGAAGTTGAAACGCACGGTGTCCACGCCGGATTCGCGCAGTGCGCGCTCGGCCATGGTCACCACCTTGTTGTGCATGGTGCCGCCTTCGCTGGTCAGCGGATGGCAGATCACGGCCACGCCACTGCGCGCATCGGCAGGTTCGGCAAGGTCGGTGGCCGTCTCCAGCTTGCCGACCGGCCCCGCCAGCATGAAACTGGCGGCCACATCCGGAAAGCTGGCAGGGTCGGCGGGAAATTCGGTGAGATTCATGCAAACGATCATAACCGCGACGCCGATTCGCTGCCCGCGCGGATGAATTATCTGGCGCATGCCTTGCTGGCCGGTGACGACGATGCGTTGCGGCTGGGCGGCATGCTCGGCGATTTCGTGCACGGCCAGCCGGATCCGCAGACCTATCCCATACGCGTGATCAGCGGCATCCGCCTGCATCGTGCCATTGATGTGTATACCGACGCCCATCCCCAGGTGCTCGCCGCCAAGGCCTGCTTGCCGTCGCCATACCGCCGTTACGGGGGGATCCTGCTCGACATGTGGTTCGACCATTGCCTGGCGCGGGGCTTCCCGCATTGGAGTGAGCAGCCGTTGGGCGAGTACTCGCTGGCGTTGCGCGACCTGTTGCGGCGGCGCGATGACCTGTTGCCACCGGCGCTGCGGCGATTTCGCGCGTATATGGAAGCGAACGACCTGCCGGCCGCCTACGCCGACCAGGCGACTCTGGGCAAGGCACTGGTCGGGATTGGGCAGCGATTGAGCCGTGCCAATCCGTTGCACACGGCGTTGCCGGTGCTGTTGGCCCATGGGGACGAGCTACAACAGCGATTCGAGGTGTTTTTTCCGCAGCTGCAGAGGTTTGTGCAGGACTGGGTCGAGAAGGCGCGGGTTGGCCCGGCTGGCTCGGACATCGCTTCGGGGGCGGGCGGAGGAAGCTGCCGGCCGGGCTGATGGAGGCGGTTTTGGTCTTTGCCCAGGTCGGGGCTCTTTCTCGACGCTTGCCATGGACGCGGGCAGGGGCCGGAACCCTCTCCCCCGCAAGGGGCTCCCGTAGGTCGCCTGGGGCGAGGGAGCAAACGAAAATGCCGCCCATGGGGCGGCATCTGGTTTTACTTCATGGAAGCAGGAATTACTTCGCCTGATCGACAATCCAGGTGACGGCCGCCTTGACTTGTGCGTCGCTGAGGGCCGGGTTGCCACCCTTGGGCGGCATGAAGTTGCCATCCGGTCCGTGGTAGCCATCAGTCGCGTGCTTGACGAGGGTGTCGAGGCCTTCCTTGATGCGTGGCCCCCACATCGCCTTGTTGCCCAGTTTGGGTGCGCCGGCAATGCCTGCGGTGTGGCAACTGGTGCACAGGTGGTCGTAGATTTCCTTGCCGTCGGTGGTGCCACCGTAGGCGACTTGCGA
>JBDTKM010000244.1:0-22929 GCA_039935315.1 Rhodanobacter sp. | reverse complement strand
TTTGAAGGACATTTCCCATGAAGATCGTGATGACGGGTGCTACCAGCGGCATTGGCTTGGTCGCCGCCAGCACACTCCTCGATACCGGCGTCGAATTAATGATCGGAGCGCGGTCTCCTGCATCGGTTCCCGCAGGCTTGGCGCGAAGGGCGACGATCGCTTCGCTCGACCTCGAGCGGCTGCATAGCGTGCGGAGCTTCGCGGCTGCCGTCGAAGAATGGCTGGGGGATGCGGTGATCGACCAGCTCGTGCTTAATGCCGGCATGCAGGTCGGCGATGTGCGCCAGCGTACCGAGGACGGGTTAGAGACAACCTTCGCCGTGAACCATCTTGCTCACTATCTGCTGCTCCGGCTCCTCATGCCGCGACTGGCGGCTGGAGCCATCGTGTTGATCACGACAAGTAATCTGCATGACCCAAAAACCAACGCCATCGCACCGCCCGAGCACGCTGACGCCGAGAAATTGGCCCGTGGCCAAGTTGGACTCAGTCCAAAATCGCAAGATTCGATGACAGTCATGCGTGCCTACGCGACGTCCAAGCTTTGCAACTTGCTGACCGCCCGCGCCCTGGCAACGTCCACCTTCGCGCAAGAGCGCGGGCTACGAGTAATCGCATTCAATCCGGGATTTACACCCGGGACCGGCCTCACCCGCCACCACTCTTTCGCCTTCAGATTTTTCTTTGCGTTGTTGGTGCCGGTACTCAGTGTATTTCAACGCATGAATACTCTTGCCGGCGGCGGAAGTCTGCTGGCGGACTTGGCGCTCGGTCGGATTGCGCCACCGGCAGGGCGTTTCTATGCATCACAGGTCAAGCGCCGCCTGACCTGGCCGGACCCTTCAGAGCTGGCGAGCGACGACGATGTGATGGCAAGGCTGTGGCGTGACAGCGCTGCTTTGGTTGCTCTGCCTGAAGGATGATCGAGACGATTGCAGCGATGCAGCGTGCTGCCAGGCTTCTGCGGAAAAAGCTCAAGCCACCAATCTGTTGCATTGATCGGTTGATTCCGCCGCCGATACCGCCCGATTGCAGCCTCAAACACGCCCCCAGAGCTGCCCTCCGGGCGCTCAACTTTCGGCCACCTTCGCATCAAAAGATTGCCGCGCACGTTCGACGGCCTGCAAGTTGTCTGATGCCCACACCCACACGCCACAGAATGCACCGCCCAGACTGAGACCGAGCGGCGTCAGCTCGTACTCGACGCGCGGAGGTACTACCGGATAGATCGTGCGCGTGACCAGTCCGTCGCGCTCCATGTGGCGGAGCGTCTGAGTCAGCATCTTCTGGCTGATGCCGGCGACCTGTTCCGCAAGCCGGCTGAAGCGGAGCGGAGCTTGCTCGGTGAGCTCCTCCAATATCAGCATCGTCCACTTGTCAGCCACGCGAGATATGAGGTCATGCACCAACGCCGCCAGACGTGGATCGAGAGGACCGACCGGCCGCTTGATCGCATAGGCGCGTGCGCGTGCGAGCTCTGCCTTCGTGAAGCGCGATTCGATCCCCGATGGTGCTATTTTCATTCAACACTCTCTTTCTGGTAAGTACGGAACCTTTCGGTGCCTTCTATACATTCGAGAGTGTAAATTCCATGATGCGGATGTCAAGCACAACTTATAGAGACGTCCATGAAACTTCATCAACGAACCATCCTGATTACCGGTGGCACCAGCGGGATCGGCTTTGAGTTGGCGCGACAACTGCTTGCCCGCGGCAACACCGTCATCGTCACCGGCCGCAATGTGCAAAGGCTTGCCGAGGCGCAGGCACGCCTGCCCGGCTTGCATGGGATCGCGAGCGACGTCAGCGATCCGGCCGCCATCGTGGCGTTGCATGCGGATGTGACGGCGCGCTTTCCGACGCTGGACGTGCTGGTCAACAACGCCGGCATCATGCGGAATCTCGACCTTACGCACCCGCGCGCGCTGGAGGACGTTGCCCGCGAGATCGATATCAACCTGCGTGGGCCGGTGCAGATGGTGCAACAGTTCCTCCCGAATCTGCGCGAGCGCGGTGGCGCGGCTATCGTCAACGTGTCCTCGGGACTGGCCTTCGTTCCGCTGGCGATCTCGCCCGTGTACAGCGCGGCCAAAGCGGCCCTGCATTCGTATACACGCTCATTGCGTGGGCAGTTGGCGGGTACCGGCGTGCAGGTCTTCGAGATCGCCCCGCCCGGAGTCGAGACGCCGCTGCTGCGTGCCGAATTCGACGCCGAGATGCGCGGAATCAAGGGTATGCCGGTGGACACGCTGGCTCGTCATGCGATCAAGGAGATCGAGCGTGGCCGCGAGGAGATTCGGCCCGGCCTTGCCAATCTACTGAAGGCGATGAGCCGCATCGCGCCCGAGTTCATGTTCCGCCAGATGACGCGAATGATGAAGCCGAAAGTGACAGCAAGTTGAGGTTCACGCAAAACTTTAGCTACTTCCTGGGTTGATTTACGTCTGATTCGGAGCCGTCGCCTGCCAGATACAGACCGTGGCCCGGCGGCGTAGTAACCCAAGTGGAAGGCTGAAACTTTCGGCGAAATGTCGGCTATCGACCATCGGTTAGTCGCTTTCCTGAGAGCGCACCGACCTGGCTGTCGGCAACGCAGCGACCCTCGATCAACGGTCGTCGCGCGGCCAGGAAGCAGCCATTCAAGAGCGGTCGCCGAAACGACGCTCTGGCGACGTTGGCTCTCGGTCCGCTGCGGGTAGTGAAGCAGGCGCTCACGTTGCGCGGCATCTAGGGCTGAAACGGCGCCTTCATTCCGACGCTCTTTCGCGTCGGCCTGTCACCGCGAATCGGACTCAAGAAAAAAAGCCGTCCTCTTTGCCACGAAGACAAAGAGGCAGCACACCAAACCCGCCCAAGCCCGCAGCAGAGCTACCGCGCACTTCTCTCTGAGCCGGCTTCTCAGTGACCCGCCACCCCGTCGAGCGCCGCCTTGTTCGACACGAGATAGTCGCGAACACTTGTCGGCTCCCGGCCGGTGAGATCCTTCACCACGGGCGTTACCGTACCGTGGAAACCAAGAGCGGTGGCCACGTCAAAACCGGTCATGATCTTGATCATGACCGGCGGCGCACCTGCGGCGGCCAAGCCTGCACGAAACTTGTCTGCGTCTACCGCGACATGGACGAGCGGCTTGCCGGTCAGTTCCGAAGCAATCGCCGCAATCTCATCGAACGTGATTGCCGCAGGCCCGGTGACCTCATAAATGCGATCGGTCGTGTCAGGGGACGCCAGCACCGCTGCGTCGGCGTGCGCACAATCCTCGCGCGTCACGAAGTGACGCCCCCTGTTGCCCGTCGCGCTGACCAGCTTGCCAGAAGCGAGAGCTTGCGGCAGTCGCCACGGGAGAGTGTCGGCGTAGAGGGCATGGCGCATGAAGGTCCAGCTCATCGAACTGGTGGCAATCGCCAGTTCGGTCCAAAAGTGGTCAGTTTCGACGGGATTATCGCTACTCGGCTGCGGGGCGGGCAGGGACGTGTAGACGATATGCTTGACGCCCGCCTCTTCCGCAGCCGCAATCGCCGCCTTGTGCTGGCTCAGGCGCTGACCGGCGACGTGCATGGCATCGGTGCTGATCAACAGCAGCCGATCAACCCCAGCAAATGCACTGGCCAGCGTCTCGGGTTTATCAAAATCAGCGACGCGTACCTCGACGCCCCTGGCCGCAAGATCGGCGAGCTTCGAGGGGTCCCGCGTGGTGGCGACGATGTGGCCGGCATTCTTCTCCAGCAGAATTTCGACCACCCGGCGACCAAGATGGCCGGCAGCACCGGTGACGAGCAGACGTTGTGACATGAGAATTCTCCTTGGGTAACGAAACAAGGTTCAATGCGAAAAGTCGGGTTCGAGAGATCGTTCCGTCGACCCGGTTCTGTTTTGTTACCTGGAATACTATTGTTCCTGTCTAGCGCTCACAAGAAGGCACATCCATGTCACCAGGTCACATCAAGGTGCGCAAACCGCTCGTGGATGAGGGCTGCGCCACGCGCAACATTCTCGATCGCGTGGGAGACAAATGGAGCGTTTATATCGTCGTGACATTGAGCGAGGGACCCCAGCGCTTCAACGAAATGAAGCGTGCTATCGAAGGCATCTCGCAACGCATGCTGACTCTCACACTGCGTGGGCTGGAGCGGGACGGTCTGATCACGCGTACGGCGTTTCCGACTATTCCGCCACGCGTTGACTATGAACTCACCGCGCTGGGCCGCACCTTGCTCGTACCCATTACAGCCCTGAAAGTGTGGGCAGACGAGAGTCAAGGGGCGATCAGACTGGCTCGTGTCGCATACGACTAGAGCATGATTACATGGGCGTTTAAACGTATAGAGCTCTATTAGTTGCATGATTATTCGATGCCACCAGTACCAGTGACCGACAGCCTCCGGAAGTCCGTCGCGCAGGGGTTACGCTGTACTTTGAAATCTGCCAAGCCTTGGTCATCCTGTTGGACATCTTGCAACCTTTTCGCTGTGCCGGCGCCCGGGCGCCGTAGCGTAAGCCGTCAATCAAAAGCATGATCGTATGCGCCGCGCCTTCGTTGCCGGATGCCACGGTCCGACCGCCGGTGCCACGCAGCAGATCCCACGGATCAACGTCGGCGCGGAGTTCACCGACAGCGGCTGCGGAGGCGAGCAGGGTGGCCAGAGTCGGCTTGAACTCGTGAGCTGGCCGCACGAATCGAGACTTGAGCGCAGGGCGTCGCAACGAGCTGCCTGGATAGCTCGGGATGGAGCCAAGACAACCTGACCCCGGTTTTGGTGTCGATGAGCAATCTGCCTGCCATGATCGAGGTCGATGATCCAGCGCATTCCCGGATTGAACGTGCGGGCCTTGGGTAGAGCCATCCCTCCTGTGTTGCTGAAGGCTGCCGTGCCGGCTTTGTCATCGTCCACACGCGTGGCGCCATGGATCCGAGCATCCACGAACGCGGAAGTTTCTGGACGCGCCTGCGGCACCGGTGCCTTTGCTGCCGTGGCAGTATCGCGCCTCGGCAGTCTGGTCGATTTGCGCGTGACTGGCACCGTCCACATCGATCGGGATGGTCCCGGCCACGCACTTGCGATGACCGGTTCGGCGATGTGCGTCTTCGAAGCTGAGCGGATGGCATGAACCGCTTGGTGACTCATGCCTGGTGTCGATGCTGATCATGCCTGGTGTCGATGCTGATGGAGATGTGCAGGTTATTCGTGGCACTCCCACCAGGTGCCAGACGTCAGGATGCCAATGGTCACGCCTGACTGTTGGCCTATTGTGCGCGACGGGAAGGCTTTTGTAGCCTGACCCCATGATGAGTGTTTCGACAGAAAGGAAGATGGCCATCCAAACGCGTGGGCTTACGCGTGCCTTCCGCGGTGGCCAAGGTGTCCATCAGCTCGACCTTGAGGTTCCCCAAGGCGCCATCTACGGTTTTCTCGGTCCCAACGGTGCGGGCAAGACCACCACCATTCGTCTCCTGCTGGGCCTGCTGCGGCCCGATGCCGGGGAAGTGTGTCTGTTCGGCCGCCGTCTGACCCGCGCCGATCGCGAAGCGGTGGGGCAGATGGGCGCCATGGTGGAGAACCCATCGCTGTACCCACACCTGAACGCGCGCGACAATCTTGAGGTGACGCGGCGCTTGATCGGCGCTCCGGTCGCACGGGTCGACGAGGTTCTGCACATCGTCAATCTGGAGCGGCATGCGCATCGTCGCGTGCACGAGTTTTCGCTGGGCATGCGCCAGCGCCTGGGTATCGCGCTGGCGTTGCTGAACCAGCCGCGGCTGCTGATTCTCGATGAGCCGACCAATGGCCTGGATCCGGCCGGCATTGCCGAGATGCGGCGCTTCGTCCAGCGCATGGCACAGGAGCTGGGCCTGAGCGTGTTCCTATCCAGTCATCTGCTGACCGAAATCGAGCAGCTGGCATCGCACGTGGGCGTGATCGATCAGGGCCGATTATTGTTTCAGGGCACGCTCGCCGACCTGCGTGAGCGCTCGGGCGAGTATCTGGAAATTGTTTGCGACGATAGCGCGGCAGTCTGCGCCGAGCTGCGCGAGGCGGGGGAAGCGCCTGCGGCTGTCGACGGGCGCACCGTGCGTTTGGCGCGGCCGGCACAGGCTGACCATGTCCTCAATCGGCTGCTGGTCGAGCGCGGGTATGCCGTGCACGGGTTGGCGCGTCAGCGGCCTTCGCTCGAATCCATGTTTTTCGCGTTGACCGATGCCGGGGCGAAAGCCGCATGAGCGCATGGTGGCGGGCGCTCCGGGCTGAAGGGTTAAAGCTGAAACACACGCTGGCCTTGTGGATGGTGCTGATTCTGCCCTTGACCGTGGCTGCGTTGGCCGTATTGGGGGGGAGTTTGCACGCGTCCGTGCCATCGTCGCCGATCAACGCGGTCACGGCCTGGCAAAAGTTGGAGTCCAGTCTGTTTCTCCTGTGGTGCATCTTGATGGTGCCGCTGTTCGTCACGCTGGAAACGGCATTGCTGGCGGGGCTGGAACACGGCAACCAGCAGTGGAAGCACCTGCTGGCGCTGCCGGTGCCTCCGGCGGTGCATTACCTGGCCAAGTTGTTCATGATGGTGCTGATGGTGCTGGCAGCGTATTTGTTGCTGTGCATCCTGATCCTGCCGGCAGGCTGGATACTCATGGTCACGGCCCCCGGCCGCGGCCTCGCGGGGCTACCGCCGTTGGGAACCCTGTGGCAACTGCCGGCCGCCAGCTTCGGCGCCAGTCTGCTGATCGTCGCGCTGCACACGTGGATCGCCTTGCGTTGGCGCAGCTTCACCCTGGCGGTATCGGTCGGCATCGTGGCCACGGTGGTCGGCTTCATCGTCGGGCAGTCGCGGTTTGGCAATTATTTCCCGTGGACCTTGCCGGAGGAAATGTTCCTGCATGGCGGTAACGCGCACTTGCCCCTGGCCTTGGGGCTGGGCGGTGGCGCGCTCGTGGCGGTGCTTGGCCTGGCCGACTTCCTGCGCCGCGAGAGCCCGTGATCCGTGCAGGGTGACGTAACCAGCGTCAGGTTCACTTGCCAACGTTTGAATTGTCGCGGGGCGGCCGATCGGTGGCCCGGTAATGGCGAAGTAACCCATCTATCCGGCGCGCATCGCATGTTGGCCGACGCAGACGCTCTTGCGCTGGCTGCAGGGCGCCGCGAAGCGAACTGATTTTCGAGTTCTCGTCTCTTGGCCGAATCGCTTTGTCGCGATCCGGCCGAAGTTCGGTTTCGGATCGCCACCTTGAGCCTCTCTCCACATCGATGGCCCGGTGGACATCGTTCGCCACTTGTCTGGTCGTCATCAAATTCGCAGGGTCAACTTTCGACCACCGTTCGCCGTTCGTGACCAGCAGCCTGGCGGCTGTCCAGCGGCCACAAAAAATGGCGGCAGGCGCTGCGGCGATGGTCGGCTCTCGCTGCAAAGCCGTCATTCTTCACAAGCCGAATCCACGCGCAGTGGTTTCGATCAGGCCGCGACCGCGTCCCGGAACACCGTCCTGACTGTCTCGCGCAGCCACTGATGTGCCGGGTCCGCGTCGAACCTGGGGTGCCACATCGCCGAGATCACGATCTCAGGTGCAATGACGGGCAGCTCGAAGATGGCCAGACCCTCGGCGAGCACCACGGCGCCGGGCATGCCGGCGCGCACCAGGCTCCCAGGCACCTGTGCGATCACGTCCGACCCGCGGGCGATGCGCACCGCATCCGGGAAACCCGGTACCACCGCAACGATCGTGCGCCGCAGGCCGAGCTCGGCCAGGGCCCGGTCGATGGGACCCTCAAAGACATCCTTGCGCGAAGCCACTACGTGCTGGCAAGCCGCATAAGTGGCTGGGGTCACTGGACTGGCCAGTAACGGATGACCCGCGCGAGCCACGCCCACGAAGCGGTCGCGGAAGATGGACCGGGTCCGCACCTCTGGCGCAGACTTTCCCAAAACGCCGATCTCAAGGTCGACCCGCCCCTCGCGCAGTGACACGGCATCCTTGGCCAGCCGCGGCACAAATCGAAGTTGCACGCGAGGCGCCGCCTGCACCACAGCGGCAACCAGTGGCGCGGCGAACAAGGCAATGAATCCTTCGTTCGCTCGCACGACAAAAGTGCGCGCCAGCAAGGCGATATCGACATCGCCTGGCTGATGGCTGAGCAGGGCCTGTGCGTCTCGAGCAACGTCATGCACCTGATCCCGCATCGCGATGGCCCGTGGCGTTGGCACCAGCGCGCTGCCCGCGCGAACCAGCAGCGGATCGCCGGTAATCGATCGGAGTCGCGCAAGGGTACGGCTCATGGCAGACGTGCTCAGACCGAGTCGGCGCGCCGCGCCCGTCACGCTGCAGTCAGTGAGCAAGGCATCCAGGGCCGGGAGGAGGTTCAGATCGAGGTCGGTCATGACGGCTCAGGTTGATCGCCGCCAACGTGGCGTCGCGCGCAACTGCATTGTGCACTCTGTGCGTCTGGCGCAGGACAGGGGCGCCACACATACTTTCTTTCGTGCAACCCGCAACGGAAGACACCCATGAACGATTCAAGATCCTCCAGACCATGATGAAGAGCCCGACGTTTCAATCTTTCAGGGACGGCTGGCGCAATGTGCTGCCGGCCGCCGCGCCTGGATGCTCACAGGGCACGCCCTACTCTTTTTGGGTGAAGGAAGGCGAACCCACCAAGCTCGCCGTCATCCTCGGCGGCGGTGGCGCGTGCTGGACCGGCGAAAACTGCTCTTTGCACGGGAAGCCGTTTTACCGGCCATTTGCAGGCCTTGAAGGGGATCCGGGCAATCTGGGCGGTGTCTTCGACACTGACAATCCGGAAAACCCGCTTGCTGACCACACCATCGTCTATCTACCCACCGGCAATGGCGATCTCTTTCTCGGCGACTCGGTCACGACCTATGACGTTCCTGCCATGAGCGGCCAGCCTGAGGGCAAGATCGATATCCTGCACAAGGGTTACGACAATGCAGATTCTGCGTTGGACTGGATGTTCAAGACCTACCGGTATCCCCAATCCGTCGCCGTGATGGGCTGGAGCGCCGGAGCCATCGCAACACCCATTTATGCCCATATCGTCGCTCAGCACTATCCGCACGCAGTCATCACTCATTTTGCCGATGGCGGCGGCGCTTATCGCGTTGGCGAAAAACTTGCACCGCTGTTCAAATCCTGGGGGACAGCGAACGTCTTGAAGAGGGTCGGTGGCTTCGAAGATTTGAGCATCGACAGCCTGTCATTCGAGGATCTCTATATTCGGGCGGCCGAGCTTCACCCTGAAATTACCTTCCATCAGTACAACGAAAGGAACGACGATATCCAGGCCCTTTTCATGCGGCTCCTGGGTATCGA
The DNA here is from genome assembly GCA_039935315.1 of Rhodanobacter sp. GTDB lineage: Bacteria > Pseudomonadota > Gammaproteobacteria > Xanthomonadales > Rhodanobacteraceae > Rhodanobacter. Next base: position 13,610 of record JBDTKM010000244.1, on the reverse strand, counting down.
TGCCCCCGATGTCGCGGCAAACATGGACGACGCGCACACGTACATCCGGGCCAAGGTTGCCAATTTCCGCACCTACACCAGTTGGGGCCACGACGAAGGCATCATCGGCGGGTACTACGACGCCGTGCTCGCAAAAAATGCGCTGGACAATCACGGACGTCCCCACGTGCTTGACAGGTTCTACACGCGTCAGACGAACGGCGTTCGATTCCTCGATTGGTTCACTGCGGCCGTCACCGGCAACTCCGTGCAGGACGTCGCCAGCCAGGACAGCGAAACCCCTGAGCATCATTGGAAGCGGCCCACGTTTCCTCAATAAGCGTTCGCGCGACGAAGCACGAAGCAAATGTGCCCACGAACTGCCCTACCGCCTTACGGTGGGCTCGACTCGCGACAGATTTATTTAATCGCGCCCTCTGCCAAGCAACTTCGTCCCATCGCGTCAGCGCAAGGCGCGTCCTGAAACACTCGAGTAACTGCGTACTGCCAACGACCTGACGACGCATTGCCAATACAGTGAGCAAGGGGTGGTACGTGGCTTGAGCGGCCTCGCCAACCGGCTGACCACCAGATTGAGCGTCGCCTGTCGATCCGTTGCAGCCGGTGACGAGCGGCAGCTTTAGGAGATGCTGATCAGGAACGCTTGATATGAGCGGCGCACCAAAGAGCCCGAAGCGGCCTTTGGTACGTCCGCTCAATGGAAGGATTAGGCACCGCCTGCCGGTTGCTCAGTAATTTCGCCGTCGTAGTATTCGACCGCCGATGAAGGGCGATGTAGCCCCCGCAGATCGAGTGCGCCCGCAATACGCCGATCGTGTTCGAATCCGGGTATTCGCAGACCTCTACGGCTTCGGTGTTCGACAACAAGATATAGCGCATGGTTGATCCTGCTCATCTTTCACGAACACCAAGAGGCGATCTGTCGTTACATCACCAGAGTTCAAGTCGGAAAGTACACTGACCCCATTTGCGGACCCCGATTTGTTGAATTGCCTCGGGCCATCTCCCTATGACCCCTGTTTTTAGCCTTCCGAGCAAAGGCTATTTGACGCCTTTGGGATGGAGCGTCACGGTGGTCACCCTGCCGGCGAATACGGGCGCACCCTCGGGCGAGGAAGGCGCCGATGCAAGCGCGACACTGTATTGACCCGGGGCCAGGTTCTCTGCCTTGAAATCGCCATGCTGATCCGACATGACGCCCACGATCGAGCCTGAGGCGCTGACGATGACAATCTGCTCGTTCGGCTGGACGTGCCCCCGGATGGTGCCGGTTGAGGATGCGGCAACGGCGCACAGGGCGACTGTAAAAAGGCAGACGGCAATTGCAGAGCGTAAAAAGGAACGCATGGGAACTCCAGATGATTGATTGAACTTCATAGATGCATCTCCACGGAAAAGCGTTTAAGTAGAGCCCGCGCAGACAAAGACAGACAAAGGGGACGGCGTGAGGTGGCCCGGCTTTTTCGGACACGTTAATTAAGCGGGCATTGACCCGGCACGCGCACCGCCGACGGACCAGACCACAATCTGCAAGTTCCGCCGCCTGTGGCAGAAGCACGACCTGGCCAACGAGCTGTTCAAGGCAGTGCGCGGGTGTCTGCAACCAGGTTTTGAAGCTGTTGCAGCGATAGACCGCGGACGTGACGATTCTCAGTACTTGTCCTCGACCATGAATCCGGAGAAGCGCCGGGCGCCCGGAACTTATCATGCTAATTCAAACTGTCCGCGTGGCCGTTACCGGTGGAACCCGCGATGCCCGCAGCGCTGGCGCCAGCACCGCGCTCTGTCCCAGCAGCAACAAGACGATAACGCCGATGGCGACGTACAGCGGCGACAGTCGGTGCATTTCGAAATGCTGCATCATCCAGGCGTTCATGCCCAGTGCCAGCAAGGTTCCCAAGGCCACGCCAGCCAGTGAAATGAGGAAGTTTTCGGTAAGGAAATAGCTGAGGATGTCGTGGCTCGTGGCGCCAAGCGCCCGCCGAATGCCGATCTGCCTGCGGCGCTGTCCGACCCAGAAACTGCTGAGGCCCACAATGCCCGCTGCCGTAACGCCCAGCAGCACCAGCGAGATGATGCCCATCAGCACGGCAGTGCCGCGTACGCTGGCGTAGGCCTCGGCACGAATCTCGCTGAAAGACTGGACGCCCTTGTCGTCGGGAATCACGCGTACGCGATTGCTCGCAAAAAGTGCGTTGGGCGCCGCTGTCTTCACCGCCTCGAGTTGCCCCGGGCGAACGCGCAGCACGTACGACGCGCGGTTGGAAATGGAGCGCGCGGCCATCAATACTGAATCTCCATCATGGACACCGGCGCCGGCCGCATCCACCCAAGGAACCTCCAGTCGCCTGACGATCCCCACCACCGTGCTGGCTGCACTGCCAATGTACAGCACCTTCCCCAACGCCGAACCGTGCGGAAACTGCGTGTCGGCCAGCGACTGGGTAATGATTACCGAGGGCACCTTGAAGGCGTCGTTGTCCGTCTGGTCGACGATTTCACTCGGGCTAAAATTGCGCCCCGCCAGCAACTGCAAACCCAGTGTCGGGATCGTGTGCTCGTCGGCAAAATAGAACGCAGCCGTGACCATGGCATTGGGCTGCCCGGGCTTCAGATTGATACCCATGCTGCGGCCGCTTCTGCTCAGCGGCAGCGAGTTGGTGGCGTAGGCGTCAACCACTCCAGGCACCCGGCGCAATGTGTCCAGATCGCTCTGCATCAGCGCGGCGTCGGTGGCCTCCGTCCCGGTGGCAAACTGGTTGTTGATGCGCACGATCTGCGCCTCGTCGATGCCGGTGGGTCGCGACAGCTGTGTGAGGTTCTGCTGGATGATGAAAAACGCGTTGCTCACGATGGCCAGAGTCAGCGCGATCTGCAGCATGATCAACAAGGTGCCTGCCTTGTGCCGGCGCAGCGCGGAGAGGATGGGCTTGATCTGCATGTCGATATTCCTTGGCGCCGCTCAGTTGGCGCGAAGCTGCCAGGCGGGTTGAACCCGCGAAGCGCGCCAGGTGGGGTAGAAGGCCGCGATGACCGTGGCTGCAACCGCAAGCACGACGGTCAAGCCCAGCAGAGTCAGGTCAACGTGCGCCAGGCGTGCAATTTGTGGTGCGAAAATTAGCCCGATGCCAAGCACGGCTCCCGCCGTCAGCAGCAGTCCGAGCACACCGCCTGCCAGCCCGACCATCGCCGCCTCGATCAGGAATTGCTGGTACACGGCCGCTCGGGAGGCACCCAGTGCGCGGCGCACGCCGATTTCCGGCGCACGACGCATGAACTTGGCCAGCAGCAAGCCGATGGTGTTGACGAGGCAAACGACGAGGAAGCCCAGCGACAGCAGCATGGAAACCTTGCTCTCCTGCGGCACCACGTGCTGCAGGTCCAGCCACTGGGTGACGCTGCTGAGGCGCACCTTCGCCTTCCAGGTAAAGCGGCCCGCGTGCTGCTGATCGGCCGCGTAGCTTTGCAGATAACGCATGTAAGCAGCGGCAGCCGCGGGCTTGGGAAGTTCGGCCCAGTAGGAAAGCCAGACGCAATCCGACTGCAGAAATCCCGCGAAGCCCGCGCTGCTGTTGTCGCTGCAGGATCGACCCCCGAAGCTCGGTATCTGCAGATCGATGGCACGGGTGAAGGTGATCCACAGCTGCGGCGGGTCGGCGAACGTGCGTCCGTTGACCACATCGTAGAAACGCGGCTGCGGATCCCAGGGCTGGATCACCCCGACGATGCGGAACTGATTGCCGCTGAGATTGATGCTGCGGCCGACGCTGTCGGTGCCGCCGAACAGCCGCTGGTTGAGCTTGCTGGAAATCACCACCTGATTGCCGTGCTGCGCATCCTGCGCAGCGGACCACGCGCTACCGTACTTGAAAGGCACCTCGAACATGCTGAAGAAGTCGCTGTAGGTGGCGTAGCCGGCCTCCTGGAAGGGCCGGCTGGCCGGATCATTCGGCAACACCGACAAATCGACCGGATACGAGACCACCTGCTTCGCCGCCTTGTGTGCGCGCATCAAGGCCATCGCGTCGGTGTAGTCCATCGCGTCTAGAGGCTCTTTCGTGTTGTTGAGAGTCGGCCCCCAGCTGTCGATCTGCGGCTTGAACAGCTGCGCGGACTTGTCCGGAATGGGATCGCCGGATACCGCGCGAAACACGGCGAACGTGGCCATCGAGGCGGCCACGCCCACGGCGATGGTCAGTACCATCAGGCCGGTAAGTACCGGATTTCGGCGCAGGCTGCGCAGACCCAGACGAATGTAGTAGCTAAACATCAGGTAATCCTTCGTCGTGATAATTCCCCTTTCCAAAACGGCTTTGCCGTCGATCGGGGAAAAGTCGACCTGAACAACGCCAGCTGGCGCTTGCGGTTGGGTTTGACCGCAACCATGAGGCCGGTTGCGCAAGCGTCTCAACCATCGATGTCCCTCCCGGCCGCGGAAAGCGACTGCATGGAACAGCACCAGCAATCTGCGTGCCAGCTCGAAGTGGTGCCGAAAAGCCTATGGTTCAGGAGCTTGAAGCAGCGGGCCCGTCGGCAAAAAGTGTCCGCGGACGCTCGCATGGACACGCGGACAGCGCACGTTCTGGACAATCAGTCAGCATCTCCAGCCCATCGGCGGGCGCTGCGCATGCGCTTCGGCGTTCATCGAACGTCCGCGTCGAGCTGCGATGTGGCCGATCTAAACATCCTTCACCGAGAGATCAGTGTCGCCTTGGTCGACTCATCGTGCGGGGTTCCGTAGGCGGCACCATCCAAGCCAATATCTACGATCCGGGTCTACCGCCAGCAATAACATGCGCGGCGTCGCTACGAAAGATGTCAACGTGCGCACTGACGATATGGCAACGAATGGAGGTCATGGGGAACCTTATCGTGCGATACAGGGAGAACTCCGGTTTTGGAGCTTCGTCCGCCTGGATATTGACGAGGATCAACCCGCCGCGTGATGGTGCAAAAAGCGTAGCAAGTACCCCTCGACGGAGTTGAAGGAAGCGATTGCCGAACGGCGGCTTTTTGGCAGAGAAATTCGTGCAGTGGATGGCAGCGACACGCCCTGAGTCAGTCCGTCAAGCGGTTTTTGTGGGCAACCCGACGACCGCTGACGGGCCAAGTGCAGGTAGTCAGCCCCTGCCATCACCGTCTGTTCAATTCGTCAGGAGCGCGCCGGCGATCACACCAAAAAGATGCTCGGCGCGTGGCGCGAGCGCGGGTTGGTCGCCGAGCCAGGCAAGCGCTGCTACCAGCGCGAACAGATCAGCGCCATCGATGTCGGTACGCGCCAAACCCTTCGCCTGCGCGCGGACCAGGAGTCGTGTGCCTGCGGCCTTCATTGTCACGCAGGAGGCATGCAGTGCGGACTCCGTGTCATCGATGGCCGCCACCATCGATGCCACGACGTCGCGATAGTCGTTTGCGAGAGCGACCACATCGCGCAGCCAGGAGACGAGAGCATTGCCTGGCGCTTTCGACGTTTCGAGTTCGTCTGCCTTTACCGTCAGTTCGTCGAAGCTCTCGCGCAGCAAGACTTCGAGCAAGGCCTCGCGCGTGGGGAAGTGGCGGTACAGCGTGCCGAGCCCGACGCCAGCTCTGCGCGCGACGTCGCGCAGCGACGCACCGGCGCCCTGTTCGATGACGACCGCGCGCGCAACGGTGATCAGGTCGTCGTAGTTCTTTCTGGCGTCGGCTCGCATTGGGCCACCTTTACAAACGGATCAGTGCTCCGTATATTCGGAGCACTGATCCGTTAAGGATAGCTCACTGCGTCATGAAAGGACAAAACGATGTCGACAACCACGATGAAGGGGATACGGCTGCACCAGTTCGGGGGCCCTGAGGTACTGCGTTACGAGGATGCGCCACGTCCTGAATTGAACCCCGGTGAAGTGCTCGTCCGCGTTCACGCGGTCGGCATCAATCCGCCCGATTGGTATCTGCGCGAGGGCTACGCCATGTTGCCTCCCGAGTGGCGGCCGCAGATACCGTTGCCCGTCATTCCGGGGTCGGATATGTCCGGTGTCGTCACGGCAGTCGCTGATGATGTCGAGGGCTTCTCCGTCGGTGACGAGGTGTACGCCATGGTTCGCTTTCCCAGCGGCCTCGCCGGGAGCAGCCGCGCCTATGCCGAGTACGTCAGCGTGCCGGCGTCAGAGCTTGCGCTCAAGCCGACCGGCATCAGCCACGTGCAAGCTGCCGGCGTGCCGATGTCGCTGCTTACCGCGTGGCAATTCATGATCGCGCTGGGGCATGACGAACCGAATCCGCTTCAGCCGAACCTGCACGAGCCCGTGCCGCTTGAAGGCAAGACCGTGCTCGTCAACGGTGCCGCTGGCGGCGTTGGGCACTTCGCGCTGCAGATCGCCAAATGGAAAGGCGCACGTGTGATCGCCGTGGGTTCTGGCCGGCATGAGGCATTTTTGCGCCAGCTCGGCGCTGACGAATTCATCGACTACACCACGACGACGCCGGAGGATGTCGCGCATGACATCGACCTCGTCGTCGACGCTGTCGGCGGCCCCAGCACCGGTCGTTTCTTGCGCACGCTCAAGCGCGGCGGTGTCTTGTTTCCGGTGTTTCCGCTGGGCTTCTCAGGTGCCGACGAGGCGGAAAAACTGGGCGTCACGGTGTCGACAACCCAGGTGCGTTCGAGCGGCGCGCAACTTGCTGAACTCGCCCGATTACTCGAAGACGGCACCCTCCGCGTGGCGATCGACAGCACATTTGCGCTGGCAGACGCACGCCAGTCCCACGAACGCGCCGCCCGCGGGCATATCCAGGGCAAGATCGTCCTCACGGTCGCATGGAAATGACCACTATCAAAGACGCCGTCCACGACCTGCTCAACAACCCGCAACTGACCGCAGAACAGGCGGCTGACCGACACTTCGATCCCGCCTTCCGCCAACGCACCAACGGAAGCTGGGACGACCGGGCCGGGTTCATGGCGCGCATCGTCGATCTCAAGAAGATTGTCGGGCACGCCACGATTACCGTGCTGGACGAACTCGTCGACGGCAACCGCTATGCGGAACGCCACATCATCGATCTGCTGCAACGGAACGGAACGCGAGTCGTCCAGGAAGTCTTTGTCTTCGCCGAACGAGGCTCCGATGGGCGTTTCGTCCGCATCGAGGAGACGACGCAGGTGCACGAGCCGGTGTGATTTTCGTTCTGCCGCGGTAGCCGGCGCATACCGCTGACCGACCCGTTTCAAGCGAGTTACTCAGGGCAAACTAACCCGCGAAGGAACGCCGGTAGTGTTGCGGGGTGGAACCGAAATCTTCGCGAAAGCGCTCTCGCAGTCGCGCGGCGCTATTGAAGCCTGAGGCGGTTGCAACGGCCTCGATCGATAGATCGGTAACCTCGAGCAAGGATTGCGCGTGGCGGGTGCGCTGCGACAGAAGCCATTGCGTGGGAGTGACGCCGGTTTGTTCCTTGAACCGACGATTCAACGTGCGGATGCTGGTGCCAGCCTGTTTTGCGATGTCTTGCAGCGTGAGCGGCTGGTTTGCGTTTGCCGCGATCCAGTCGAGCAGGGGAGCCAGCGCTGTGGTGGAGTGCGGCCTCTCGCAAGGCGCAAATAGCGCCTGACCACCTTCACGATGGAGCGCGGTAACTGCAAACCTCGCCGCGTTCGCCGCGACCGCCTGGCCGAAATCCTGTCGAATCAGATCCAGGCACATGTCGATGCCGGCGGTGGAGCCGGCCGAGGTAATGATCTGGCCGCTATCGACGAACAGTGCCCGCGGATCTACATCGATCGCTGGATAGCGCTGCGCCAACTCGGCGGCTGCAGCCCAGTGTGTGGTGGCGCGCAGCCCATCGAGCAACCCCGCAGCAGCCAGAACAAAGGCGCCGCTGCAGATAGACGCGATCCGCGCGCCCCGACGTGCTGCCGCTTGCACGACCTCGATCACCGGTTGACTGATCGGGAACGTTATATCGTCAATGCCGGGAAGCAATACCGTATCCGCGTGCGCGACTTGCGCCAGCGTCGCGTGCGTGCGTATCACGAAATACGCCGATTGAATCTCCTGGGCCTCGCCGCAGACGGTCACGTTGTAGGCCGGCTCACCAGCAGCCGAGCGCACGTGGCTGAACATATAGCAAGGGATCGCAACGCCGAGAGGATCGACCCCGTCCAGTGCGATGACAGCCACTTGATGCATGTTGGCTCCCGAGCCGGTTTGGCCAGAATAAGACGAACATTGTCATTTTAGCCACTGTTTGCTCCGGAGCCAACGTCCTACGCTCTTCATCGCGGTCGGCACCAGTTTTTGATCGCTATCGAGAGGAAGCGTGACGCTCTGCATCTGGAGCGCAGGCCGACTCAATGTGCCGCGCTGATCCATCCCGGTTTTCTGCGTCTGGATCTGGCGGGACTGCAGGCCACAGCCGGCTTGCAAGGCATCACCCATCCTTATGAAAAAGGATGGGTCCGACGCCGATCAATGCATCCATTCCCACGCGCTGGTGCTAGCCGTCGTCAAGCCGGGAGCCTTCGAATTTGACGCGGCCCGTTGCTGCTTATGGCCCACAGAAATTGTTTGGTTGGCGGTAACTCAAGCATGAAAAAAGCGAACGTACAGGTTTTATTTGTGATGTCTGGACACACTCCCATGCACGAGCACTCGGTCTTTTTCGCTCCCATTCAATCGCGCACTCGCGTGATCGCGACGCTTGCGCTGACAACAGTGCTTGCCGGCTGCGCGGTCGGTCCGGATTACCGCCCGCCAGCGATAACGGCGACCAGCGCCTATCGCATTGGCGAAGCGACAACCGGCAATCGCCTGGTTGGCAGCGAGGCCATACCGCGTCAGGTGTTCGAACGTGCGACCCAGGTTCGCGCTGACTGGTACACGGTCTTCGGCTCGCACAAGCTGGATACGCTGATCGGCGCCGCGCTGGCACATAGCCCGACCCTGGCCGCCGGACGGGCGCGTATCGAGGCAGCGCGCGAGGCGGTGAACGCGGTGCATGGCGACCTGCTGCCGCAGGTGGAAGCTTCCGCAGGCGATCAACGCGAAAGAGCCAATGGCACTCAGCTGGGTGTCGCCAGCCCCATGTTCACCAATGTGTTCAGTGTGTATCAGGCGCAAATCAGCGCCAGTTACGATCTGGATCTGTTCGGCAAGACCGAGCGGCAAATCGAGCGTCGTGGCGCGCAGCTCAACCAGCGTCGCTACGAAGTGCTCAACATCTATGTCTCGTTGATCGACAACATCGTGGCCTCCGCGATCGCCGAAGCCGGCGTCAAATCGGCGATCGACATCACCACGCGGATGGCCGCCGCGCAGCAGCAGTCGCTGGATATCGTCAACCAGCAGATTCAGCTCGGCGCCGCGATTTCCGCAGATGCCGCACAGCTGCGTACCCAATTGGCGCGCACCCGGGCTGCGTTGGGGCTGCTGCAAAAGCAGCGGCTTTTGGCAGTCGACCGGCTGGCGGTGCTGACGGGTACTGCGCCGGGCCAGTTCGGTGATCCGGGTTTTACGCTGGCGGAATTGAAACTGCCGACAAAGCTGCCGGTGAGTGTGCCCGCACAACTGGTCAGGCAACGCCCGGATATTCTGGCAGCGGCCAGCGCAGTGCATGCTGCCAGCGCACAGATTGGCGTCGCCACGGCCAATCTGTTGCCTGATATCTCGTTGAGCGCCTCCTATAGCCGCAATGGTCTGTCGGTCGGTAATCTCGCCGATCCGGCGCTGGCTATGTTTTCGCTGGGTGCGCGGATCGCCGCGCCGGTGTTTGCCGGTGGCCGATTGCGGGCGCAAAAACGCCAGGCACAGGATGAGTACGTCGCCGCGCTGGCTGATTACCACGCCACGTCGCTGTTGGCATTCGGTCAGGTGGCCGACAGTCTGCGTTCGCTGGAATCCGATGCCCGCGTGCTGAGAGCGCAGCAGAACGCGCTGGATGCGGCTCGCGACAGTCTCGACACCGTCAAGGTGCAGCTCAAGAACGGCACCGCCGACTACATCGCGCTGTACCTGGCCCAGGCGCAGTACCAAAGCGTTGAGCTGAACTACACCGGCGCGCAGGTGACTCGCTACCGCGATACCGCTGATCTGTTCCGTGCGCTCGGCGGCGGCTGGTGGAACGCCAAATCTTCGTCAATCAACGCCCACACACACGCCGTCGACAGTGCCCCCATGGCGAGCGCATCTGTCGAATGAGGACGCATCATGTCTGACCAGAAAAAAAGCGAATCGCAGAATGCCCAGACCGGCAAAGCCGTGGAACAGCCCAGGAAAGGCAAGCGCCGCAAGTGGTACCTGCTCGGCCTGGGCCTGTTGTTTTTGCTGATCTGCGCAAGCTATGCCGTTTACTATTTCAGCGTGGCTCAGTTCTACGCGGCCACCGACGACGCGTATGTGGCAGGTAACCGCGTTCAGCTGACTGCCGAGGTCGGCGGTACGGTGACGAGCGTGATGGCCGACGACACCGACCTGGTGCAAGCCGGTCAGACCGTGATCTCGCTTGACGATACCGATCAGCGACTGGCTGTTCAGCGGGCCAGCGCGCAGCTTGCTGAGGTCGTGCGCTCGGTTCATCAACTGTTCCTGCAGCAGGCGCAGCAGAAATCCATCATCGATCAGCGCGAGACGGCGCTGGACCAGGCCCGCCGCGACTACCAGCGTGATCGGCAGTTGATGGACGCCAAAGGGGCGACGCGACAAAAATTCGAGCAAAGCCGCTCGACCTATCTCCAGGATCAGGCTGCAGTGTCCGTCGCCAGAGAGCAACTTGCCGAGATTCAGGCCCAGACCTACGGCACCACCGTGGCCACGCATCCACGCGTCAAGCAGGCTGAAACGAAACTGCTCACCGCCTACCTCAACCTCAAGCGCACGCAAATCACGGCGCCCGTCAGCGGCTACGTAGCTCAACGCAACGTGCAGGTAGGTCAGCGGGTTGATCCCGGCAATCCGATCTTGTCGATCGTGCCGGCAGCGCAACTGTGGGTGGATGCCAACTTCAAGGAAACCGACATCAGATCCATGCGTATCGGTCAGCCGGTCGTGGTGCGTGCAGATCTGTACGGGTCCGATGTGAGCTACCAGGGCCACGTTGCCGGCATCAGCATCGGCACCGGCGCGGCGTTCGAACTGCTGCCGCCGGAGAACGCGGCGGGCAACTGGATCAAGATCGTGCGCCGTGTTCCGGTACGGATTGCTCTGGACGATGGATCTCTGCGCAAGCATCCGCTGCGCCTGGGCTTGTCGATGAACGTCTCGGTGAATCTGCACAACACCCACGGCGCGGTGCTGACTACAAGGCAGCAAATGACGCCGCGGTACAGCACCGATGTCTATCGTCAGCGACTGGTCGGTGCCAGCGCCATGATCAAACGCATTGTGGCTGCCAATGGCGGCGATCCTGCCACCCAACCCGCGACTACTGATATCGCCGCAAACGGCAGGCAGGCGCCCGGCGCATGAGCGAGCAGCTCGACAACGCGAGCGGCGGCACCGAGGATCAACTCAAGCCACTGCCGACACGGCAACTCGTGATGGTTACCTTCAGCCTCGCGCTGGCGGTGTTCATGAATGTGCTGGACGTGACCATCGCCAACGTGTCGATCCCCACCATCGCCGGGGATATGGGTGTGGCGGCCGACCAAGGCACCTGGATCATCACCTCGTTTGCGGTGGCCACGGCCATCGCCGTGCCGATCAGCGGCTGGCTGGCCAAGCGCGTAGGCGAGGTCCGACTATTCGTACTGTGCACGCTGGCCTTCACACTGACCTCGTTCCTGTGCGGCATGGCGCCGTCGTTCTATTTTCTGCTGGCCATGCGCGCCGTGCAGGGCGCCGTCGCGGGGCCCATGATTCCGCTGTCGCAGAGCCTTCTGCTGGCCAACTACCCTTCGGAAAAACGCGGTCTGGCCAACGGAATCTGGGGCATGACTGCCATTCTCGGGCCGGTCGCCGGGCCCATTCTCGGAGGTTGGATCACTGACAACATCAGCTGGTCGTGGATTTTCTACATCAACATTCCGATCGGTATCGTGTCGGCCCTGGTCACCTGGAACATCCTGCGTCACCGCGAAACCGAGACCCGCAAGCTGCCGATCGACATCATTGGCCTGACCCTGCTGGTCGTTGGCGTCGGCGCGTTGCAGATCATGCTCGACAAGGGCAACGACGATGGCTGGTTCCAGTCGCCGTTCATCATCACGCTGACCGCTGTTGCCCTGGTGTTTCTATCTTTCTGGGTGGTCTGGGAGCTCACCGACGACAACCCCATTGTCGATCTGAAACTGTTCAAGCGACGCAACTTCACCGTCGCCACGGTGAGCGTGTCCCTGGGCTTCATGGGGTATTTCGGTGGCGTGGTGTTGCTGCCGCTGTGGCTGCAGCAAGAACAAGGCTATACGTCCACATGGGCCGGCATCACGACAGCCTCCCTGGGCGTTCTCGCCGCGCTGTTCTCGCCTATCGTGGGCCGTCTGACGGACAAGATCGATTTGCGTCTGATCTTTACCTTCGGGATGGGCGTATTTGCGGTGGTGTCATTCCTGGAGGCCGACGCCAACACCCAGATCAGTTTTTCAAATTTGTTTTGGACTCGGGTGCCCTGGGGTATCGGGTCCGCCTGTTTCTTCATCCCGCTGATTACGCTGTCGCTGCGCGGGATACCTTCGAACAAAATCGCCAGTGCGTCGGGCCTGTTCAATTTCATGCGTCTGTTGGCGTTGAGTTTTGGCACGTCGCTGAGCCAGATGCTGTGGGACCGCCGTCAGGCTTATCACGATCACATATTGAGTACGCACGCCAGCGTATCGAGCCCGGCCACCGAGGAATGGTTGAAGCACGCGCAGACGGCTGGCTTGAGCCATCTGCAAGCCCTCGGGGCAATGGCGCGAAGTATCGAAGAGCAGTCGCTTATGCTCTCGCTCAACGATGTGTATTGGCTGTCCGCCTGGATGTTCATCGGCCTGATGGGGATGGTCTGGTTTTCCCGGCCGAACGAGTAGTGCTGGCCTGCTTCTCGCGGTCCGAATCAAGTTCCCTGACGGGTAGTTGCGCCGCGGGGATGCAGCGCCATGGAGGGGCCGCGACGGGTGGTAGATGCCACCAGCCAACGTCGACCTGCAGCTGATCATGCTGCCCGCGGCTGATCATCCAGGATTTGATGTGTAGTGCTGCTGCTCCGTTGCACTCGGTAGACCTCAGCGCTGGGGTGTGAGGTATGGTGAGGTTTCAGGCGCTGGGCCCAGTGCGCTCGCGGCGCGCAATCCGCGGCGCTGCCGGGACTGCAGACTGCTTCGACAAAAGTCGCCCGGACCACGGAGATCGCCGCATGCAAGCTCATTCCATCCTCGTCGGTGTTGGCGTCATTGTCGTTCGCCATGGCCTGGTTCTGCTCGGCCAGCGTATGGGTTCGCACGGCGCGGGAACATGGGCGCTTCCCGGCGGCCATCTTGAGTTTGGTGAATCAGTGGCAGAGTGTGCCGCCAGAGAAGTTCGCGAGGAAACGGGGCTTGCACTGCAGAGCGCTCATCCCGGCCCCTACACGAGCGACTTCTTTGCCGCAGAAGGCAAGCACTACGTCACGCTCTTTGTCGTTGCGCAAAACGCGTCGGGAGAGCCCGTCGTTTGCGAGCCGGA
>JBDTKM010000243.1:0-4970 GCA_039935315.1 Rhodanobacter sp. | reverse complement strand
ACAGGATGGACGCCTACTGGCGCGCTGCCAACTACGTTTCTGTCGGCGAGATTTACCTCTACGACAACCCCCTGTTGCGCGAGCCGCTGACGCTGGCGCACGTGAAACCGCTGGTGGTCAGCCACTGGGGCACCACGCCGGGGCAAAATTTCATATACGTGCATCTTAATCGCGTCATCAAGAAGTACGACTTGGACATGTTCTACGTCTCCGGCCCCGGTCACGGTGGTCCGGCGGTGGTGGGCAACGTCTATCTCGAAGGCACCTGGACGGACGTCTATCCGAATGTCACCCAGGACGAAGCCGGGCTGAAGAAGTTCTTCAAGCAATTCTCGTTTCCCGGTGGCGTTTCCAGCCACGTAGCGCCGACCACGCCAGGCTCGATTCATGAGGGCGGTGAATTGGGCTATTCGCTCAGCCACTCGTTTGGCGCGGTGTTCGACAGCCCTGGCTTGATCGTGGCCTGCGTCGTCGGTGACGGCGAGGCCGAAACCGGTCCGCTGGCAACAGCCTGGCAATCGAACAAGTTGCTTGACCCAGTCACTGACGGCGCGGTGCTGCCGATCCTGCATCTGAATGGCTACAAGATCAGCAATCCCACGCTGCTTGCGCGGATTGAGCACGAGGAGCTGGAGCAGTTCTTTCGCGGTTGCGGCTGGACGCCGTACTTCGTGGAAGGCGACGACCCGGACACCATGCATGAGCTGATGGCCAGCACGCTGGACCGGGCGATCGAAGATATCCGCACGATCCAGACCCACGCCCGCGACGATCACGATGCCGCCCGCCCACGCTGGCCGATGATCGTGTTGCGCTCGCCCAAAGGCTGGACCGGACCGAAGGTGGTCGATGGTTTGCAGATTGAAGGCACGTTCCGTTCGCACCAGGTGCCGCTGCTGGTGGATGCGGCCCATCCCGCGCATGTGCCGCTGCTGGAAAGCTGGATGAAGAGTTACCGCCCCGAGGAACTGTTCGACGAACACGGTCGATTGCTTCCGGAGCTGGCCGAACTGGCGCCGAAGGGTGACCGCCGCATGGGCGCCAATCCCCACGCAAACGGCGGGCTGCTGCTACGTGATCTGCGCATGCCGGACTTCCGCGAGCACGCGGTCAAGGTGCCGTCGCCCGGAGCCGTGGTTGCACAGGACACCATGGTGCTGGGCAACTTCCTGCGCGATGTGGCGCGGCTCAATCAGGCTCGGCGCAACTTCCGTATCTTCGGCCCTGACGAGACGCTGTCCAACCTGCTCGGCGCCGTGTTTGAGGTCACCAATCGGCAGTGGGACGCGCACAAGCAGGACAACGACGAGTTCCTCGCCCCCGCCGGACGCGTGCTGGATTCGATGCTCAGCGAACACCAGTGCGAAGGCTGGCTGGAAGGCTATCTGCTGACTGGACGACATGGCTTGTTCAATAGCTACGAGGCCTTCATCCGCATCATCGACTCGATGTTCAGCCAGCATGCCAAGTGGCTCAAGGTAACCAAGGAGCTGCCGTGGCGTCGGCCCATCGCTTCGCTGAACTATCTGCTGGCCTCGCACGTGTGGCAGCAAGACCACAACGGTTTCACCCATCAGGACCCGGGCTTCCTCGATCACGTGATCAACAAGAAGGCCGACATCGTGCGGGCGTATTTACCACCGGATGCCAACTGCCTGCTGTCGGTGATGGATCACTGCCTGCGCAGCCGCAATTACGTCAACGTCGTGGTGGCCGGCAAGCATGCGCTGCCGCAGTGGCTGACGATGGAACAGGCCGTGGTCCATTGCACGCAGGGCATTGGCATCTGGCAGTGGGCGGGCAACGATCAGGGCAGCGAGCCGGATGTGGTGATGGGTTGTTGCGGCGATACGCCGACGCTGGAAGTGCTGGCCGCCGTGTCGATCCTGCGCGAGCACCTGCCCGCGCTGAAGGTGCGTGTGGTCAACGTGGTTGATCTGATGAAGCTGCAGTCCTCTTCCGAGCATCCGCATGGCTTGAGCGACGCCGACTACGACTCGCTGTTCACCCGCGACAAACACATCATCTTCGCCTTCCACGGCTACCCGTGGCTGATCCACCGGCTCACGTATCGGCGCGCGAACCACGAATTGCATGTGCGCGGCTACAAGGAGGAAGGCACCATCACCACCGCCTTCGACATGCGCGTGCAGAACGATCTAGACCGCTTCCACCTGGTGCAGGACGTGATTGATCGGGTGCCTGGCCTGGGATCGAAAGGTGCGTATCTCAAGCAGCAGATGCGCGACAAGCTGATCCAGCACAAGCACTACATCGATCAACACGGCGAGGACATGCCGGAAATCAGGAACTGGAAGTGGACTCCGGTCACGCCAAACGATGGCCCCACAGCGCCGGATACACCCGCTGGAAAGAGCAGCGAATGAGCACGCGCCATGCCCTCGCACGCGCACCGCCTGACACTGGATGCCGGAGTACGACTCATGCTTGAACACAAACTGCTTCTGCCCGAAGGCGTCCTCATTCTCGAACCCGTGGCGCCACTCGAAGCCGCGGACTTCGATAACCTTATTCGCGCGACCGATCCGTATATCGCGCAGCACGGAAAGCTGTCGGGCTTGATGATTCACGCCCAGGCATTTCCAGGCTGGGCGAATCTCGATGCGTTTCTCGCGCATATGCACTTCGTCAAAAGCCATTACCGGAGGATCGGTAGGCTGGCGCTGGTCACCGACAGCAAGCTGCTGGAAGATTTGCCCAAAATCGTCGGGCATCTCGTGCATGTGCAGGTCAAACACTTTTCGGAATCGGAGTATGAGGCGGCCCTGAGCTGGCTCGAATCAAGAACTCCGGCCGTTGCCGGATTGACTGTCGCAATGGTCCCTTAGCTCGCCGACCGGTGTAATGGACAAGGTTGCGAAAACACGCGTCAGCGCGGCAGCAAAATCCGCGCCTGCCAGTGGCGGGAGCGCTGGCCTTGGCTGGTTCGTCTACATCGCTGTGGGCATTGCAGCGCTGGGCGGCCTGCTGTTCGGTTACGACACCGGGGTGATTTCCGGCGCGATCCTGTTTGTCAAAGGCGAGTTCGCGCTGTCACCGACGATGGAAGAGATTGTCGTGAGTGCCGTCCTCGTCGGCGCCGTGCTCGGCGCCAGCGCGGGAGGCGCACTCACCGGTCGGTTCGGGCGCCGCTGGCTGATTGTGTCTGCCGGTGTGATCTTCACCGCGAGCGCGATTGGAACGGCGTTCGCACCGACGGTCGGCTGGCTGATCGTGGCGCGGGTGGCCAGCGGTATCGGTATCGGCATCGCCTCGTTCATCTCGCCGATGTACATCGCCGAACTCGTGCCGGCCAAGGTTCGTGGCGCGCTGGTCGCGGTCAACATGCTGGCCATCACCACCGGCATCGTGGTCGCGTACCTGGTGGATTACGCCTTGGCATCCAGTCACGCGTGGCGCTGGATGTTCGGCATTGCCGCCCTGCCCTCCATCGGTCTGGTGATCGGCATGTGGTGGCTGCCGGATAGTCCGCGCTGGCTGATCAGCAGGTCGAAACTCGACCAGGCAAGGAAGAGCCTGCAGCGCGTGCGCGTGGCGGCAGACGTCGAACCGGAGATCCGCGAAATCCAGCAAGCGATGGCACAGCAAGGTGAACGCGGGCTGGGCGGGTTGCTGCAGCGCGCGCTGCGGATGCCGATGATCGTCGGGCTGGGACTGGCGACTTTTCAGCAGATCACCGGCATCAACACCGTCATCTACTACGCCCCGACCATTTTCAAGTTTGCCGGCATCAGCGCCGCAGGGCCGGCCATTCTCGCCGGGGCCGGACTGGCGGCGGTCATGTGGTGTTTCCATATTCTCGCGATCTTCCTGCTCGACCGCGTCGGCCGCCGTCCGTTGCTGCTGACCGGAGTGGCCGGCCAGATCGTGGGGCTGATCATTCTTGGGGCGGCATTCCAGTTTCCGCAGCTGGCCGCGTTCAAGAGCGACGTGGCCATCGGCGGACTGCTGATTTACGTGTCGTGCTTCGCCTTCGGGCTCGGACCCGTGTTCTGGCTGCTTATCTCCGAGGTCTATCCGCTCAGGAACCGCGGCGTCGCCATGAGCGCCGTCACCGTCGCCAACTGGGCCATGAACCTGCTGGTGGCGGTGACCTTCCTGACGCTGGTTTCCTTGCTGGGACGTGCCAACACGTTCTGGCTGTACGGGCTGGTGGCGGTCGGCGCGTGGATCTTCATTTACCGGCTGGTGCCGGAGACCAAGGGAAAGAGTCTGGAACAGATCGAAGCGCACTGGCGCGCGGGAAAGGCACCACGGCAATTATGAAACCTGCACTGACACGGCTTTTGCTCATGCGCCGCACGTTGGCCGCCTGGCCACGGCAGCCGGGGGGCCTGTGATGTTGAACGGCGTGATGCTCCTCTGGTTTGCCTTGACGGCGCTGGCTGTCGGGTTTGTCGCGGTCGATATCCGCAAGGCGCCCGTGCCGGCGGTCATGAAATGGGGGTTTGTGCTGCTGACTGCCTACACCGGACCGATCGGCATTCTTCTTTACGTCCTCGGCTGCCGCGAGCCGGTACCCGGTCTGCATGAACGCTATATCGCCACGCGCTGGCGCCAGGTACTCGGCTCCACCATGCACTGCGTCGCGGGCGATGGCGTGGGCATCCTTGCGGGCGCGGTGGTCGCTTCGTATTTCACGCTCAATCGCCCCGTCGAGA
Source organism: Rhodanobacter sp. (assembly GCA_039935315.1). Classification (GTDB taxonomy): domain Bacteria; phylum Pseudomonadota; class Gammaproteobacteria; order Xanthomonadales; family Rhodanobacteraceae; genus Rhodanobacter. The sequence goes on along the minus strand of JBDTKM010000243.1, from coordinate 288 downwards.
TCGCGCTCGAGTACGCACTGGGCTTCGGCTTCGGCTGGACCATCTTTCAGTCGCTTTTCATGCGCGGCATGGCGGGCGGCTCTTACCGGCGTGCCCTCGCCACCACCTTCCTGCCTGAGTTCCTTTCAATGAATCTGGTGATGACCGGGATGATGGTGGTTGCATCGTGGGGGCGCAGCGCGCTCGGTGGAAGCTTCAGCGCGTTGACGCCGACATTCTGGTTTGTCATGAGCATGGCGCTGCTGGCCGGCTTCCTCACTGCCTACCCCATGAACTGGTGGCTGGTCG
>JBDTKM010000242.1:0-3743 GCA_039935315.1 Rhodanobacter sp. | reverse complement strand
GATCGAAGCCGTACGCGGTCTCAGCCTTCCGGTTGCCGCCTGACTCTCTAACGTTTCTTGATCAACTATTTCCGTGGTATCCCGACATGACTCGCCAAATGCACGCTGCCGTCGTTGAAGCTTTCGGCAAACCCCTGACTTTGCGCGAGTGGGACATACCCACCCCAGGTCCCGGCCAGATTCTGCTCAAGACGGAGGCCTGCGGCGTTTGCCATACCGACTTGCACGCCGCGCGCGGCGACTGGCCGTTGAAGCCGGCGTTGCCTTTCATCCCCGGTCACGAGGGCATCGGCATCGTGGTCGCGCTGGGCGCTGGCGTGAGCAGCGTGAAGGAGGGCGAACGGGTGGGCGTGCCGTGGCTCTACTCCGCTTGCGGCCACTGCGAGTATTGCCTGACGGCGTGGGAAACCGTGTGTGCGAAAGCCGAGTTTGGCGGCTACACCAGGAATGGCGGTTTCGCCGAATACATCCTGGCCGATCCCGACTATGTGGCGCACATACCGACTGCTCTCGCCGCCACAGCGGCCGCCCCGATCATCTGCGCAGGGATCACCACCTACAAGGGCATCAAGGTCGCTGATGTCCGGCCGGGGCAGTGGATCGCGATCTCCGGTATTGGCGGCCTCGGCCACCTCGCCGTCCAATATGCGAAGGCGATGGGTTTGCGAGTCTGCGCGGTCGATATTGATGATGGCAAGCTGGCGCATGCCACCCGCCTGGGCGCCGATGCCGTGGTCAACGCCAACAACGGCGATCCGATTGAAGCGGTCCGCGCCGCGACCGATGGCGGCGCCCATGGCGTGCTGATTACCGCGGCGTCACTGGGCGCGTTCAAGCAAGGCGTCGGCATGACGCGCAAGCACGGCACCTGCGTGCTGGTCGGGCTGCCGCCCGGCGAATTTCCGATGCCGCTGTTCGCGGTGGTGGCCAACTGCATCACCGTGCGTGGCTCGTTCGTCGGCAATCGCGCGGACATGGCCGAGTGCCTGGCGTTCGCGGCACAAGGCAAGGTCAAGGCAGATATCGAGCTGCAGCCGCTGTCGGCGATCAACGACATCTTCGAACGTTTGCAGAAGGGCGACGTGGCCTCGCGCGTCGTCCTCGACTTTGGTGCGGCCTGAGATGGCCGCGGCGACAACCATCCTGCCTGCCCGGATTTCACCAGTGAGTGGAGTACGTCATGAAAGCGATGCATGGATACGCGATCACCTTTTCGGCGATTCCCATGAAGGGTTTTGACGGCGAAGACGGCTATCGGTCCAGCTATGCCATTACCGCTCCAGACGGGGCGCTCATCGAGTCGATCCAGGGCAGCGTCGAGCACGCAAGCAAAGGCGACGCGCTGGACGAGGCGCAAGTGCTGGGCGAGCGCCGTCTTTCCAGTCTTGCGGCAGATGGCGTGTATCCAGTCACTGAGCCCTCATGGAGTGACGCATGAATACCTTGCGCACCAACGCAGCTGATCCAGTACCACCCTTCGTCTCGCCGGATCTGGCCGAATCGCAGAAGCAGACGCTTGCAGCGCTGTTTCGCCATCCTGTGTCGCAAAGCCTTGAATGGGGCGATCCGCTTGAGCTGTTCGAAACCATCGGCGAGGTGGAACACCACGACCACGGCAAGTCGACCCTGCGGATCGGTGACAAAAGGGCGGTGGTGCATCAGCCACACGGCAAGCAGATTGCTGAGGATGAGGTCATGGCGCTGCCGAAGTTTCTGCGGCAGGCCGATTGGTCCGCAGAAGGTCATGCGGAAACGAGCGGCGACGCCAGCACGCCGACGAAATATCTGCTGGTGGTGGTGGATCATCACGAGGCGAAGATCTACCAGATCGGTCCGAATCCACCGGCTGCAACCGGGCAGGAAATCCGGCCAGCCGACCCACACCACCTCCGGCATCACCTTGTGCACAAGGACCGCGACCGTCAGCGCGGCCAGCGCGCACCGGAAGACCCCGACTTCCATATGCATATCGCGGCGGCGCGGGTGCATGCCGAACAGATTGTGGTTCTCGGTCATGGCACGGGGCACAGCAACGCCGCGGATCATCTGCTCGAGTATCTTGCCGCGCACCATCCTGAAACGCGTGCGCGGGTGGTCGCCGAACGGGTCATGGATGTATCCGCTATCACGCCGGCGCAGCTGCTGGAGCCAGGTCAGCAGGCGCTCAGCGCATGAACCAGCCCAGCCGCATTCGTGATGGCAAGACCCACCGCGCCGCTGCGTCCGTCAAAGGTGTGACTGCTCGACATCGGCCGATGGCGAGGGCGCCGATGGACCTGGCCGCCGCCTTGCTCACTGTTGACCAGATGGCTGAGGCCGACCGCTTGTCGATGGTTGCCGGGGTATCCGCCTTCGAACTGATGACGAATGCGGGCGCCTGTGTGGCTAACGCGATCATCGCCCGCTGGACCGCGCGGCCCTTGTTGGTGCTGTGTGGTCCGGGCAATAACGGCGGTGACGGATTCGTGGCGGCGCAACGGCTGGCTGAGGCCGGCTGGCCGGTAAGAGTGGCGCTGCTGGGCGGACGAAGCGACTCGAAAGGCAACGCGCACCGTCATGCCGAGCGCTGGCATGGCATGGTCGAGGTGCTGGATCCTGCCGTGCTCGAAGGTGCACAACTGATTGTCGATGCGCTGTTCGGTGCGGGGCTCGCTCGCCCTCTGACCGGTAGTGCGCGGGACACGCTTGCGGCGGCGGCCGCGGGAACAGCGCCGATCATTGCCATCGACGTGCCTAGCGGTGTGATGGGTGACACCGGTGAGGTGATGGGGGCGGTGTCGGCGGCATTGACCCTCACGTTCTTCCGCAAGAAGCCCGGACACTTGCTGCTGCCGGCGCGCGATCTCTGCGGCGAGGTGGTGGTGACCGATATCGGGTCGCCGCTTTCGGTGTTGCATGAAATTGAGCCGGACACGTTCGAGAACACGCCCTGTCTTTGGCGCGCAGCCTTGCCACAGCCGGGAAGTGCTGGCGACAAACATGCGCGCGGCCACGCGTTGGTATACGGCGGTTACCCGATGACGGGGACGGCACGGATGGCGGCGCGCGCCGCCGCACGCGCCGGGGCGGGAATGACCACCGTCGCGGTACCGGAGAGCGCGCTGCCGATCTATGCGGCCGCGCTGACCAGCATCATGGTTCGGCCGATTGTGACGCCCGGGGATTTCAGCCATCTGCTCAGCCGCAGCCGCTTCTCCGCATGGCTGATCGGCCCCGGGGCGGTGGCGGATACCGCGACCCTGAGGCGGACCGTAGCGATGCTGGCGGAGGGCAGGCCCACGGTCATCGACGCCGAGGCGATCACCGTTTTTCAGGATGATCCTTCCGTGCTGGACCGGGCCATCCGCGGGCCGTGTGTGCTCATCCCGCAGGAAAGCGAATTTCGCCGCGTGTTCGATCCGGTGGGGGACAAGCTGACGCGTACGCGTGCCGCGGCGAAGCGCTGCGGCGCAGTCATCGTGCTGACGGGCAGCGACACCGTGATTGCCGCACCGGACGGTCGCGCCATCATCAACGCCAATGCGCCACCGACCCTGGCAACGGCCGGATCAGGCGCCGTGCTCGGCGGCATCATTCTGGGACTCATGGCCCAGGGCATGGCAGCGTTTGCTGCCGCTGCCGCAGGCGTCTGGCTGCACGGTGCGGCGGCGGCGGCCTTTGGTCCGGGTCTGCTGGCCGAGGACTTGCCGGATCTGCTGCCGGGTGTGTTTCAGCGGCTCGCCGGTAAGGCGGACGCGTGAGTG
>JBDTKM010000241.1:0-4934 GCA_039935315.1 Rhodanobacter sp. | reverse complement strand
ACCTGCAGCACCTGCAGCGAACGTTCCGCGGCCAGCGTGGTCCGGGTTGCCGGGGCTGCAAAACCCTGCCATCGGTCATGGGTCACCCCTGTCAACCGGCATTGTTCAAAGCGGTTGCCATGCCCGTATGCTTCGACCGCGCGGGCACGTTCGCCCACGTGGTTCCGGCGACGTGGCGTGATGCGTCATCGCCCGCAGGGTTCAATCCAGGAGTTCTACATGTCGCGTGTCTGGAAAATCGCGTTGATCGTACTGCTGGTGATCGTGCTGGTGGTCGTCGCCATTCGGGTGTTGCACAAGCCGGCGGGTGCTTCCTCGCAGGTTGGCGGCAATGGCGAGGATGGCGCCACGCCCGTGCCGGTGACGGTGGTGCCAGTGATGAAGCAGAACGTGCCGGTTTACCTGACTGCGCTGGGTACCGTGCAGGCGCTGAACACGGTGACGGTGATCCCGCAGGTGGGTGGCCAACTGCTCAGCATCAATTTCCAGGAAGGGCAGCCGGTGAAGAAGGGCCAGGTACTGGCTCAGATCGACCCGCGCACGTTCCAGGCGAGCTATGACCAGGCGGTCAGCAGGCGCAACCAGGATCAATCGCTGGTGGCTACCGCGCGCAGCAATTACCAGCGATCGCAGGATCCCAAGTATCGCGAGTATGTGTCGAAGATCAACCTGGACACCCAGAAGAACACCGTGACCCAGTACCAGGCCGCCGTGGCGGCTGACGATGCGGCGATTCGCGATGCGAAGTTGCAACTCGACTACACCCAGATCCGCTCGCCGATCGATGGTCTGGCCGGCATCCGCGCGGTGGATCCCGGCAACGTGGTGAACACGTCCACGGCGATCGTCACGTTGACCCAGTTGCATCCGATCAACGTGATGTTCACGCTGCCGGAGCAGAACCTCGACATGGTGCGTCAGGCGGCGCAAGGCGCGCAGCCGCTGCAGGTCACGGCACTGGATCGGGTCGATGCGCACCCGATCGCCACCGGCGGCGTGCTCAAGGTGATCGACAACCAGATCGACACCGGTACCGGCACGTTCCGGCTGAAGTCGGAGTTCAGCAACGAACACAACGAGCTGTGGCCCGGGCAGTTCGTCAACGTGAAATTGCTGGTCCGCACGGTCGATGGTGGCTTGGTGATTCCGGCGCAGGCGGTGCAGCGCGGACCGGACGGCGACTATGTCTATCAGGTGCAGGGCGACAACACCGTCAAGATGCAGCCGATCGTGGTCGCCGGAGAAGTCGGCGACAGCCACGTGATGGTGGGCAGCGGAATCAAGGCCGGCGAGCAAGTGGTGACCGAAGGCCAGTTCCGGCTCAAGCCGGGCAGCAAGGTCAACCCGCTGAAGCCCGGCGAGGTTCCGGCCGCGCCAACCGCCGCCGAAATGCAGAAGGCGAAGACGGCCAGCAAAGGCGGCGGTCGTGGTCGCCATTGATGTCTGCGTGCCCTCGGCGCATGGCCGGGGGCACGCGTTCGGCATGATCGCGGCTGCGGCCGCTCCACCTCGTCACGGATAGCCATGGGATTCTCCGCCCTCTTCATTCGCCGGCCGATCGCCACCTCGCTGTTGATGGTGGCGGTGCTGCTGCTCGGCATCCTCGGCTTCCGCGAGTTGCCCGTCTCGGCGCTGCCGGAGATCGAGGCGCCCAGCCTGGTGGTGACCACCCAGTACCCGGGAGCCAGCGCCACCACCATGGCGACCCTGATCACCACGCCACTGGAGCGCAACCTCGGGCAGATCTCCGGTCTCAGCATGATGAGTTCGGACTCCTCCGCCGGCCTGTCCACCATCGTGTTGCAGTTCAGCATGGGGCGGGACATCGACATCGCCGCGCAGGATGTGCAGGCAGCGATCAACCAGGCCAAGGGCACGCTGCCCGGCAACCTGCCGTACCCGCCGGTGTACAACCGTGTCAATCCGGCCGACGCGCCGATCCTCACGCTTTCGCTGCAGTCGGACAGCCGCCCGTTGCGCGACGTCAACGATCTGGCCGACTCGATCCTGGCGCAGAAGTTGTCGCAGGTGCAGGGCGTGGGCCTGGTTTCAATCGCCGGCAACGTGCGCCCGGCCGTACGCATTCAGGTGAACCCGGCGCAATTGGCCAACCTCGGCCTGACCATGGAAGACGTGCGCGCGGCGCTCACCCAGGCCAACGTCAACGCGCCCAAGGGCACCCTGAACGGCAAGACCCAGAGTTATTCCATCGGCACCAACGACCAGTTGTCCGATGCCGCGCAGTACAAGAGCACCATCATCAGCTACAAGAACAATGCGCCGGTGCGGCTGTCCGACGTGGCCAAGGTGGTGGACGGGGTCGAGAACGATCAGCTCGCTGCCTGGGCCAATGGCAAGCCGGCGGTGCTGCTGGACATCCGCCGTCAGCCCGGCGCCAACATCGTGCAGACGGTGGAGCAGATCCGCCGGATCCTGCCGGAACTGCGCAGCGCACTGCCGGCGGACGTGCACCTGGACGTGTTTGCCGACCGCACAGTGACCATTCGCGCCTCGGTGCACGATGTCGAATTCACCCTGATCCTCACCGTGTTCCTGGTGATCGGCGTGATCTTCGTTTTCCTGCGCCGAATGTGGGCCACCATCATTCCGGCCACGGCGGTGCCCCTGTCGCTGCTGGGCACGTTCGGGGTGATGTCGTTTACCGGCATGTCGCTGGACAATCTATCGCTGATGGCCCTCACGGTGGCCACCGGCTTCGTGGTCGACGATGCGATCGTGATGATCGAGAACATCGTGCGCTACATCGAGAAAGGCAAGAGCGGGCCGGAGGCGGCCGAGATCGGCGCGAAGGAGATCGGCTTCACCGTCGTGTCGCTGACCGTGTCGCTGGTGGCGGTATTCCTGCCGCTGATCCTGATGCCTGGCGTCACCGGCCGGCTGTTCCATGAATTCGCCTGGGTGCTGACTATCGCGGTGACCATCTCGATGGTGGTCTCGCTGACGCTGACGCCGATGATGTGCGCCTATTTGCTCAAGCCCGACCAGTTGCCCGAGGGCGACGATGCGCACGAACGTGCGGCCGCCGCCGGCAAGCGCACGGTATGGTCGCGCACGGTCGAGGTGTATGCCGGCTCGCTGGATTGGGTGTTCGACCATCGGCGCCTGACCGTGCTGGTGGCAGCTGCCGCGCTGGTGCTCACCGTCGTGCTTTACGTCGTCATCCCCAAGGGCCTGCTGCCGGAGCAGGACACCGGTCTGATCACGGGCGTGGTGCAGGCCGACGACAACATCGCATTCCCGGCGATGGAACAACGTACCAAGGCGGTCGCCGAAGCCTTGCGCAAGGACCCGGCAGTGGCCGGCGTGGCCGCCTTCATCGGCGCCGGCACGATCAACCCGACCCTGAACCAGGGCCAGCTCAGCATCGTGCTGAAGGATCGCGGCGATCGCGAGGGCCTGGACAAGTTGCTGCCGCGTCTGCAAAAAACCGTGGCGAATATTCCGGGCGTGGCGCTGTATCTGAAGCCGGTGCAGGATGTCACCCTCGACAGCACCGTGTCGGCCACCGAATACCAGTATTCGATGTCCGAGGTGAACTCGGCCGAGCTGGCCAAATATGCCGACCAGATGACCCGCGCGATGCGCCAGCGGCCGGAACTGGCCGACGTGGGCAACAATCTGGCCGACCGCGGCAATGCGCTCAAGCTCACCATCGATCGCGAAAAGGCCAGCCGCATGGGTGTGCCGGTGCAGACCATCGACGACACCTTGTACGACGCCTTCGGGCAGCGCCAGATCTCGACCATTTTCACCCAGTTGAACCAATACCGGGTGGTGCTGGAGGTGGCGCCGGAGTTCCGCAACAGCTCTGACCTGCTGAACAAGCTGACCGTGCGCGGCAACGGATCCGGGGCGCTCACCGGCAGCAACGCGACCAGCTTCGGCCAGGTGAAATCGAGCAACTCGGCCACCCCTTCCGGGATCGGCAGTACCGGCAATATCGGTATCGCGCTGGGCGGTGGCGGCACCATTCCGCTGTCGTCGCTGGCCAGTGCCGAGATCACCAGTGCGCCCCTGGTAGTCACACACCAGCAGCAATTGCCGGCGGTGACGCTGTCGTTCAACGTGGCGCCGGGTTATTCGCTGTCCGACGCGGTGGACTCCATCCACCAAGTCGAGCAAAGCCTGAAGTTACCACCCCAGGTACGCGGCCAGTTCATCGGCAAGGCGGCCGAATTCAACTCGTCGCTGGGCGATGAGGTGTTGTTGCTGCTCGCGGCGATTGTGGTGATCTACATCGTGCTGGGCGTGCTGTACGAAAGTTACATCCACCCGTTGACGATCATCTCCACCCTGCCACCAGCGGGCGTGGGTGCCTTGCTGGCGTTGATGTTGTTCGGCATGAGTCTGTCGGTGGATGGCATCGTCGGCATCGTGTTGTTGATCGGCATCGTCAAGAAAAACGCGATCATGATGATCGACTTCGCGATCGAGGCGCGCCGCGCCGGACTCAACGCACACGACGCGATCCGTCGGGCCTGCCTGCTGCGCTTCCGCCCGATCATGATGACCACATTTGCCGCGATGCTTGGCGCCCTGCCGCTGGCGCTGGGCACCGGCATCGGATCCGAATTGCGCCGACCGCTCGGCGTGGCGATCGTCGGCGGCCTGTTGCTGTCGCAGTTGCTGACGCTGTACACCACGCCGGTGATCTATCTGTACATGGAGCGTTTTTCCGAATGGCTGGCAGCGCGGCGCGAGCAGCGTGCCCTGCACCATGTCCGTACGGGCAGCGCGAGTTGACTCCGCGATCATGGGATTTCGTCGGGCGATCGCCGGTGCTGAGGTGGCCGCCTTCCTTGTCATGCCGATCAACCGTTTTGCCGCACGTGCGTTGAGGGTGGGATGATCCTTCCACGTCCCGGCCGGCACGCTGCCGCCCGCATCACGGTTGTTTTCGCTGCATGAATGTC
>JBDTKM010000240.1:0-12423 GCA_039935315.1 Rhodanobacter sp. | reverse complement strand
GACGCGCGAGGCGATCGTGGACAACATCGCTGCCTCGCACCGGCTGGGCATGCACTTCCATCTCACCGAGATACCGGTGGATTATCCGCAGACCAGTTTCATCGACTTCGAGCAGACGCACATGCTGGCGCTGTTCGACTACGCCGCCGGTTGCGCCGTGCAAGGCCTGGTGTGGATGACGCCGATGCAATCAGTGCGGCGCAACATGAGCGCGCGTTCGACCGGCGTGTCCAGCCAGCCGGCATGCCCCGCAGCACCACTGGCGGAGTAACCCTGAGCCGGTGCCAGCTATTTCCTGCAGGCGTCGCAACATGCACCGATCGGCTGCTTCTCCGGCGTGATCCCGACGCCGTCCATCGATGCGCGTCTCACCGGAATACCCGCTGTACCAGGGTCACCACAATGCCCAGCGCGGCCAACAGCGCGATCAGGTTGAAGTGGTCGATATTGGCCAGCAGGGTGGATTGCCGCAGCAGCATCTGGGCGACCTCGGCCACCGCGACTTGCCCGGCCTGCGCCTGACCGATGCTGGCGCCCAGGGCATCCTGCAGATGCTGGATGGTGGCCGCATAGATCGGGTTGTCCGGCGTGACCTGGGCGTTGAGCATGTTGTAGTGCACGGTGGTGCGCCATTGCTGGCCCAGCGTGGCCACCGAGATGCCCAGTGCAATGCCCGCTTGCGCCAGCATGTTCTTCAGCTGTTGCGCATTGGAGAACAAGGCCTCGTCATTTTCCATCTGGCGGAACGTCTGCATGGCGGTGAGCGGCAGCACGGTCAGCAGGAAGATGTTGTAGCAGGCCAACGCGGGAAGGACGTGCAGCCACGGATTGGCTGACGGATCGATGCGCGCCAGCAAGAAGCCGAACAAGCCAAGCGCCACAAACCCGGTGATCCAGAACTTTCGCGGCGCGGGATACGTTGGCAACAACCTTGATACCACCGTGAACGTCGCTACCGCCGCCAACGCGCCAAGCGCCTCGAAGTGACCCACGGTTTCCCAGGAGTAGCCCAGTCCGCGCAACAGCATGGCGGGGATCACGTAGTTGTTCGCGCCCAGCATCAGGTAGCCGAACATGAACAGGGCAACGCCCGCGATATACCGCGTGTGCAACATCTCGCGCAGGTGCAGCAGCGGCTGCTGGTGCACGCGCTGGTGATGCGCGTAGAAAGCCAACGCGACCACGGCGGCGATCAGCACACATGCGACGAACATCACGTCGCCGTAGTAGTCGTAATACAGCCGCTGCAACGCGTATAGCAGTCCAAAGCTGCCGCCGGCCAGCAACAGCTGCAGCCACGGGTTCCAGTCACTGCGGCCTTTTTCGTAGCCGCGCAGCCCGTTGTCGAGGCTGCTGCTGGCAAGCAGGAAGGCGGCTGCATCGAACGCTGCCAACAGCCAGAACATCGCTGACCACGTATCGTTGGATACCGCCTGCGCTGCCAGCCACGGACCGGCACAAATGGAGGACGCCAAGCCATACGCCAGGCACTTGATGCCAACGAAGCGCTTCGGCCCGGCCAGCCGGTTGTGAATGATCATGCGCGCCGAGGTGAATAGCGCACCGCCGCCCAGCGCCATCACGAAACGGCCAAGCAGAAAGGATGCGAAGTCATGGCTGGTGGCACACAACACCGCCCCGAACAGCGATATGGCGGTGGCGCACTGGATCATCAGGCGCCCGCCCAGGCGGGTCACCAGCCAACGCTGCATCGAGATCACCACGATGGCCACGCTGGCATACACCGCGGCGATCAGGCTGAAATCCTCCGGGGTGAGGCCCACTTCGCCCATGATCGGGCCGGCACCGAACGCGACCATGCTCAGTTGCAGGAACTCGATCGCGGTCAGCACGAAGATCGTGGCATACAGCGTCAACCCGGGTGCGCGTGCATTCATGACGAGGCTCTCCTGATCCACCGTGGGTTACTGGTTGACGGCGATGATCTGGTTGACTGCCGCGTCGGCGCTGGCCAACTCATGCGCGAACACGTCGGTGTGATAGCCGTGATCGGCCGAGTCGCGCAGCACCAAGCGGCTGCCGTCGCGCTTGCGGGTGGCCACGCTGACCTTCATCGACAGGCCCAGCTGCAACGGATGCTTGGCCACCTGCTGCGCATCCAGGGTTATCCGCACAGGCACGCGCTGGATCACCTTGATCCAGTTGCCGGTGGCGTTCTGCGCCGGCAACAGCGAGAACGCGCTGCCGGTACCCGGCTCCTGACCGACCACGGTGCCGTGATAGACCACGTCATCGCCATACACGTCGGCGACCAGATCCACCTTCTGGCCGATGCGAATGTGGCGCAACTGGGACTCCTTGAAGTTCGCATTCACCCACAGGTGATCCAGCGGCACTACCGACATCAGCGACACACCCGGATTGATTTTCTGCCCCAGTTGCACGTTGCGCTTGGTCACCATGCCGCTGACCGGCGCGGGAACCTCGGTGCGATACACGGCGATCCACGCGTCGCGAACCTGTGACGACGCGGCCAGCACATCGGGATTCGTCGCGATCGAGGTGTGACCGATCAGCGCACTGCTGCCCGCCAGCTGCTGGGTCGCGACGCCAAGCTCCGCACTGGCGGCGCGCACGGCGTCTTCGGCATGCTTGACCTCTTCGCCGGAGATCGCGCCGCTGGCCAGCAGGTCGCGGCGGCGGGCGAGATCGGCCTTTGCCTTGCCCAGCTCGACTTGGCGCAGTTGCAGGTTGGCGCGGGTCTGTTCGACGTTGGCGTATTGCGCACGCACCTGCCGCACGCTGCGCGCCAGCTGCGCTTCGGCGCGAGCCAGCGCCAGCCGGGCGTCGGTATCGTCCAGCTTGACCAGGTTGCTGCCGGCGTTGACGTGGTCGGTATCGTCTGCGGTGATCGCGGTGACCACGCCGCTCACCTGGGCGGTTACCGCCACCACGTTGCCGTCGACGTAGGCGTCGTCGGTGGTCTCGCTGTACTGGCCAGCCAGCAACCACCACAGCCCTGCAGCGAGCACCGCAACGATGAGCAGGGCGATGCCGATGAACTGACCCGCGCGGGAGCGTGACGGTGTCGGCTGCGCTGTCGGTGGGGCGGCAGGTGCTGTGGGTGCGGCTGCTGCGGCCGCTGCGGGTGAGGTGCTTGCTTCGGTATTCATGATTTGCTCCCTTGGGCGCGGGTACGGGAAACGGCAACGGGGTCGGGTGCGGCAGCCGGCTGGTAGCCGCCACCCAGCGCACGGATCAGGTTCAGGCGCAATTCGCGCTGACGCGACTGCGACTGAATCAGCTGCTCCTTCTGCGCGAGCACCTGGCTCTCTGCCGCCAGCACCTGCAGGTAGTTCGCCAGCCCGCTGCGGTAGCGCGCGTTGGCCAATTCCCACGCGTGCTGACTGAGCGCCAGTGCCTGGTCCTGTTCGTGCACCTGTTGCTGCAGCCAATGCAGCGAAACCAGCTGATCGACCACGTCGTGTACCGCCGCCATCACGGTGGCGTTGTAGTGCTCGACCGCCATGTCATAGCCGGCCTGGTGCGCGCCGAGGTTGCTGCGCAGGCGACCGCCATCGAAGATCGGCAGCGAGATCGCCGGCCCCACCCCGAGTACGCGGCTGCCCGCATTCAAAAAATTGTCGAAGCCAAGGCTCTGCAGGCCCACCAGTCCGGTGAGGCTGATGTCGGGATAGAACTGCGCCTTGGCGACCTTGATGTCCTGACTGGCCGCCTCGACGCGCCAGCGATCAGCGACCACGTCGGGACGCCGGCCGATCAGCTTGGCGGGCAGGTTGCTCGGCAGGCTCACTGCTCCCACGGCGGCCAGATGGGGCCGCGTGATGTTCAGTCCGGCATCCGGCCCCTTGCCCTCGAGCGCGGCGAGCTGGTTGTTGATCAAGGCGACCGACTCGTTGATCGCAGCGATGCGTTCGCGCACCGCGGGCAGCGCCGCCTCGGCCTCGGTCAGTTCAAGCTGCGAGTCGATCTGAGCGGCAACCCGTTTGCGGGTCAGTGCCAGCGTCTGCTCGCGCTGGCGCAGCGTCGCCTCGGCCAGATCCCGTTGCGCGTAGGCGAGGTCGAGGCGCAGATAGGTGCGCGCCAGCGTCGTGGTCAGCATCAGGCGTGCGGCTTGCAGATCCACTTCGGCAGCCTTGGCACGGCCGAGTGCGGCATTCACCGCCGCCCGATTCTTGCCCCAGAAATCCAGCTCGTAACTCACCCCCAGCGACACGTCGTTGATGGTCTGCCAGGTGCCGGCCACCGGCGGCGCCACGGTGCCGTCGTCGCTGAAACGCTGGCGGGTGCTGTGCAGACTGGCATTCACTTGCGGATACAGCGAGGCGCCGACCACGTTGGCCTCGGCCTGGGCCTGGCGCACGCGCGCTTCGGCGATCCGCAACCCAGGCTGACCGCTCAATGCGTCAGCGATCAGCTGATCGAGTTGCGGGTCACCGTAGCCCTTCCACCAGCTTTCGCGGGGCCACGCGGCCGGAGAGAATTGAGTGTCCGCCAAGCTGTTGCGGGCGGCTACTGTATCCGGATCGATCGCCGTCGCTTCAGTATGCAGGCCGCGCATGCTGGCGCAGCCGGCCAGCGCCAAGGCCAGCATCACGGCCGTCAATCGCGGCAGCCAGAGGTGCACGTGGGAGTCTGCTTTCGAATGGCGAGTGCGCTGGGACATCTTGAAAGCCTCGTGTGAGGATACAGCCTAGGCAGATATATAGCGGTAAAAACAAATCAGGCAGCGCGCGCGGCGTTGTCCACGATCTTCTCCAGCGAGGCTTTCAACGCGGCCGCTTCGCTCTCGCTGAAGTCCTGCAGCAATGACTCAAAGACCTTCTGCACCAGACGGCGCGCCTTCGGCACCACCGCCGTGCTCTCCTCGGTCAATTCGATCAGGTAGCTGCGCCGGTCGCCCGGGTTGGCCACGCGACGAATCAGACCCTTCTTCTCGATGCGGTCCAGCAGGCGTGTCATCGCACCGGAGTCGTAGCCAATCACGCGGCACAACTCACCGATGCTGCTGCCGCGGCCCTTGACGATGCTGTTGAACACCACGAACTGGGCCGCCGTGATATCCAGCGGCTGCAGCGCCTGCTCGATCGCGCTCCAGATGGCATTGCGCACCCCGCTGACCAGGAAACCCAGTTCACCCGTGCTGAGTTGCGCGATGACGTTGCCGGTGGGTGTTTTCATGATGATCTCCTGGTTGATGGCGCCTAATATATCTGCCTAGGCTGTTTCTGTCAAGGCTTATTCGGGCGAGGCGATTCGGGATTGGGAAGAACGAGTGGTTCGTTGTAGGGCAGGGGTCCGAAGCAGCGGGCACAGTCTCCGACTAGCCGGTGTTCTACGACATCGCGGTCAGTTCCGACGGGCATAGCGTGGGTCGCGTCTGGGTGGAGAAGTCCACTTGGGTAATCGACATTCTGTTACGCGCCGCCAGCGTTATTGGCTCGGTAGATCAGGCGCGTGCGGTGCTCCTTTCCTGTCTTTGGGTAGTGCGGTTCGATCACGGCACACAACGCTGACCACGGTACGAGCTGCTCCATCGTCGCCAGGAACACGTCTTGCCGCGTCGCTCGCCGAGGTTGCTCGAATCCCTCACCTTGATCCGCTGCCGTCGCCAATGTCTGCTGTTTCATCGTCACTATTCCGTGGAGTTCTCGACAACAGCTGTTTTTGCCGTTGTGCGAGACTTTTCAGCGTTGCCTCAGGCGATCGAACGAAGAACGCCGCCGTCGACGCGCAACGCAGCACCCGTCGTTGCGGAGGCCTGTTCCGAGGAAACATAAACCACCATGTTTGCCACCTCCGTGGTGGTGGCGAATCGATCGATCAGCGTGGTTGGGCGCATCGTTTTCAGGAATTCCTGCTCGGCCTGTGCTGGCGTAATACCTTGCTCCTGCGCCGTCGATTTCATCCAGTTGGACAGGATCTCGGAAGCGGTCGGGCCAGGAATCACCGCGTTGACGGTGACGCCGGTCCCGGCGACGAGTTCGGCCAGTCCCCGGGAAACCGCAAGCAGCGCGGTCTTGGTCACGCCGTAGTCGATCATTTCCTTGGGAATGTTCAACGCGGATTCGCTGCTGATGAACACCACGCGCCCCCAACCGCGCGCCATCATTTTCGGCAGGTAGTGGCGCGCGGTGCGAACTCCACTCATCACGTTGAGCTGGAACAGGTCGAGCCATTCCTGATCGTCCTGATCGAAGAAGTTGTTCGGATGCGCCGTGCCTGCGTTGTTGATCAGGATGTCGGCGTCCGGAACTTGCGCGATCAACGCTGCGCAGCCTTCCGACGTGGCGACGTCGGTGGCGACGCCGGTCAGTTCGGCCTGCGGCAGCAGTGCGCTCATCTCGCGCAGCGCGATGTCCACGCGTTCCTGCGTGCGACCATTGATTACGACCGCAGCGCCTGCGCGTGCCAGCCCTTCGGCAATGGCGCGACCAATGCCCGCTGTGGAGCCGGTAACAATCGCCTTGCGGCCTTCAAGTTCGATATGCATGGAATTTGTCTCCGAATGGATGGCGGGTCAGCTTGTCTTGTTTGTCACGTCCACTTTCGCCGCGCGGGCGAGGCGTTCAATCCAGTCTTGGTAATAGCGGTAGAGCGCGCCGAGGCACCGGTTTCCGACCCGTCGGTGTCGTTGAACCCGCAGAGCAGCGATGTCCTCGGGTCCGGCCGTTCGGGTCAATCCATATGTGCGTACGGGGTCATTGCTCCGCCTTGAACAAGTCCTGGAAGATGAGTTGGGTCCACGTGCGGCCACGCGCCTGTACCAATGCACCACCTTCCTCAAGCTTCCCCAACGCGACCGGCGCGAAGCCGAGTCGCTTGGCCAGGTTCGCTACGGGGAGCACCGCATTGGCGTCGTCGCTCGCCAGGAATACGACCCGGTGGCCACCCACAACATTCGGATCCGCGGCCAAGACGCCTGCCGGAAGGTGGTTGAAGCCCTTCACGAACTTGGCGTCAGGAAAAGCCTTGGCGACAAAGGTGGAAGACGAAAGACCATCCAGGTCTTCAACGGGGACACCGAACGCATTCATGGCGTCGATGATGATCTTGCCCTGCCAACTGGCCAAAACCTTCGCGACCGTCCGGTGTTCCCAAAACGGAACCGCCAAGATGATGGTGTCGGCCTTGATCGCGTCCGGCAGTGCCTTGGGGACCACCGCGGGCCCGATCGCCATCGCCTGTGGTCGCAACGCTTCGGGCGGACGCCGGCTGGCAACGGTCACTTCGATGTTGTTGCGAGCGAATGCATGCGCGAGGGCTTGACCCACCGCGCCAAAACCGATGATTGAGCAGCTCATGGAAGCTTTCCTATTTCATGCTTGGGCTGGTTAGGGAGGGCGGATATGTCGTCGGACTTAAGGCCCATCAGAGGCTGTCCTGGCGTATCACCGCGCCCTCGGTTTCAGACTTGGCCGACGCCACCGTCATTCATGAGGTCGGCACCCGTCATGTAGGAACTCTGATCAGAGGCCAGGAAGAGCGCTGCATTGGCCACTTCCTCGGCACGCCCGAGTCGACCGATCGGGATCATGGTTTGGTACATCTTCACCAGGTCTTCGCGCGACTCTGTTTGCGCGTCGAGGATGGGTGTGTCGGTGACACCGGGGCTTAGCGTATTGACGCGAATGCCGCGATCCTTGAATTCAGCCGTCCAGGTGCGGGCATAGGAACGCAGCGCAGCCTTGGCTGCGGCGTAGGCGGTGTGGCCGGGAATGCCCATGCCGTGCATGGCCGACGAGATAAGGATGATCGATCCACCCTGCTTCATCATCGGCAACAGCTTCTGCACCAGAAAAGCCGGGGCGCGGGCCATCAGGTTGAAGTTCTTGTCGAAATGCTCAGGCGTGAGCGTGTCGATTGACGCCTGCTCGGTGAAACCGGCGTTCGACACAATGATGTCGACGACACCCTTCTCTTCTTTGGCCATCGCAGCGACACGGTCGAGATCGTCGAGATTGGCCGCATCGGCCTGGATGGCGGTGACGTTTTTGCCGATCAGCCTGGCTGCTTCGTCAAGCTGTGCTTGCCGGCGACCAAAAATGATGACGTGTGCACCTTCGGCGACAAACCGTTGAGCGACCGCCAGGCCGATGCCGCTAGTGCCGCCGCTGATGACGGCAACCTTGCCTGCGAGCGTGGACATGGGAACCTTCTAGCTGTGAGGGAGGAGTAGGGGAATCGTAATTGCTGCCTGATGAGATGATAATCTGTCGAATCATCATAGAATTTATTCTTATAGAGAATAGGTCGGGCGGCCCGCTGGGCCAACCTGCCGCTTCTGCTCGAGTGCCAGGTCCTGGCGATGAGCCCGGCAGAACGCTGGACACGATTAGCCCGTTGGGCGACGAATGACGCCGGAGCAACGAAATGGATCGGTTTCATGAATTGAACGCCTTCATCGCCGTCGTTGAAGCGGGCGGCTTTTCAGCTGCAGCACGCAGAACCGGCGATTCGCAGCCCGCCATCAGCAAGGCCGTCAACGCTCTGGAAAGGCGCCTCGGCGTGGTGCTGCTCCATCGAAGCACACGCAGCGTGGTGCTGACGGATCAAGGCAGGAAATACTATGAGCGCACCAAGCCGCTGATCGATGAAATCGAGGTGGCCGACAGTGAGCTGACCAGCAGCGCATTGGATGTCTCGGGCCTGGTCAGGATCGCCGCTCCCTCGACATTCGGCCGCCTGCATGTGCTGCCGATCATTCCCGAACTGCTGACACGTCATCCTGGCCTTCGGGTTGATCTGGTGCTTTCCGATGCCATACGGGACATGGTGGAAGACCGGATCGATCTGGCGATCCGTGTGAGTCCCGTCAACGATCCTGACTCAGTCGTCCGGCGCGTGGCTGGCACCTCGCTCGTCTGCGCCGGCGCTCGCCGCTACTTCGAGCAACGCGGTATTCCGAAGACCCCCGCCGAGCTCGTCGATCACAACTGCCTTGTCTACGGCGAGATGACGGAGTGGCCATTTACAGGGCCGGAAGGACGATTCACGGTGCCGGTTCACGGCAACCTTTCATCCAACAGCGTCGAAACGATCCTGGCAGGTGTGTTGGCCGGTGTTGGCCTTGGCATGTTTCATCGGGCCTCGCTCGTCAATGAATTTCGGCACTCGGATGTAGTCACCGTGCTCGACGAATTCGTGAACGACCCCCGAGACGTCAGTCTTGTTTGGCCCAAGCGTCGGCTCGTACCGACTCGTGTACGGCGCGCGACCGATTTTTTTGCGGTGGCCTTGCCGCAACGCGTTTAACGGAATCCCACGGTGCCCGTGAACTTTGCTCCGCGACTGCCCAAAGGCGCCTCGCTGTCGCTGAGAGCGAGTCTTTTCTCACCTTCAAAAAGCGGCGTCAAGTTCACTTGCAACCACTGCCGGTGTACCGGTACCGGCCATTTCAACCTTGAGAAAATCGATCACGGCGCGCACCGCTGCAGGCGTGTGCCGACGCCCTGGGAAGTACAGGAAAAACCCGGGTAGAACCTTGTGCCAAGGCTGCAGTACGCGCAACAACGCCGCGTTGTCCAGATGCTCTTGTATGCTGGCTACAGGGACGCAGGCAAGGCCGCAACCCTGCAATGCGGCGGCTACCATCAGGCGCATATCGTTTACCAGCAGCCCGCCCGTGACGTTCACCTCGAACGGGCCATCGGGGCCGTCGAAGGGCCAACGGAACAACGCGCCCGAATGTGCCCAACGATAGTTGATGCAGGTATGGGCGACCAGTTCCATGGGCGTCTGTGGTGTCGGATGGCGCGCGAAGTAGTCGGGCGAACCAACCACGGCCATGGCAAGGTCGGGGCTGAGCCGCACTCCCACCATGTCGGCGGCAAGGTTTTGCCCGCCGCGTACGCCGGCGTCAAAGCCATTACCCACGATGTCGGCGAAAGCATCGTCGAGCGTCAATTCCAGCTGAATCTCCGGGAAGCGCGCGGCCAGCCTTCCAAGGAGCGGGGCAAAGATCATGTCAGCGGCCAGTCGTGGCAGGTTGATTCGCACCCGCCCACGCGGTACCTGGCGGAAGGTGGCCACGTCGACGACGGCGCTTTCCACTTCGGCCATGGCCAGCTGCAGACGTTGGTACAACACCTCACCAGCTTCGGTGGTCGCCACACTGCGGGTGGTGCGGTTGAGCAGGCGGACCCCGAGGTGATCTTCCAGCATCTGCAGGCGACGGCTCAGTGCAGAAGGCGAAAGCCCCAACTGCTGCGCGGCTCGACGAAAGCTGCGTTCGCGCGCTACCGCCACGAAGCTGGTCAGCTCGACGTACTCATTTCCACGCATGATTATTGTTCCTCATGCAACAGTCCATGCCGATCTTGGGTGATTGTTGTTGACGCGCTCAGCCGACATCTTAGTGGCTCCATCGCCAACCTCAGGTGTCGTCATGAGTACCCTTCCCAATTTGCTTCCCCCATCAACTCCAGGCGCCCTCGCTGGCAAAGTCGCCATTGTCACTGGCGCCGGCAGCGGCATCGGCCGTGCCGCGGCATTGGCTTTCGCACGACAAGGCGCCACCGTGGTCCTCGCCGGACGCCGTGCGCAGCCTCTGCAGGGGGTGGCGCAACAGATCGAGCAAGCTGGCGGTCGCCACCTGGTTTGCGCCACCGATGTCCGGAGGGATCAGGACGTTGCCGAGCTGGTCAGTACCACGGTGCAGCGTTTCGGCAGGCTGGACATCGCTTTCAACAACGCGGGCATCCCCTCGTTCGGCTTGATCGGAGAACTGGCCGTGGCAGAGTTCGACGATGTGATAGCCACCAATGTGCGCGGTGTGTGGCTGCTGCAAAAGCACGAAATATCCGCAATGCGCACCGTCGGCAACGGTGGCGTCATCATCAACACTTCATCGATCGCGGCTACTGGGGGTACCGCCGGGCTTTCGGCCTATGCCGCAAGCAAGGCTGCGCTCGACGCCATGGTGCGCGTGCTGGCGCTGGAAGTGGGCGCCGACGGCATTCGTGTCAACAACATCAGCCCTGGGGTCATCCGCACAGAAATGAGTACGGCGATAGCGCCGGAGTTTCTCTCCGCCATCCAGGCGCACACCGCGCTGAAACGCATCGGGGAGCCCGAGGACGTGGCAGATGTAGCGGTGTGGCTTGCGAGCGATGCCGCGCGCTACATTACCGGGCAGAGCATCCTGGTGGATGGTGGCTTCAATATTGCCGGTGTGCGCTGAGGACTTCTGGGCGCGGTCATCCACCGACTGGACTAACCACGAAGGGCGGCGCTTGAAGGACGCGAAGGAAATTGATCCTGCCTGGCGGTCGTTGTCCGACCCCAAGGCGACCTTCGCGACAGTCTGCTTTGCGGAACCGGATCAACCGCTCGCAAAAAACGGGGTCACTTGCAACCGTTTGAATTTTTCAGGGTTGGTCTGAAGTTGATCTGACCAGCCGTTCGGCCGTTGAAAGGCGCCTCGTGGGAATGACGAGCCTTGAGGGAGTTGCCGGCAAGCAAGAGCAAAATCAAAGGGGACGGAGGCAATTACGGCGACTTAATTGCCTCCGTCCCCTTTTGACCCTTTTGACCCCGCGGCGGCACGATTAATCGGCCAGCCGCGAAATCACCATGTCCAGCAATGCCCGCAACCGGGCAAGACGGCGCATGTCGCGGTGATAGCCGATCCAGGTTTCCCGCATGGGCGGATCTTCGCCAAGGTCGATGCGCTGCAATCCGGCGATGGCATCGCCCAGTGGGCGTGGCAACACGGCAATGCCTGCGCCGTGCAGACACATTTTCGCTTGCACGGCACGCGCATTGCTGCGAAAGACCACGCGGGCGTGGGGAAGCATCCGGCGCAGCCACGCGACGTCGGGCATGCTGCTGAAGGCGCTGTCCATCGTGATCAGTCCCGCGCCGTCGCCGTCACCGGCGCCAGGCTGCGGATAGTCCGCTCCCGTGTAGACGCCGTAAGGCATGTGCAACAGGTGGCGCGAGACCACATCGGGCTCGTCGAAGGGCCGGATGCGGAAGGCCAGGTCGGCTTCGCGGCGTGACAGGCCGAGGAAGCGCGTGTCGGTCAGCAGCTCGATGGTGACGCGCGGATATGCCCTGGCAAACTCGGCGATGACCGGAGTCAGCACATGTTCGGCGAACCAGTCGGACGCGGTGATTCGCAGCGTCCCGTCGAGGTCCCGTTCCTGGCCGGCGAGCTGGCGTTCGAAGGCGAGTGCTTCGTCCTCGATGCGTTCGGCGTGATTGAGTACCGCCGAACCCTCGTCGGTAAGCACGAAACCCTCCGAGGTGCGCTGGAACAGCTTGTGGCCCACGGTAAGTTCCAGCGCCTGCAGCCGTCGTCCCATGGTTGGTCCTGATTCCCCACGAGTCGCATCCGATGATACGGCGGGAGTAGACGCTACAACCTCCTGATGAGACGGAGGAAGTGTCATGCCGAAGAACCAAGTCCAATTTCAACCTGGTATGAGTTTGATGAGC
>JBDTKM010000239.1:0-5371 GCA_039935315.1 Rhodanobacter sp. | reverse complement strand
GGCTGGAAGAGCGCTTCCTGGCGGCATGGTTGCCGGTGCTGGGCGTGATCGTGCTGGTGCAGGAGGCGGGCCTCAATCCGGTCGCCTGGTCATGGCTGGGCTTGAATCTGCTGCTGGCCGCGTCGGTGCTGGTCGACTGGCGCAGTGCACGCCGCCGTCTGCAGACGCAGCAAGCGTAAGCTGCCGAGCAGCAACGCCAGCGCGCCCGTCTCGGCGCCATACAGCAGCAACGCGAGGACGCCGAGCGCGGCGGCCAGCCAGGCCAGCGCGCGGCGCCTGGACACCAGCGCCAACGCTGCGCCGATCAGCGCCGCCACACCGTAGATGTTGTGCAGGAATCCGAGCACGAGAGCGGTTCGAACGCCGCACCACCAGGGCGCCTGACTACTGCTGCACAGCTGCCCGATCGCGCTCGATTCGATCAGCTCGAAGCGCACTGCAGTCACAACGATTCCCACCGTCACCAGCAACAGCCATGGCATTGCCGGTCGCCACAGTGAGCGCTTCATTGCCGCTTCCGTCGGACCGACTTGGTGCCGACATGGGCCGGCAGGCGAATCTCCGCGGCCAGTGGCAAGTGATCGGAGAACGCCTGCGGCAGCGCCCACGTCTTGTCCAGCTGGATCGCCTCCGAGGTGAGGATGTGATCCAGCGCCCGCCGCGGTTTCCAACTGGGAAACGTCGGTGTCGACTGCGCCGGTGGTTGCAGGGTGCTCTTGTCAAACAGCTGCCGCATTTCCGCGCTGTTCGGTTCGGTGTTGAGGTCGCCCATCAGCACGGCATGCCGAAAATCCTGCAGCAACTCGGCGATGAAGGCGAGCTGGCGCGCGCGCGCCTGCGCGCTCAACGACAGGTGCGCGATCATCACCGCCAGTGCGTTCTCGCCTTCGCCGAATTGCGCCAGCAACGCACCGCGGCCGGGGATCCGGCTGGGTAACGGGTAGTCGGTGACCGAGGTGGGTTCGAGCCGGCTGATCAGGCCATTGGCGGAATGCGCGAGCCGGGCTACCGGTCGGTTCGGCTGATGGCTCCAGAACGGCATGCCGGCGGTCTCGGCGAGGTAGCGGGTCTGATTGAGGAACCCCGAGCGCAAACTGCCGGCATCAGCCTCCTGCAAGCCGACCAGATCAAACCCGGCGAGCACTGTGGCGAGTTGATCGAGATTGTCCATCTTGCTGCGTCCGGGCAGCACCGCGTTCAGGCTGTGGGTAACGTAGTCGCGGTAATGCTTCACGCTGGCGCCGGCCAGGATATTGCAGCTGAGCAGGCGCAGACGGCGCTCGGCAGGGGCAGCTGAATCAATCGTGGCACGAGTCATGGCAGCACACGGCAAAAAAGGAAGTAATCACCCCGGGAGCCTGTCGGGCTTTGGTGGTCGAGTCGAGAATGCGGCTGTGTGAGGGCAGATTTTTGTCGATTTGCCGGTCCATGATGGTTCCATGGGCCGGGGATCGGCCGAAATATGGACCGCACAGGCAGATTCGCAGACCGGCCGATCAATCGCGCGACAGGCCCTTGGCCGGCATGCCGGCCGGGTCATCAGTCAGCAGCATGCACGCCGCCACGTGAACGCCATGCGTGCCGTCCCATTCCGTTGGCCCAAGCGCGCGACCGGTTCGGCTACTTCCCGGCCAGCTCGCGCTTGGCCAGCCACATCGTCACCGCCAGCATCTTGGCGTGCGAGCCGACCGTCATCACGCGATACTTGCCGTCAATCACCAGCGTCGGCGTGCCGTCGACCTGCCAGGTGCGCACCAGGTTGAGGTCGCGCTTCATCTTGTCGGTGGTGGCGTCCGAGGTCGCGATGCGCATGAAGTCGGCGCGGTTGACGCCCTCGCGGGCATAGAAATCGGCGAGTTCGTCCATCGTGTTGATTGGATAGTGTTCGTCGAACTTGGCCGCGAACAGCTTCAGATGGGTGCGATCGACGACGCCGAGCTGTTTGGCCGCGTAATAGGCGCGCGCAAACGGCAGCCATTCGGCGCTGAACGGCGCCGGCATGAGTTTGAAGTCGACGCCCGCGGGCAGCTCCTTGCGCAGCTTCTCGGCATCCGGCGCGAATTCGGCACAGTGGATGCAGCCATAGGAGAACACCTCGACCACCTCGACCTTGCCGGTGGTGCTGTAGCGCTGGTGCGGCGCCGGCAGGGTGACGTAGTCAGTACCTTCGGTGTACGGCGTCGAGTCGCTGGGTTGCGCAGTGTAGGCACTGGCCAGCAGCAGGCCGCCGAGCAGCGCCAGCGCGGGCAGACAGGCAAATCGTTTGAACATCGGGTGGCTCTCTTTACGAAGGCGGCGTACCGACGCCGGGCGGTCCGGGTCGACCCCGGCGACCTACTTGCCCGCCTGTTCCTTGGCGACCAGCCACTGGGTCAGTTCAATCGTCTGCGCATAACCGCCGGCCGTGGTCGGGCCATAGCGATATTTGCCGTTGACGACCATGGACGGGGTGCCGTCGATGGCGTATGCCTTGACCAACTCGTCGGCGCGTTTCATCTTGGTGTTGACCGCAAACGAGTTGGCGACGCCGACAAACTGCTTAGGATCCACGCCGAACTTGGCGGCGTAGAACTTGGCGATGTCGTCGATGGTCGGCCACGCCTCTTTCGGCTTCAGCCCTGCGCTCTTGAGGTTGTAGGTGGCGGTCTCGCCGGTTTTCCAGGTGGCGTCGAACATCGCGTCATAGCTCTTGTCGGCCAGCCCCATCGCTTGCGCCGCGTAGAACGCACGCTGGTAGACCACCCAGTTCTCATCGGGACGGAACGCGGCCGGCAGGAAATTCATCACCGCCCCGGCGGGCAGGCTCTTCCTGATCTGGTCAGCGGTGCTGTGGAATGCGTTGCACGCCGGGCAGCCCCACGAGAACACCTCGGTCACCTCGATCTTGCCGGGGTGGCTGGTCGGCTGGGCCGGGTCGATCACGAAATAGTTCTTGCCCGCGACCCACTTGCCATTATCGACGAAGGGCACTGCTGGCGCGGCAGCCGTGCTTTCGCCCGTCGCCGGCGCGGCGGTGCTGGCGGCGGCGGGGGCTTCGCTGGTGGCGGCCGGCGTCGGGCTGCTGGCCGCCGGTGTGGGTGCCGGGGTCGCGGCCGTGGTGCTGTTCGCAACGGGTGCAACTGGCTGGCTGCTACCGCTGTCGTTGGCATGACCGCAGGCGGCGAGCGCGAGCAGGGCAGCACACAGAATGGGCAAACGTTTGAACATGACAACCTCGAATCGGTGAAGCATGGAATCGACGCTGCCGGCACGGGCCGGCGCGCGATCGGTCAAGGCGTGGTGGTGGCTGGCTGACTATCGGCGTTGTGCAGCCCTTCGATGTAGCTGGCCACGGCGGCGATGTCCTTGGCGTCCAGCTTCTTCGCAATCGTCGGCATGATCTGGGAATGAACATCGGTGCCCCAGCTGTCGCCATTGTGCCAGGCCTTCAGCACGGCCTCGACGTACTGCGCATGCTGGCCGGCCAGCTGTGGATACATCGCGCCGGGGTTGCCGCTGCCATCAATCGTGTGGCAAGCCATGCAAGCGGGAATATCGCGCTTGGGGTCACCTTGACGGAACAAGGTCTGGCCCGGCTCGACCAGCGCCTGGTCGGCTACGCCGGGCCGCGATTTCTGGCTGGCGAAATAGGCGCCGACATCGTGCATGTCCTGGGTGGACAGTGGCGTGGCCATGCCCAGCATGATCGGGTTCTGCCGCTTGCCGGATTTGAAATCGGTCAGCTGGCGCACGATGTACTGCTCACTCTGGCCGGCCAGCTTGGGGAATTGCGGGTCGCTGGAATTGCCATCCAGCCCATGACAGGCACCGCAAACCGCGGCTTTGGCCTGGCCGGCCGTGGCGTCGCCGGGTTTGACGGCCGCCACACTGGCGGGCGCGGCGGCACTACTGCTGCTGGCTGGTGTTGCCGCGCTCGCGGCGGGGGCCGGCGTGGCTGCACTGCTGGCAGCGGCGGACGGCTGGGGACTCTGCGCCATCAAGGCCGTGCTGGACAACGCAAACGCGAGAGCCACGGCAGACCCGAGTACAGCGGGCCGAAAACCAGCGGAGCGAAAACTCATACACTTGACTCCCGAGAGACTTGCGAACGCTGCCGGCGGGGCCGTCGAGGCCCGCGGCAGCGAGAAACTGCAGAATTATCCCGTGACATCTTACCTTGGTCAAACCGCTCCCCTGTCAAACCCACTGCAAGGCGCGCAGTTCATGCTCGCCGCCCCTCGTATCAGCCAGCTCCCTGCCGACCAAGGCGCCGAGGTGGCGTTTGCGGGACGATCCAACGCCGGCAAGTCCAGCGCGCTCAACACATTGACCAACCACAAAGGCCTGGCGCGCACCTCCAAGACGCCGGGGCGCACCCAGCAAATGGTGGCTTTCAGCCTGCCCCCGCCGGTGCAGATCGACGGCCAGCCGCCGGCCGATGTGCGCCTGATCGACTTGCCCGGCTACGGCTACGCCAAGGTGCCGCTGGCGATGCGCGAGCACTGGAAGCTGGAGATCGACGCCTACCTGCATCAGCGCCGCAGTCTGCGCGGGCTGGTGTTGATTGTGGATATCCGCCATCCGTTGAAGGAATTCGATCGCTTGATGCTGCAGTTCTGTTTCGAGACCCATTTGCCGTGCCACGTCTTGCTGACCAAGGCCGACAAGATCTCGCATGGAGCTGCCACCCAGGCCTTGGCGGCGCTGCGCAAGCAGTTCGTGGCCGAGAGTTTGTACGCTACGGCGCAGATTTTTTCTTCTTCGGCGGGGACCGGGGTGGATGAGGCGCGGGCGGCGACGATGGCGTTGTTGCGGCAGCCGCGGGAGGGTTGAGGGGGCCATCGTGGGCGCGCCTTCGTAGGAGCCCGCTCGCGGGCGATGCTCTTGTTCGTAAGCGGGGGTTTGTGGTTCTTGCCCCGCGCACCGCGGCGGCGTCATTTGGCGTGCTTGAGTGAGTGTCTCGTCGGTTGAAGATCTAGAGCGTTTCGTGCGCCTGTGGCGCGCGAGGTACTTCTCTTTTGCTTGTCCACGTCCGCGCCTGGAGCGCGGGCGAACAGCGTAGCTGGCCCGAAGGGCGGAGGGCAGGATGCCCGGAGTAAAAGAGAAGTACCCAAGAGAAAACGACACCCCGCTTGGCGCTTGCCGGGCATCCTGCCCGGCAAGTGCGTGAGGTGGGGCCGGGCTTTTCGACAGCACATCCCTGTGCTGGCGAAAAGGAGTCGACCTCGGGCAACCGCTCCTGCGTTGCCTCAACTCGGGCATCCATGCCCTCGCATGTCGACTCCCGCTGCGCGGCCTGTCGTCCCCACCTCACCGCCGCACAGGGGCCCCGGGTAGAGCACGGGCCACCCTGGCCCGCACTTTTCAGAAGAGCCAGATCAACAGCGGAGCG
>JBDTKM010000238.1:0-3444 GCA_039935315.1 Rhodanobacter sp. | reverse complement strand
CGACAATGACGCTGCCCCAGCCAAGCTCGGCGAACAGGGTGGAATAGGCGGGGTTGGTGACCAGCGCGCTGTTGCCAGCGGGCTCGGGCACCATGCCGGAGAAGTCGCCGGCGAACAGCGAGGCGATCCCGGTGACCATCATCCAGCTGCCCATCATGATGCCCTGGTATTTGCGCGGGGCGAGCTTGCCGATCATGGCGTAGCCGATCGGCGAGATCAGCAGCTCGCCGATGCTCTGCAGCACGTAGCTGCTGAACAGCCAGACGAAGGCGCTGCGACCGATGGCATTGGCTTGTGAAATGCCGAGCGGCAGGGCGAGGAAGCCCAGCCCCATCAGCAGCAGCGAGATCGAGAATTGCAGCGGGATGTCGATGTTCCAGCCCTTGCGGCGCAGATGGCTGAACACCGACGCCAGCAGCGGGCCGCCAACCACGATCACCACGGTGTTGATGTTGAGGATCCATTGCGGCGCGATCGTGATACCCCACACGTGCAGGTCGACGTTGTTGACCGCAAACAGCTGCACCCCATTGGGCGCCATCAGGTACAGCGACCAGAACGCCAACGAGCCCAGTGCAAGGAGCAGAAAGGCCCACATGTGGTTGCGTTCGATGCGGTCGCGCTGCTTGAATGTGAGATACAACAGCGTCACCGCGACGACCGCTCCGATGGCCTTGAGCAGTTGTTCGGTCGAGCCGGTGTGTTGCAGCAGTATCCATACCGTCGGCACCAGCGCGAGCAGGATCACGATGCCCGCGATCAGCCGCATCCGGTATTGAGCAGGTGTGGCATCAAGCAGGGTGGTGTTGCGATCAGCCAGCTTGCGCCAGTTGAGGCCGGCCAGGATGATCGCCACGAAATTGCCGATGCTGGCGAACCAGAACAGGCGGCTGTAGTCCCCGGTCAGTTGGTAGTGGCCGGCGACGGCAAAGCCGACGAAGAAGCCGATGTTCATGCCGGCGTAGTTCCACAGGAACGCGCCTTCGCGGCGGCTGTCCTCGGGTGTGAAGCGCTGGGTCAGCATCATGTTGATGCAGGTGACGTTGAGGCCGCTGCCGGTGAGGAACAGTGCCAGCCCCCAATACAGGGACGCGGCGGTGCCGGCGGCGATCAGTCCGCAACCCAGCACTTGCAGCACCATGCCGCCCACGAACAAGTTGCGGTTGCTCAGGAAACGGCCGCCCAGATAGCCACCGAACAGGTGCAGGCCGTAGTTGAACGCGCCAAACACGCCCATGATGGCGGTCGCTTGCACCACCGGGAAGCCCAGATGTTTGGTCGCATACAGCACCAGCGTCGAATACAACACGGCAAAGCCCAGGGTGGACGCCATCTGGATGAAAAACAGTGCAGCGGCGCCTTCGGGGATTTGCCTGAACTTGCTGATCGACGATGACAAGTGTTCTCTCCGGAATTTGATCAATGGGCGTCG
Source organism: Rhodanobacter sp. (assembly GCA_039935315.1). Lineage (GTDB taxonomy): Bacteria > Pseudomonadota > Gammaproteobacteria > Xanthomonadales > Rhodanobacteraceae > Rhodanobacter. The sequence goes on along the minus strand of JBDTKM010000238.1, from coordinate 2,012 downwards.
AGCTCGTCCGTGCGGACATCGCCAGGGTAGCCGTCAAGCTGGCGATTCTACCGATTGTGTGGGGCCGCGCCCGCCGTCAGATGCTTGAGCGTGCCGTTGGCATGTTGCACAACCAGCGCGATCCCGCCGGCGCCCTTTGGTTGAAAGCGTTATACCCGGCACACCGCAACGCACTGTGTTGTCGGGAGCGTTTGCGTGGGAACACTGGAGCGGGGCTTCGCGTCGCGCGTCATCAGCCAGTGGCCGCACGGGCGCCACCGGCCATCCCGAACCCAGTCTGGCCATTCCGACACTGACCTCAGAAAGCCACCGCGTCAGCTTGGGTCTGTGCTCATGTCCTTGGGAACCTTATTCCTGTGCTCGGCCAGGGCTCGGCCCTCGCCATTTGTGCGGGTGGGCAGGTTGTTGTATTCATGTCATGAGAATTTCATCGAGCAGCAGCCCATGCGCGCAGTCGACCAGGTTTCAAGCCAGAGTGACGCGTTGTCCGTCGATGGTCTGGCGGCTGAAGAGCGACGTGCCGCGGATCGAGCTCTGCGCGAGCAGAACCGCTACTGGAACGAGAAGCCAAAAACACGGTTCTTTGTTTATTTCTGCGTGTTCGTGGCTTCCGAAGTGCTGGTGGGTATCACCTTGCACTGGGTTTTCCACATCATCTGATTTCAACCGAGCGAGCAGCTGCGCAGCGTCGTCGTGGTCAGCTTTCGCGTGCCGTTGGTTGTTGTGGTTTCCGGGGCTCTGGGAAATGGCTCACGGTGACATGGTGTCGGCGGCGGCGAGTTCGCAGTGGGTTGCTCTGTGCTGACCTGCAGTGCGCAACGCGCCTCGCCGAACCGTTGTGTGGGTGCGTCGAGACGCGGCTGATCGAGTATCCAACCTCGTTGGCCGCACCGAATTTGACTATCAGCATTCGGCGTGGGCGCCAGGGCATGTCCCATTCGAGTGCGCTTCATTCGTGAGCCTGTGTTACCGAAGACTGATGCCAGCTGCCTTTGCCCGGCGTTTTTCGCGTAAAACGGGCGGTTTCGCTGCGTTGGGGAACCGTGGTAGCCGGCGCTGCGGCGATTTCATTTCACGACCGACGCAGGCCATACTGGGGCCATGGTCGCTTGTCCTGGATAACACTTGATCGCACGCCTGCGCAAATTTGTCAGCGACCTGGGTGACGTCTTCTGGTTGCTGCCCGGTACCATGGTGTTGATCGGTGTCTTCGGCGCCATCGGCATGCTGGCGATCGACCGCAGTGGCATCGTTCCACAAGCCTTGCTGAAGCAGGATTGGCTTTACAACGGCGGCGGTACCGGGGCACGAACCTTGCTCGGCGCGGTCGCAGCTTCCACCATCGGCGTGGCCGGCACGGTGTTCTCCATCACCATCGCCGCCCTGTCGCTGGCGGCCGGCCAGATGGGACCGCGACTGCTGCGCAACTTTACCCGCGACCGTGGCAACCAGTTCACCCTGGGCGCGTTCCTGGGCACGTTCTCCTATTCGCTGATGGTGTTGCGCACGGTGCGCGACCAGGACAGCAACACGTTCGTGCCGAACCTGTCGCTGACCATCAGCATCCTGCTGGCCTTTCTGTGTGTGGCGACGCTGGTCTACTTCGTCGGGCACATGGCCGGGCGCATCAATGTGGACACGGTGATCGACCTGGTCAGCGCCGACGTGCGTTCATCGATCGTGCGGCTGACCACCGACCAGCCGCAGCCGAACCCACCGCCGACCTCGTACTGGCGCGACGCGGCGGTGGTACTCGATCAGCGCCATGGCTACTTGCAACAACTCGACGCGGACGGGCTTGCGGACTGGGCCGCCGACCACGGCACGGCGATCCGCTTGCTGGTCAGGCCGGGCAATCACGTGTTGCCCGGTGCTCCGATCGCCTTGACGCGTACGCCGGTGGCCGGAGCGGAGCAGGCGATTCGTGATGCCACGGCGCTGGGCAACAACCGGGCCAGTTCGGAGGATTTCGAATACGCGATCCGCCAGCTGGTGGAAATTGCGGTCCGTGC
>JBDTKM010000237.1:0-4492 GCA_039935315.1 Rhodanobacter sp. | reverse complement strand
TGCCCGAATGCGCGATGCCACGCTGCGCGATCACGTCACGCAGTTCCTCGGCCAGCGACAGGCGCAAACCTTCATAGAGATCGCGCTGACGCCCTTCCAGCACCACACGGCGGGTGATCTCGGTTTTCGGCGGCAACTCTTTTGCCACCTGCGCCTTGGTCCGGCGCAGGATGAACGGCGCCAGGCGCAGGTTCAGGCGCTGCTGGCACTCCTCGTCCTGCTGCTTCTCGATCGGCACCCGGTAGTGACGGCGAAACGCACCTTCGTCGCCGAGCAAACCGGGTACGGCCAGGTCGATCTGCGACCACAGCTCGCCCAGATGATTTTCGAGCGGCGTGCCGGTGAGGCAGACGTAGCGCGAGGTGTGCAGGCTCTGCAGAGCGCGGCGCGCCTGCGTGCGTGGATTCTTCACCTGCTGCGCCTCGTCCAGCACGATCAGCGCAAACGGCTGCTGGCGCAGCGCCACCACGTCGCGCGGCAGCAACGCGTAACTGGTCAACACGATGTCCTGTCCGCCGAGCTGGTCGAAATCCTCGGCGCGCTGCGGTCCGTGCAGGGTCAACACCTTCAACGCCGGTGCAAAGCGGGCGACCTCGGCCTGCCAGTTCGGGATCAGGCTGGTCGGCACCACGATCAGCGCCGGCTGGGTCAGTGCCCCGCCCTGCTTCAGCGACAGCAGGTGGGTAATCAATTGCAAGGTCTTGCCCAGGCCCATGTCGTCGGCCAGCACACCGCCGATGCCGGCTTCGGCCAGCGCATTCAACCAGCGCAAACCCTCGCGTTGATACGGACGCAGCTCGGCGTTGAGACCCTCAGGCACGGCGTCGCTGGCACGCGCGGCGGCGTCACGCAGGCGCGACGCGAAACCCAGCAGCGGTTCGGCCGCCTGCAAGCTGCCGCCCTCGGGCATCGCTGCAGCCAGCTCCTCCAGGCGACCGGCCTGCACGCGCGGCAGATGCAGCGATTGACGCGGCTTTTCCAGATATTCGGCCAGTGGCGCCAGCAGTCCACGCAGTTCCTTCAGCCGCACCGGCACACGTCGACGTGCATCGATCGGGGCATACCACACTGCGTCGTCCGGCTCGTTCGCGACGGGGCTCAGGCTCAGCTGATGCTCGGCCAGGGCCTGCGCAACCACCGGCAGCAGGTTGTGCCGCTCGCCGTCGAGTTCGATGCCGATCTCCAGGTCGAAGGCATGGCCGTCGACGTCCTCCGCCGCGTGGCCATACCAGCGCACCGGACCTTCCAGCACCTCGAACGGGAAGCTGGGTGCGTACTCGACCTGGAAGTTCTCCTCTTCCAGCTTCGCGCGCAGCGCCAGCCAGCGCGCCGGCGTGTTGACCTCCAGCGCGCCCGCGTAACCGGCGCCGGGGAACAACCAGACATCGTCGGGCAAGGTTTCGGCCACGTCCCACGGCAAGCCTTCGGTATCCACGCCCGGGGTAAGGCCGATGCGTTCGAGCTGCTCCATCGCGGTGAGCTCTTCGGCACGCCGACGGGTAATCTCCACCAGCTGATCGTTGCGCACACGCCGCACCAGCGGCTCGCCACCGCGGCTGGGCAGGCGTTCACCGGCGTAGTCGAACGCCAGCCGCGCATAACCCAGCGGCGGCGTGCCCGCAGCCAGCCGCGCGTGGCGGGTCAATGCGTACAGCGTCAGCACTGGTTGCGGCGCCAATTGCGAACGCTTGATCTCGCCAAACACCTGCGGCAACGGTACCCGCGTAGCCAGCCGGCTACTTGGCAGACGGCCGCGCAGACGCCGGCCGTGTTCGTGCTTGAGCGCCGGCAGATCCAGCCACGAGGTCTCCTCAGCTTCTGCATCAAACCGGCCCACGGCGGCGCGTTCCACGTCCAGATACCACAACGCGCCGACGCGCAGCAGACGCTGGTTGGTCGGCAACGCCGGCAGCAGGCGCTGGCCGCCATCGATTTCCATCTGCCAATGCCAGTTGAGCGGATGCGACTTGCCGCGCGAAAGCCGCAAGCCGGCTACGCCGCCCAGGAAACACGGCGTGGTATCCAGCGCCTCCGCCAGCAGACTGTCACCAATGTGGCCACCCAGGCGCGCGAAACTGCGGCTCTTGCGCAAGCTCAGCGGCAGACCCAGCACGCTGGCCGCCAGGCGCTGTTCGTGGGGTTGCAATGCGGATTGCGCCAGGCGCCGGCTATCCAGCGGCACCGGTCGGGTGTAGCGACCACGCTCGGCTACCGTCAACAACACCGGCGCGGCGTCCACCCAGGCAAACGCGGCGTCCTCTTCGGGCATGACTTCCAGGAAAAAACCCAGCACCTCACGGTCGTCTGCCACGGCCGACTTCGGCACGGCCAGCAGCCGCCGCCAAGCCAGCGGCAAGGCCTCCTCATCGCCGGCAGGTGCGCTGGCGGCGCGTTGCTTCTCGTCCGGTTGCTGCATCCGCTTGCGTTCCCTGGCGGCGATCAAATGCCTGAGCTTAGCAGCGCCGGGACGGATGCGACGGTGGCGGCGCTGGCTGACCGGTGAATCCACGCGGTCACCCTCGCCTCAGTCGTTGCCGAACAAACCCAGCGGATACTCCGGCTTGCGCTCGCGCGCCATCAGCGCCTTGAGTGCGTCCACCGGAGTGACCTCGCCATGCAGCACCGCGCGCACGCTGGCGCTGATCGGCAAGTCCAGACCATGCTTGTCGGCCAGTCGCGCCACCTCGTCGGCGGTGAGGATGCTCTCGACCACCTGACCGATCCGGCGCACCGCTTCGTCGAGCGCCACGCCCTGGCCCAGCGCCAGACCGAGTCGACGGTTGCGCGACAAGTCGCCGGTGCAGGTCAGTACCAGGTCGCCCAGGCCGGATAGTCCGATCAAGGTTTCCGGTCGCGCGCCCAGCGCCATGCCCAGGCGCAGCATCTCGTTCATGCCGCGGGTGATCAGGCCGGCACGCGCATTTAGCCCCAGCCCCATGCCGTCGGCGATGCCGGTGGCCACCGCCAGCACGTTTTTCATCGCCCCACCGAGTTCGGCACCGAGTACATCGCGGCCCGAATAGGCGCGCAGGTTCGGTGCATGCAGCAAGCTGGCCAGTTGCTGCGCAAACGCATCGTCATCGGAATGCACGGTGACCGCGCTGGGCAGACCGCTGGCGACCTCTTTGGCAAAGGACGGGCCGGTGACCACCGCGGCGGGCCGACCCGGCAGCTTCGCGGCCACCAGCTCATGCAGAAAACGGCCGGTGCCGGGCTCGAAGCCCTTGGTCGCCCACGCCATGGCAGTGCCCGGATCAAGCACGGGCGCCAGCCCATCCAGCATGGCCGCGAACGCATCACTGGGCACCACGATCAACACGATGTCGGCGCCGCGCACCGCTGCGCCCAGATCGGGTTCGTAGCGCAACGCCTCGGGCAGGATGACACCCGGCAGATAGCGCTGGTTGCAGCGCTGCGCCGCGACCTGGGCCAGCGCCGCCGCATCGCGACCCCACAACCGGGTGGACACGCCGTTGCGCGCAATCAATGCCGCCAGCGCCGTGCCCCAGGAGCCGGCGCCGAGGACGGTCAGCTTCGGCTGGTCAGGCATGGGTCGGGCTCAGCTGTTGAGCTGGGCCGGAACCTGGTCGCCACCCATGGCGCGGCGCTGCTGTTCGGCAAACAGCGCGTCGAAGTTGATCGGCTGCAGCAGGAACGGCGGGAAGCCTCCTTCGAGCACCATCGATGAAATCACCTGGCGCGCATACGGAAACAGCAGGTTCGGGCAGTAGCTGCCGATGATGCCGGCCCGATCGGTCTCGTTGAAACCGGCGATGCCAAACACGCCGGCCTGCTCCACTTCTGCCAGGTAAGCGGTGCGCTCGCCCACGGTGCAGGTCAGCGTGAGGCTCAGCGCCACCTCATACAGGTCATTGCCCAGGTCGGTCGCCTTCTGGCCCAGGTTCAGCTGCACCTGCGGCTGGCTGGTCTCGTCGATTTCCTGGAAGATCTGTGGCGCGTTCGGCGCCTCGAAGGAAACATCCTTCACATAGATCTTCTGCACCACCAGCTGCGGCTGGCTACCCTGGCCATTGGCCTGGTCGTGGGTGACTTCTTGTGCCATCAGGTGTTCCTCTTGAGTCTTGGGCGATCGAGCAAAGAGGCTGATTGTCCCATACGTCCCCGTTCTGCGCATCTCTGAACTGCGCCGCGGGAATGGCAAAAGATTGCGCGCGGGCGCGGATTTCTGCCAGAATACGCGGCTCGCCTCATGTCGGCCCGGTTCTCCGGGTGGTTCGTCACGCAATCGAACCCAACCGATCCGGCGTAGCAGCACTCTCCAGCATTGCGTGGCGCACTGGCGCCGCTGGGCCGATACCGCCCTGGCTAACGGGTGGTAATCACGGCTTTCAACAAGCCATTCTGAACGGAGGTCGTCATGGCCCGTGTATGTCAAGTCACCGGTAAAGGTGTGATGAGCGGCAACAACGTCTCGCACGCCAACAACCGTACCCGTCGCCGCTGGTTGCCCAACCTGCACGAGCGTCGCTTC
>JBDTKM010000236.1:0-3274 GCA_039935315.1 Rhodanobacter sp. | reverse complement strand
TGCGCTTTATTGCCGAGGTCGATTCGTCCCAGGATCTGGATGCGCTGGTATCCAGCATGCCGTTGTGGACGGTGGCGTATACGCGGGTGACCCCGCTGATTGAATTCAGCGACCGCCGGGCGAGTCTGCAATTGCTGATGCCACGTCGCGCACTACCGGCCGCTGTCGCTGGGCAGTAACGCTGCCCGTTTCTCGTGATTCGTCGGGCAAGCCTCCGTTGCTGTCCGTTGTAACTTTGCTCTGGAGCTTCCGATGTACGTCAACGTCGCCATCCTCAAAGAGACCCTGCCTCACGAGCGACGGGTGGCACTGGTTCCTTCGGTGGTGCCCAAGCTGATCAAACTGGGTGCCAGGCTGCATATGCAGTCAGGCGCGAGCGATGCGATCGGGCTGACCGAAGCAGACTACAAGGATGTGGCCTTCATCGATGATCGCAGCCAACTGGTCAGCGAAGCCGATGTCGTGCTTGCCGTACAGCCGCCGGCATTGCATGTGGTCGATGCGATGAAGGAAGGCGCCATCCTGGTGTCCTTCATCTACGCGGAGAAGCAGCCGGTGCTGGTGCAAAAGCTGCTGGACCGGAAGATCACCTGTTTCGCGATGGAGCGCGTGCCACGTATTTCGCGCGCGCAGTCGATGGACGCACTGTCCAGTCAATCGGCCTTGGCCGGCTATTACGCGGTGCAGCTGGGCGCGACGCATCTGGCCCGCATTCTGCCCAGGATCACCACCGCGGCGGGCGCGATTGGGCCCGCCAAAGTGCTGGTGATGGGTCTGGGCGTCGCCGGACTGGAGGCTATCGCCACCGCCCACCGCCTTGGCGCGGTGGTGGAAGGCTACGACGTGCGGCCCGACACGCAAGGGCAGGCACTGTCGCTGGGTGCCACGTTCGTCGATACCGGCATTGATGCGACGGGCAAGGGCGGCTATGCACGGGAGCTGACCCCGGAGGAAAAGGTCAAGGTCGCCGAGGTTCTGACGAAACATATTCAGCAAGCAGATCTGCTGATCACCACGGCGGCCATTCCCGGCAAGCCATCGCCGAAGCTGGTCAGCAAGGCGCAGGTCGCCGGCATGAAAGCCGGCGCCGTCATCGTGGACCTGTCCGCCGAAGGCGGCGGCAACTGCGAGGACACCGTGCCGGGCGAAACGATCAAGGTCGGTCGGGTCACCATCGTGGCACCTCTCAACGTGCCCTCGCTGCTGGGCGAGGACGCCAGTGACCTGTATTCGAAGAACCAGTACAACCTGCTTGCGCTGATGATGAAGGACAACATCATCACCATCGACTGGGACGACGAGGTGCTGGCCAATACCGCGCTCACTCATGCCGGCGCGCTGCGGAAAGCGCCCGCGAAGCCAGCACCGGACAAGCCCGATGCCAAGCGCGCCCACGCGGGCAAAAAAACCACGCCACCCCCCGCCACGAAAGCGGCGTGAGCATGTCGCTCATGATCCCGCCACGGATATCCCATGACCATTGACGGCTTTGTTGCCATTTACATCTTCATGCTTGCCGCGTTTGCCGGCTGGGTGATCATCGGTCGTGTTCCCGCGATCCTGCACACGCCGCTGATGTCCGGCTCCAACTTCGTGCACGGCGTGGTGGTGATCGGCGGAGTGTTTGCGCTGCTCAATGCCGACACCGTGCTGGAGCAGGGCATCGGTTTCGTCGCGGTGCTGCTGGGCGCCGGCAATGCGGCCGGTGGCTATGCGGTGACCGATCGCATGCTCGCGATGTTCCAGGTCAGCGGGCACCCGCGCGCGCATGCCGCGCACAAGGCTCGCTCCCATCACGTCAAAGCCAAACCACCGTCGAACGGTTGAGGGACAGTCATGCTTGCGATGCTTCCCCGCCTGATCATCGATATGGTTGGTATCGCGGTTGCCTTTCTGCTGATGTTCGGGCTGTGGCGGATGTCATCGCCGGTCACCGCGCCCAACGGCATCAAGGTCGCTGGCATCGGCATGCTGGTCGCCGTGGTCGCCAGCTTTCTGTACTTGTTCAATGTCAGTGCCGCCGCCAGACCCCACCTGCCGATGAACATCGCCCTGGCGGTGGTTGCCCTGGCGATCGGCGGCGGCCTGTCCTGGTGGGGCGGGCGCAAGGTCGCGATGACCGCGATGCCGCAAATGGTCGCGCTCTACAACGGCATGGGCGGCGGTGCGGCTGGCGCGATTGCGGCGATGGAACTGTTCGGCCTCCGTGCCCACGGCATCACCCAGTTGGGCGTGACCCTGGTTGGTGCGTTGATTGGTGCGGTGTCGCTCTCCGGCTCGCTGATTGCCTGGGCCAAGCTGCAGGGCGTGCTGCGGAAGCCGCTGCGGATCAAGGGACAGCAGATCATCAATGCGGTGCTGTTACTGCTCACGCTGGCGGTCGGCTCGTACATCGTCGTGGTCGAGTTGAGCGGCGTGGTGCCGGTGATGTCGACGCAGGGTCTGATCTGGTTGTTCTTAGCTTGCGCGATGCTTTACGGCGTCATGATAACGCTGCCGATCGGCGGTGCCGACATGCCGGTGGTGATTTCGATCTACAACGCCGCCACCGGGCTGGCCGTAGGACTGGAAGGTTTCGTGCTGCAGGCGCCCGCGTTGATGATTGCCGGCATGCTGGTGGGCGCGGCCGGCATCCTGCTGACCGTGCTGATGGCCAAGGCGATGAACCGCTCGATCAGCAATGTGTTGTTCACCCGTTTCGGTGATGTTTCGAAGCACAAGCAGGGTGCGATCAAGGGCAGCTTGAAGCCGACAGCGGCGGGCGATGCCGGTATCGCGATGCGCTACGCGAGCAGCGTGATCATCGTGCCGGGCTATGGCCTGGCCGCGGCGCAGGGACAGCAAAAGCTGTTTGAGTTCGTGAAGCTGCTGATTGCCGCGGGGGTCAAGGTGCGCTTTGCCGTGCACCCCGTCGCCGGCCGCATGCCCGGGCAGATGGACGTGCTGCTGGCCGAAGCCGGCGTGCCCTACGACCTGATCTTCCAGCTCGAAGACATCAACGACGATTTCGCCAGCACCGACATCGTGCTGGTGATTGGTGCCAACGACGTAGTCAATCCCTCAGCCCGCAGCGACAAGTCATCCCCGATTTTCGGCATGCCCATTCTCAATGCGGACCAGGCCCGGCAGGTTTATGTGGTCAAGCGCGGCGAAGGCAAAGGTTATGCGGGAGTCGTCAATCCACTTTTCTATGCAGACAACTGCAACATGGTCTACGGCGATGCCCAGGCGGTGCTGGCGAAGATGATCGAAGCCGTACGCGGTCTCAGCCTTC
>JBDTKM010000235.1:0-46202 GCA_039935315.1 Rhodanobacter sp. | reverse complement strand
GCAAGCCTTCGTCCACGCCCACGATCGCGACCAGGGTGAGGTTGGGCAAGTCATGTCCCTTGGCCAGCATCTGGGTGCCGACCAGAATCGCCGGCTGTTCGTTGCCCAACGTCGCCAGCATCTCCTCGAACGAGTCCTTGCGGCGCGTGGTTTCGCGGTCCACGCGCATTACGGGTACCTGCGGGAAGCGGGCGACCAGGGCTTCCTCCAGCCGCTCGGTGCCGTGACCCTGCGCGGTCAGCGCGGTGGCACCGCAGTTCGGACACGTCGCTGGCAAGCGCAGGTGCTGGTCGCAGTGGTGACAGATCAGCTGGCGCAGGCCCGCGTGCAAGGTCAGCGGCCGCTCGCAACGCGAACACTCGGCATGCCAGCCGCAGCTGTGGCACAACAGCACCGGTGCATAACCACGCCGGTTGCGGAATACCAGCGCCTGTTCGCCGCGCGCCACCGTTTCGGCCACCGCCGCCAGCAGCATCGGCGACAGGCCATGTTCCAGCCGCTGCCCGCGCATGTCGACGATCTGCACCTGCGGCGCGCGCACCGCGCCGGGTCGCGCGCGCAAGTGCAGGCTGCGATAGCGGCCGGCCTCGGCGTTGGCCAGCGACTCCAGCGACGGTGTGCCGGAACCCAGCAGTACCGGCACGCCCAGGGCGCGGGCGCGTACCAGGGCCAGATCGCGGGCGTGGTAGCGGAAACCATCCTGTTGCTTGTAGGACCCGTCGTGCTCCTCGTCGACAATGATCAGGCCACCCTGCGGCAGCGGCGTGAAGATCGCCGAGCGGGTGCCCAGGATCACCCGCGCGGCGCCGGCGCGGGCACGCAGCCAGGCGCGCGCCCGGTCGCCCTCGGACAGGCTGGAGTGCAGCACTTCCACGTTGACCCCGAGCCGCTCGCGCAGGCGTCGCACGGTTTGTGGCGCCAGCCCGATCTCCGGCACCAGCAGCAAGGCTTGCTTGCCCTGTGCCAGTACCTGCTCGATCAACGCCAGGTACACCTCGGTCTTGCCGCTGCCGGTGACGCCGTCGAGCAGGAACGGCTGGTATTGGCCAAGACTGGCGCTGACCGCGGTCACGGCTCGGTCCTGTTCGTCGCTCAGTTGCGGCGCCGTAGTGAGTGGCAGCCGGCGTTCGAGCGGTGGCCGCTCACTGCGTTCCAGCAGGCCGGCGCCAGCGAGCCGGCGTGCCGCTTCGCGCCAGCCGGGCCGACGCTCGTTGAGTTCCTCGGCGCTGAGTGCCCCGGCGGCGAGCAAGGCCAGCAGGGCCTTGCTGCCGCCGCGCCGGCTGCCGGCATCGTGCGCGCTTTGCCCGGCACCGGTGAGCAACCAGTATTCGTCGCCGATCGGTGGCAGCGGCCTGGCTTCGCGCAGGGCCAGCGGCAGTGCGTTGGCATAGGCTTCGCCTGGGGCGCCCAGCCAGTAATCGGCGGCCCAGGCCAGCGTCTGCATCAGTTCGGTATCGAGCAAGGCCTCCTCATCGAGCAGGCGCGTGGCCTGCTTGAGCCGCTTGCTGTCCACCACCGTGTCGGCATCGATCGTCACCACCACGCCCACCAGGTTGCGGCGGCCGAACGGCACCAGGACCCGGCTCCCCGCGCGCGGCTCACCGGCGCCGGGCGGCAGGTAGTCGAACAGGGTGAGCAGTGGCAGCGGCAGGGCGACGCGAAGAACGGCCGGCATGATTACCTCGATGGCGGTTTGGCAGGTAGTTGAAAAACGCCCTGCCGGTGCGGGCCAAGGATCGCCAAAACCAGGCATTGCAATGCCTCGGCTACCGTGGCTGAGTGCGGGCGTAGCCGGGCTCAGCGTGTTGAAGAAGGCAGCAAAACCCTCTGCCGCGCGGTGTCAGTGTAACCGCGCGAGCGGTGCACCCACGCTGCAGCGTGTCGACCGTCGGCACACGCCAAGTTGCGCGGACTTGTTGTACGCAGATCGAGGAAGCCCGGGTAAGTGGTTATGCCTCCGAGCTTTTCATCTTTATCCACAGTTGCTGTGGATAAGTCTGTGGATGGCGCGGGGAGGGTGCCCCGCGAAGCCCGCCGTGGCGCCCTTCGCAGCCCCTTGACGATATTTTCATCAAATAAATAACTTGTTTATAATCAATAACTTGTAATTCAATATTGGTGCGTGTATCCATAACGCACGGGCCGTCCTGCTTGCCGTCACGGTTCTCGCGGTGCTGTGCAAAACCTGCGGCCAAGTTCTTGTGCGCAGGCGTTTCCAGACGTTCGTGCACACTCGTGCGGCTGCCCTCGGTGGGGCACCTAAAGTGGATCGTGCCGGTCGTGCCGATTGACTCAGCGCAGGGTAAAATGGTCGCTCGGAAGCGGGGACAGTGGCAGCATTCGTGGTTGTGGCGCTGTGGCTTTGGCCGATTCTCTTGCTCCCGTGCGGCGGGTAGCCATGGGCTATTCACCGCGAACGATGGAAAACCTGGCCAACGCCATCACCTTGCCCTGGTTGCTGCAGTCCGGGCTTTCGGACATGGATGGCGGCCCTATGTCGATATGGACCAGAGGGTCCCGAGAGTTTTTGTGTCCCTGAATCCGCTTCGACCTGAGCGTGCGCGCCTGCTGCACGAGACGCGCGCCACCGTGCGCCTCGCGCTGCCGCTTATGTGCGCCCAGTTGGCCGCGATCGGCAGCAACGTGATCGACGCGGTGCTGGCCGGACACGTCAGCGCCCATGTGCTGGGCGCGGTGGCCGTGGGCGCCAGCATCTGGTCGCTGGCGATTGTGAGCGGCATCGGCATGATGATGGCGGTGCCGCCGTCGGTGGCACAGCTGGACGGTGCTGGCCGCCGCGGCGAGGTTGGTGCAGTGTTCCATCAGGCCGTGTGGCTGGCGCTGGGGATGGGGGGCCTGTTGTGGTTTGCGCTGCGCCACGCGGCGCCGTTGATCGATCTGATCGGGGTGACCCCGAGCCTGCGCCACGACGTGCAGCGCTTCTTGCTGGCGATCAGCTGGGGCGCGCCGGCACTGACCTGTTATTTCGCCTTGCGCGGCCTGTCCGAAGGGTTGTCGCTGACTCGCCCTTCGATGTATTTCAGTCTCGGCGGACTGGTGCTGCTGGTGCCGCTGGGCTATGTGCTGATGTTCGGCAAACTCGGCATTCCGCCGCAGGGCGCGCATGGTTGTGGTGTGGCCACGGCGATCGCACTGTGGCTGGAGATGCTGGCGTTCTTCGTTTATGTGGTCTTTCGTCGCAATTATCAGGGCCTGGGGTTGTTCGAGCAGATCGAAGGGCCGAACCTGCGCCGGATCGGCGAATTGATCCATATCGGGGCGCCGATGGCGGTGACCCTGCTGGCCGAGGCGGGCTTGTTCGTGGCCACGGCGCTGATCATCGCCACGCTGGGCGAGGACGTGATTGCCAGTCATCAGGTCGCGATCAACATCGCCTCGCTGTTTTTCATGATCCCGCTGGGGCTGGCGATGGCGATTACCGTGCGCGTGGGTAACGCCGTCGGGCGCGGCGACGAGCGCGGCGTGCGCTACGCGGGCTTCTGCGGCATTGGTCTGACCCTGGTGACCCAATTGTTCTCGGCGGCCGTGTTGCTGAGTTTTCCGCACGCCATCGCCGCGCTGTACACGCACGATCCCAAGGTCATCGCGCTGGCGGCGCAACTGATCGTGCTGGCCGGGCTGTTCCAGTTTTCCGATGGCATCCAGGTGGCCGCCAACGGCGCCTTGCGCGGCCTCAAGGACACCCGCGTGCCGATGGCGATCACGCTGTTTTCGTATTGGGTCGTGGGCATGCCGGTGGGCTGGTGGCTGGCCTTCCACCACGGCATGGGTGCGCGCGGCATGTGGATGGGCCTGATCGCGGGATTGTCGGTGGCCGCCGTGATGCTGTTCACCCGCTTCTGGCGTAGCGCCTGGAAACAACGCTGGCGCCTGGTCGGCATGACCGCGCCCGCACGACCGGCTACGCTTGACGCCTGACTTCAGGGATCCGCCCATGCCACCACCCTTGCCGCCGCCACGCCGCAGGAACTTTCTGCGCAGCCTGGGGCACGGTATCAACCTGACCCGGTTGGTCATCATCAACCTGTTTTTTTTCGGTTTCCTGTTCATCGTGGTGCTGCTGGTCGTGGCGACCAGTGTCGCCGACGATAAATCCGTGCAGCAGGACAGTGTGCTGGTGCTCAAACCCCAGGGGCAACTGGTCGAGCAGTACAGCGTCGCGCCGTTGCAGCGCGTGCTGTCCGGCTTGTCGGGTGACGACGTCAAGCAAGTCCAGCTGCGCGACCTGATCGGGGCGATCGACGCTGCCGCCAGAGACAAGCGGATCAGCCGCATCCTGTTGTTGCCGGGTGACCTGCAAGGTGGCGGCTTTGCGGCACTGCGCGAAATCGGCGCCGCGCTGGACCGTTTCCGCGCCACCGGCAAGCCGGTGATTGCCTGGGGCGTGAACCTGGATCAGGGTCAGTATTACCTCGCGGCGCATGCCGATCGGGTGCTGGTCGATCCGCAAGGCGGCGTGCTGATCACCGGTTTGGCCAACTATCGCCTGTACTACAAGGATCTGCTCGACAAGCTGGGTATCGACGTGCACCTGTTCCGGGTTGGCGAGTTCAAGAGTGCCGCCGAGCCGTACATTCTCGATCAGGCCTCGGCGGCGGCGAAACAGGCCGACAGCTACTGGATGGACGGGTTGTGGGATGGCTATCTGGATCAGGTGGCCCGGCTGCGCAAGGTCGCCCCGGCCACCCTGCGCGACGACATCGACAACCTGCCGCAACACATCGCCAGCACCCAGGGTGACCTGGCCCAGTTGGCACTGAACGAGCATCTCATCGACGGCATGGCAACCCGCGCCCAACTGGTCGCGATGATGCGCGAGCAGGGCGTGCCGGCCGGGCCAAAGAACCAGGGGTTCCGCCAGGTTGGCCTGGAGCGCTATGCCGCGAACCTGCCGCGTCAGAGCAACGCGTCGGCGCCCGGCGTGGCGATCGTCGTGGCCGAGGGCGAGATTGCCGGCGGCAAGCGTCCGCCCGGTTCGATCGGTGGCGAATCCACCGCGGCGTTGATCCGCGCCGTGCGCGAAGACAAGCGCACCAAGGCGCTGGTGCTCAGGGTCGACTCGCCCGGCGGCGAGGTCTTCGCCGCTGAAGAGATTCGTCGCGAAGTCGCGCAGACCCGCGCTGCCGGCATCCCCGTGGTGGTGTCGATGGGCAACGTGGCGGCCAGCGGCGGCTACTGGATCTCGATGAACGCGAACCGCATTTTTGCCGAGCCAAACACGATTACTGGTTCGATCGGCATCTTCGGCATGTATTTCTCGGTCCCCGGCACGCTGGCCAGGCTCGGCATCCAGAGTGACGGCGTCGCCACCGGTCCCATGGCCGGCGCATTCGACATCACCCGTCCGCTCGACCCCAAGGTCGGTGCGGTGATTCAGGCGCAGATCGACAAGGGCTACCGCGATTTCGTGGGCAACGTGGCCAAGGCGCGCGGCCAGAGTTATCAGGCGATCGACGCGATCGCGCAGGGCCGCGTGTGGACGGGTCGACAAGCGCTTGCGCGTGGTCTGGTCGATCAGCTCGGCGGTCTGCGCGATGCCGTGGCTGACGCCGCCAGACTGGCCAAGCTGGGCAAGGACTACCCAGTGCGCTATGAAGAAGCCCCACTGGGCGGCTTCGAGCGTTTCCTGGTCGGCCTCAACCAGAGTGCCAGCGTGCATCTGCTGCAGTCGTGGGGCGTGCGCGTGCCCCGCTGGTTGGCGCAGTTGCCGGCGCTGTCCCCCGAATTCGAGTTGCTGCGCCATGCCAGGGCCGGCACCACGAACATCTACGCGGACTGTCTGTGCAGCCCTCGTTGAGGACCAGGGAGTCTTGCTGGACGAGTGTGAATCCGGTTTTACGGGGAAACATTCCTGCCGATTCGCCGATTCGCCGACCAAAGCCCAACAGACGCTTAGTGCTGCTGCGCCTCGATCTGCTTGCGTTGCTCCTCGCCCTGCTTGTTCACCACCTTCTGCACATCTTTCGCACGCTGTTCGTCCGCCCTCAGTGCATCGAACGGGGTGGTGACGTCGGCGGCCCTGGCCTTCGGCTCCGGCGGCTTGCTGGAGCAGGCACCCAGCGCCAGTGCGCATAGCAGGATCGGCAGCCATTTCATGATCGTTCTCGCGCTTGACGGTGGAACCGAGTGTCTCGCCTCGCGGCTGGACGGGCAAGCCGGCCGGGATCCGGGCGTGATCGCAAAGACGTTGCTAAGCTGCTCGCCATGAGCAATCTCCCGAACCGCCGCTCGGAAGCCTGGCAACTGCGCGGCCATACCGCCCTGGTGACGGGCGCAAGCAAGGGCATCGGCTACGCGACGGCACGCGAACTGGCCGGCTTGGGCGCCGACCTGCTGCTGGTCGCGCGTGACGAGGATTACCTGGAGCAGGTGCGGGTGGAGCTGGCCGAGGATTTCCCCGCTGTCCGGATGCTCGCCTTCGGCGCCGACCTGACCGAGCCGGAGGAACGTCTGGCCGTCTTCGACTGGATCGCCGACCTCGGCGTGTCGCTGTCGCTGCTGGTCAACAACGCCGGCGGGAACCAGCCCGGCGCCACGCTGGACTATGCCGAGCATGACTATCGCGCGATCTTCGAGCAGAACCTGTTTTCCGCGTTCGAGATGTGTCGCCTGGCGCACCCGCACCTGGCGCAGCATGCCAACGCGGCCATCGTGAACGTGGGCTCGGTATCGGCGATCACGCATGTGCGCACCGGCTCGCCCTACGGCATGAGCAAGGCCGCGCTGCACCAGCTGACCCGTAATCTGGCGGTCGAGTGGGCCGTCGATGGCATCCGCGTCAATGCAGTGGCGCCGTGGTATATCCGCACCCAGCGCTCGGAGCTGGCGCTGGCTGACCCCGATTACCTGGACGAGGTACTCGACCACACACCACTGCGGCGGATCGGTGAGCCCGAGGATGTGGCGGCGGCAATCGCTTTCTTGTGCCTGCCGGCCGCCGGCTATATCACCGGCCAGGTGCTGGCGGTGGATGGCGGCTTCCTCAATTACGGATACTGAGCGGTACCCGCGCGCAGACCCGGGACAGGCAATCGCTGCACAGCCGGTCAGAACTCGGCGTCGTGCTGTTCGGCGGCCAGGCCCAGGGTTACCGCGCCCTCGCCCACGTTGACCATGCCGGTAATGCTCATCGGCGCCTCCATCAACTCGACACCGCATTCCTTGCAGGCTTCGCGCAGCCCGGCATACCCGGGCAGGCTGGGCAGCACCGCCAGATCACCGCCATAGCTCACGCAGACGACCGGCGCCAGCAGCCCGTCCCTGACCCGCTTGGCGGCGTACTTGAACAGCGCCTGCGCGCCTTGCTCGAAGCCGCGCACCTTGCCCACCGGGCCGGTGTCGCCGCGGAAGCAGCGCAGGATCGGCTTGATATCCAGCGCCGATCCCAGCATCGCCGAGAACAGGCTGACGCTGCGATCGTTCTTCTTCTTGGCGCGGGCGCGAAGGTAGTAAAGGTCGCGCGGCAGCATGTAGCCGTAGCTGTGGTCGGCGATATGCAGCAACCGTTCGCGTATCGCCGCCGGCGCTTCGCCGGCACTGATCATCCGACTCGCCTCGTATATCGTGGGCGCAGCTCCGGCAAAAATATTGCGCGTATCAACCACGCGCATCATGAACGGACCGGGCACGTGCGCTTGCTCGCGAACGTGCCGGTAGTTTTTCAGGATCGCGAAGCTGGCCTTGTTGACGTGTTCGTTGATCGGGCTGCGGGTGGCGGTCATGGTCAGGCAGAACACGCAGTCCTGTTCCAGCACCAGCTTCTCCAGGAAAAGCTTGCTCACCTCATCGACCGGGCATGGCTCGGTTTCCGCCGAATGGCTGCGACTGCCAAGCCGGCGATCGATGAAGCGCTGCCGTTCGCCCAGGCTGCGGTCGTCCATGAACGTTTCGCTGTCGACCTTTACCGTGATTGGCATCACCGCAATGTCATGTTGCTCAAGGAACGCCTGCGAAACGTCGCAGGCGGCATCGATTGACAGACCCATCCTCATCACGTTGTTCCCGTCATGCATGGCAGTCAAAACATAACATGCGGCTCTATATCCCGGTGCGCACCGGCGCCCGCTTGTTGGAGCATGTGGGACCGACGCCAGCGCGTGCGGTGTGGGGCGGCGATGGTTCGCGCGCCAGCGGGCAACGATCTTGATCTGCGCCTTGCCGGTGAGGCGCACGCAGGCAATCACCGCCAACGGTTGCCCGGTTGCACCGGCATGGCGCCGTGGTAAGCCGAGCAGCTCTGTTGACAGCGCCCGTCGCGGGCGCCTCGACTTCATAGATGGGTTTACGCGGCGCCGTCGGGCCGCGCGCGGCGGCGCCCCGGACCTGCCGCGGGTGTGCCGGTAGCGACCCGGGCAGGCCCGGCGCATCACTGCGCAGTATCTGGGTCGTCGTTTGGGGATCGGGTCGATCCATCCGTGACAACGGATGGTACGTGGAGCGCCTGACTGACTCGTGTCGGACGTAACAAGGGCGTCCCGGCAGGCCGTCTGGCGGCGATCGGGGGTCTTCTTCTTTCCTCCCTCGCCGCGCACTGACGATAAGGAAATGCGGCTGCACAGGCATTAGTGCACCCCGCAGTTCGTTAAAACCGCTTAGTGTTAATGAACTGTGAGGAAAAATCCCCGCGGATGTTGTGAGAGCGCCAAATTCACGAAATATTCTCAATGAATGCTGAACCGCAACCACGGGCAAAACGTATGAAGTCAGTTCACATAGCGTTATTTGCCTGTTAGTATCAGCGCGTTTCTGAAATTCATGGGACTGAAGTCGATCGGTTTGGGAACAGACGTTGCGTCGCAATGCTGGGCAGAACAGGTTCAGGCCCGTAAAAAAAATATTAACCGGAGGGTGTTGTCATGAAATTTGGGGTTAAGAAGCTTTCTTCGGCAGTTCGCCTGGCGCTATCGCTGGGTGCTGTCATCGCGGTCGGTGCCTCGGGCACGGCCTTCGCTCAAGACACGAGCAGTCAGGACACCGCCAACCAGCCCAACGCCCAGAAGGCGCAGACGCTGCAGACCGTGGTGGTCACCGGCTCGCTGATCCGCCGCGTGGATCTGGAAACCGCCAGTCCCGTCGTGACCATCGACCGTGCCCAGATCCAGGCAACTGGCAAGATGACACTCGGTGACCTGGTCCAGCAGCTGCCATCGATGACCGGCGGCAATGTCAATCCGCAGGTCAACAATTCCGGCGGCACCGGCTCGTCCACCATCAACCTGCGTGGCTTGGGCTCCAACCGTACGCTGATCCTGGTCAATGGCCAGCGCCTGCTGGGCAAGGATCCGAACATGATTCCCGCCGATGCGATCGAGCGCATCGACGTACTGCCGACCGGTGCGTCGGCTACCTACGGTTCCGATGCCATCGGTGGCGTGGTCAACTTCATCCTGCGCAAGGATTATCAAGGCGCCCAGTTCACGGCCAACGTCGGCGAGTCTGATCGCAACGATGCGGACCAGAGCGGTACCAGCTTCACCTTTGGCCAGACATCGGACAAGGGCAGCATCATGGCCGGCATCAACTACAGCAAGCAGGAGTCGATCAGCGCCGCTTCCCGGCCGTTCTCGATCAATGCGGTGAGCCTCTCCACCAGCGGTCCATTCATCGGTGGCTCCTCTTCCATTCCGTCGGGCCGCGTCCAACTGCCAGCGACAATGCAGGGAGCATTTGGCTGCAAATTGGTCACGCTCGCCCCGGGTGGAAACAGTCAAGTCGCAACTCCGGCCAACTACAAGTGCTACGGCAACTCCGACCGCTACAACTATGCGTCAGTCAACCTCGATCTGACACCGCAGGAACACACCGGCGGCTTTGTCAGCGGTGAGTACAAACTGGGCGACCATGTGTCCGCCTATCTGGACGCGATCTATCAGAAGACCTCGTCCAACTTCCAGCTCGCCCCAGCGGTGTACGGTACAGACACTTCGGGCGCTTCGATCGACGTAGGTAACGCGTTCAACCCGTTCGGCGTCTCATTCAATGGCGCAGGTACGGGCAACCAGTTCCGTGGTCGTTTGCTGGCTGCCGGTCCACGTGATGCCGCGTTTGGCCGCACCAATGCCCAGATCAACACGGGCGTGCGGGGCGACTTTACAATTGCCGACCAGACGTGGAACTGGGACGTTGGCATCAACTATGGTCATCAGAGCAACGTCACCACGACCGGTGGCCTGGTCGATCAGACCAAGCTCTACACCGGCACGTCCACTCTCAATGCAGACGGCACGGCAACCTGCGCGGCGGGTGTCGACCCGACCGCCTGCCAATTCAACCCGTTCAACCTGAGCTCGGCCGGTTCCAAGGCGGCCATCGCGGCGGCTCTGGTCAATGCGCCGAACAATGCCTACTTCATCGAAAAGACCTATCATGCCGGCCTCAGCGGCGGCCTGTTCAGTCTCCCGGCCGGCACGGTCCAGCTGGCTGTGGGCGGCGAATATCGCACCACCTACGAGCATGCGACGCCGGCGCCGCAGCTGGAAATCGACCCGGCGACGGGTACCTGCGTGCTGGGCAGCCAGTGCTCTTCGGCGGTGCAGGGCGGTTACAGCACCAAGTCGCTGTACGCAGAGACGTTCATCCCGGTGCTGTCTAACCTGCCGCTGATCCAGTCACTGAACCTGACCATCGGTGACCGCTACTCGCGGATTCCAGCTTTCGGCAACAACAACAGCTTCAAGTTCGCCGTGGAATGGAAGCCGATCGGCGACCTGCTCTTGCGTGGCACGCTGGAAAATGTGTTCCGTACCCCGACCCTCGCCGAGTTGTATACCGGCTCGTCCGACGCACCGAATCTCCACAGCGATCCGTGCGATGGCTATACCGGTGCCCCGGCGGGATCGGGTCTGGCCCTGGCCTGCCAGAACGTGCCCACCAACGGTACGTTCTCGGATAACTTTGTCTCCTCGCAGACCCAGGCTTCCACCGTCATTCAAGGCGCGAAGGTTGCAGGATTCCCGATCAAGCCAGAGGAAGGCAAGACCTACGACTTCGGCTTGGTGTATAGCCCGTCGTACGTACCGGGACTTTCAACGACCCTCGATGTGTGGCGCGTCAATCTGAACAACACGATCACCCAAGTGGGCCTGCAGAGCCTGCTGAATCTCTGTGCGGCGGGCTCGACCCAGTATTGCAAGTACATCCAGCGCAATGCTTCCACCGGTCCGAATCAGGGCCAGTTGCTGCAGTCGACGGTGGAACCGTACGGCAACCTCGGCAGTATCAGCACCAGTGGTATCGACTGGTCGGCTAATTACCGCCTGCCGCAGTTCGGTTTTGGCCAATTCAATATCGGCGTCAACTCGACCTACCTGAAGTACTTCAACCAGGCGACGGCCCCGGGTGTTGCCGGCAGCGTGACCTATCACAACGCTGGTCACTTTCTGCCGTTCGGCTCGGCGCAGTCGTCGGCCTGTCCTGACGCGGCGGGTGTCTGTCTGTTCCCGCGCTGGCGCGGTCAGGGCTTCGTGAATTGGCAGATGGGTAACTGGAGTGCCGAATGGCGCATGCGTTACATCGGTCGTTTCCAGAACGGTGGTCCGGCTGACACCTTGCAGGACACGACGCCGGATGGTCAGCACGGAACCGTATTGAAATACGGTGCGACGATCTACAACGATGTGTCGATGGGCTACAACATCGAGCCGCTCAACACCCGTGTGGACTTTGGCGTCAACAACCTGGCCGACAAGCAGCCGCCGATCCTGTATTCCAACAACGTGCTTAACGCCAACACGGACCCCAGCAATTTCGACCTGATTGGCCGCTACTACTGGGCTCGTGTCACCGTAAAGTTCTAAGTCCTCAAGCTGTGTAATACCTTTAGGGCCGCGTGATCTTCACGCGGCCCTTTTTGTGAAGTCATGCCCTCGAACAAAATCGACGAAATTGCCCACGCGATAACCAGCGGTCGCGGCCACCAGGCAGAGATGCTGTGCCGCTCGGAGCTGATCAGCCAGCCAGACGATGAGAACCTGTTGTTGCTGCTGGCGATGAGCGTTCACCACCAGGGACGCCTGCACGAGGCCGTGGCTGCCTACGCGAAGCTGACCCGGCTGTGGCCTGAAAGCAGTGTGCACTGGAACAATTACGGGATAGTGCTTGCGGACGCAGGCGCCCGCGACGAGGCTCGCCAGGCGTACCTAAGAGCGATCGCGCTGGATCCCGGCAATTTACCAACGCGCACCCAATTGGGTGGCCTGCTGATGGCCATGCACGAGTACGCCGAAGCGCGAAAAGTACTGCTGGATACACTCGTCTTCGATCCTGACTCTCCGCTGATCCGTATACCTGCAGCACGTGCCTGTGCTCTGTGCCAGGACATCAATGGCGCCGTGGCGCTGCTCAAACCTTGGCGCTACTGGACGCCCTTGCACGACGATGCATTGCAGCTTGAGCTGGCTCAGGTGCTGATCATGCGAAATGACGTGCCGGCGGCGGCCGAGGTGCTGGAAGAGCTTCTGGGCCGAAACGCCGGGCAGCCGGACGTTATGCTGCTGCTTGCCAGCGTCTATGAGCGACTCAATCGATTGACCGATGCCCAGGCGATGCTGCCGGGGATTTCTCGGATGTCCGCGGCGATGACCGACGAGCAGATCAATGAGGCAGAACATCTGCGTGCTTCGTTGGCAATGCGCGACCTGGACTGGAATATGGCCAGGCAGATTCTGGAACGCTGCGGTAGCCAGGGCCCGGATGACTTTGCCCATCATTTCCAGCTGGGTTCGGTCTATGACAAGCTTGGCATGACCCGGGAGGCCATGGAGACCCTATCGGTGGCGCACCGGCTGGAGATCAGCGAGAGGCGCTTTGCGTCGCCGCAGTTCTTCGCAGCAGGCGCTTCGGCGATGCCACTTACTGCGCCTGACGCGAGCGCCGAACAATATTCGCGCTGGCCGAAACTCGCTGCCCCGCCGATGTCTGATTCGCCCATCCTGATCGTGGGTTTCCCCAGGTCGGGTACCACGTTGCTGGAGCAGATGCTTGACGCTCACCCGGGTCTGCAGTCCATGGATGAGAACCCATTCTTCAACAGCCTGGCGGACGTGTTGGTGCAGCATGATCCACGCATCATGGACGACCTTGGCGTACTGCGGCAATTCGATTGCGACGAGCTGCGCAAGCGCTATCACGAGATGGTCGGTGAGCGGATAAGGCGCAACTGGGACGCGCGCCTGGTCGACAAAAATCCGCTGAATATGCAGTGGCTGCCGATGATTCATCGACTCTTCCCCGAGGCCAAAATCATTCTCGCGGTGCGCCATCCATGCGACGTGCTGTTGAGCTGCTACATGCAGAGCTTCCGCTCCACCATTCTCGTGGCAGCATGCGGTTCGCTCGAACGATTGGCCCGCGCCTACGTTCAGACCATGCAATGCTGGCTGGAGCAAGTAGGCATATTCAATCCGGACGTGATGGTTTCCCGCTACGAAGACCTTGTCGATGATTTCCCGGCGCAGTCTGCCAGAATTGCCCGGTTTCTCGAGCTGGACGATCCTGCTCCGCTGATGGCGTTTGACCAGCACGCTCTCAAAAAGTCTTACATAGCCACTCCCAGCTATTCACAGGTCATTGAGCCGATCAACCGTAAAGGGATCGCTCGTTGGCACAAATATCGTGAATACTTCGAACCGGTTCTGCCCATCCTTGAGCCGATGATCCGTCACTGGGGCTACCCCATGGAGCCGGTTGTCTGAAACAAGACAAGGTGGCACCGCTGCGTCTGTTGCGCGCCGTGCGCCTTCCACACCCGGCCGCAAGAACTGTTCAATGCTCTGGCAGCAGAAGTAACTCAGGTATGTAGTCGGCGTAGTTCTTCCAGCGTCCCACGGCCCCGGTGTAAACCGGCTGCCGCGCTTGCCACACGCTTGCTGTGGCGATGCTTCCCCCGTGGCGATTCGCGGGCGACCGATCGACCTGGGTCGGAATGCCCAGCCAGTCGACGATCGAAGTCACGCTTTCTTGCGGGGACTGGACGAGATCCTCATAACGAATGGCGCGAATGGAGGAAGGATAGCGTCGGTTCCAATGAATCATGAGTCGACGACAGCCCTGGATCAAGGCACCGATGTCGGTAAAGTCACAGGCGTAGTCGTGTGCGCGGTCCTGGAATGACTGTGACCACAATGACAGCGCGGTATCGCGCGCATCGCGTTGGCAGTAGATGATTTTCGCATTCGGCCACCAAGCCATGATCAGGTCGATGTAGAGCAGATTCAGCGGCTGCTTGTCGATGTACCAACCGGCATCGCTGTCATCTTGCAACAGGTGCGTAGCATAAACTGAAGCGGCTTCCTCGAATGATTTGCGCGGTTCTCGAGATGACGCTGGGAGGCTCTCTGCCAAGGTCTGTAGCCAGCCGAGTTCTCCACGATTGGTCACCAGCGGATGACGCGCCATCAGTTCAGCCAGCAAGGTGGTGCCGGAACGTGGAACGCCGACGATGAATACCGGAGTCCAGGCCACGGGCGCGGGGAGCGTCCAGGGAACAGGCGACGCGGCGCAGTGCGCTGCGACCTTGCGTCTCCATTGTTTGCGCGACCAGGAACTGACTGTTCTGGCGCGGGCATTGCCCGCACGAAAATATCGCGCGGCCTCGCCATAGTCCGCCAGGTCGTCCAAAGCCTTGCCCAACGCAAACATCGTGTTGGTGCGCGCTTTTTCGCTCAACTCCACTCGATCAAGTACCTCCCGGAAGAAGGTCAAGTCGGGATGCCGGTCATCGGTATATCGTTGAAGGCATGACAAGCCGATGGGGATGTTCCACTCGACCGCACCATCAGCGTGGGCTAGTGCGAACTCGTAGTGAGTCCGTACGCGCTCGAACTCGCCAAGTTGAATGCCCAGCATGCCCGCGTATGCGTGCAGTCGCGGATCATCTGGGTGGCTGACCATCGCAACCTTGCAAATATGCAAGGCGTCCTCTGCTCGACCGAAGTCGTCCATTAACTCAACCGCCTGAATGGCGGTATCCGCGTCGTAATGACCGTGCTCGAAAAGCTCCTTGATGGCGTCGGCCGCGCCCTGTACGCGACCTTGTTCGAACAACAGTCGCGCCAGCAGAAACGTAGCGCCGACATCGCCAGGAAACGTCGACAGCCCACCGCGCAGCATGTTCTCAGCGTCGCCACGGCGATCCGCTTGCCAATA
Organism: Rhodanobacter sp.; assembly: GCA_039935315.1. Lineage (GTDB taxonomy): Bacteria > Pseudomonadota > Gammaproteobacteria > Xanthomonadales > Rhodanobacteraceae > Rhodanobacter. The sequence goes on along the minus strand of JBDTKM010000235.1, from coordinate 31,037 downwards.
AAGACCAGCCAAGCCGGTGCGCAGGTCCGCCGACGCCGGATGGCAGGCCGTGCCCCGCTCAAACACATCAATCGCAGTGTCCAGCTCCCGGGCAAGAACCAGTCGACGCCCGCAGTCCAGCCACATATCTTCGGAGGCCCCGTCAAGAGCGTCAACCAGCCTTGCGCGCGCACTTCCCACGGATTCCCGGTTCAGGGCGTCGTGATACGCGGCCAGACAGGACTCGATGGAACCTGGGGCAGCGGAGGGCGGATTGCTTGACGTCATGATTCCTGCAAAGGCAGCTTCAGGGCTTTGCGCAGTGGATCAAGGAGACTGCCATAGTCCAAGGCGCGAGCGGTGTCTCGACGTAGAGGCTGGCGTACCTGGGTGGCACTTGGCGAACGAACCTCGCGTCTGTTCTCGTGAAACTGCAGGCAAGCGGACTCGAATGGCAGTCCGCAGAATTCAACCAGCTCCCGGATCTGCGTCTCCGTATCGTCTATGAGTGCTTCATAACTGTGCGCGCGCACATGCCCGGGGTCGTGCACGACCCAGCGCGCCACGTTGTGGTTGAAGTCGTGCCAGAAGCTTGCCAGGTCAGCGAACGTGCGTGTGTAGCCGTTGCTGTTGTCCATGCGCTGCCGGTAACAGGAAAAGCAGGTTTCCAGCGGATCGCGGCGGCACACCACGATATGAGCAGAGGGCAACATGGCGCGGATGGCACCTATGTAAATCCAGTTGTTGGGCAGCTTGTCAACGAAGGTCGGGCGATCGCGCCGCCAGCGCGCCGTGCGCTCAAGATAGCGACGCCCCAGGCGCGACCAGTCGACAGCCTCCATGTCGTGGACCCATTGGGGAAAAGGCTTGCCGCGCCGGCGCGACTCTTCCGCCAGAACCTGTGGCAAGTCAGGCAGTTCACCCGCTCCCTGCACGGCCGAATGAGTGGCAAGAATCTGTTCCGCCAGGGTGGTGCCGGAACGAGGTAGTCCAACAACAAAAATGGCTCCGCCACCAAGTGTCGCATCGTCAGATGACGGTGCCCGCTCAAATGCGGCGTTGATCGCTGCAATCTGTTTCGAAAACGCGTGAGCATCCCAGGCTTGTTGGCGCCGCGCAATGGAATTGGCTTCGGCCAGCGCGGTCAGCGATCCGCCGTAATCACCCAAGTCGTCCAATGCCTTCGCCAATGCAAAACCGATGGCGATGCGATCCTGCTCGGTGGCGTCGCGGTCGCGGAGCGATGCCCGCATTTGGACTGCATCGGCCTCGGTGAAGGGGTGATTCCGCAGCTCGGCCAGGCCCCACCACGCGATGCCCTCAACCGGGCGCAATGCGATCAGTCGACGATATTCGGCGCTGGCCGCGTTGACTTCTCCTTTCGTGCGCAAGATATCTGCAAGCAGCGCACGTGCCGCCAGATGACCCGGCGCCAGCGCGACTGCACGCCGAAGTGCTTCGACAGCTTCGTCGTTGCGCACGCACTTGGTCAGCATCACCCCCAAGTTGTACCAGGCAAGCACCAGTCCGGGCGTCAGCTTGCAGGCGTATTGCAACGAGACGATTGCAGCCTCGAATTCACCTGCACTGCCAAGCAGCGCCCCCATCGTGTTGTGATAAAGCGGATCCTGCGGGCACTTTTGGAGGGCACGCTGCATTACTTGGATAGCGAGTTGATGCTCCCCGCGCAAATCATGGACCCCGGCTTGCATCCTCATTATTTCCGGATGTTCCGGATGACTGGCGAGTGCCTTGGCGAGCAGTTGCTCCGCCTCGCTGACGCGCCCGGCATCAAGCGCCTCGCCGGCAGCCATGACCTGTTGGATAACGCCGGGCTCCAGCCCTTGCAGACGTGGATTCATCAAAAACCTCTGATTGGATATCAATGGCGCGGTGCAAATCGTTGACGCTTGCCGCGCGCGAGCGGTCGGAACCCGTCTATTATGCCTCTGGTCGTCGCCCTCCCGAGGGGTCGTGGGAAACATGCTGGAAGGGGTGCTGCTGTGAGATCAGACGAGGTATCGAACGAGGTACGTGAGCGTGAACTGGCCGCGCTGCGATCCGCTGCGGTAGAAGCCTTGCAGCAGGGTGACGTTGTTCGCGCGGAGCAGATTTACAGCAGACTCCTGAGCGTGGCGCCGGAGCACGCAGAGGCACTGCAGTTTGTGGCCGCACGACATTTTGAACGCGGTGATCCCATGCGCGCCGTTGCCATGTTGCTGATGGCCAGCCAGGCGCGACCGGATGACCCGACTATTTTGCATCAGCTTGGCGCGGCTCAATCGGCGGCTGGTGACTGGCGCGGCAGCGTCGATAATCTGAAAAAGTGCCTGTCGCTGGCGCCCCACCTATTCCTCGCCAGATTGCGGTTGGGCATGGCGCTCGAACAGCTGGACGATCGCCATGGAGCGCTGGTCGCGTATTTCAGTGCAGTCAATCTGGCTCAGGCAAGCAAGCGATGGATGAGCGACGACTCGACGCCGCCGGGTTTGCGCCAGCTCGTTAGGCACGCGATCGGCTTCATCGACAAGGAGCGCAGTGGATTGTTCCATGCTGTGCTCGAGCCGCTGCGACAGCGTTACGGTTGGTCCGAGTTGAAGCGAGTCGAGGAATGTCTTGCCATCTACCTGGGGGAGCAGTCGCCTTCGTTGCCCGATCCGCGCCAAGCGCCTAAATTTCTGTATTTCCCGGGTGTACCCAGCCAGCCCTACTATGCTCGCGAACGCTTTCCGTGGCAGGTCGAACTGGAGGCACACACGGCGATGATCCGCGAGGAATTGCGCGCGGTGCTGTCTGGGCCAAAGCAACTGGAATCATTCCTGCTCACGGATTCACCGCAGGACTCAGCCGATCTGCTGCGCTCATCCGGGCCCGGCAACGCCGCATGGGACGCTTACTTTTTTTACCGTCACGGCGAGCGCTACGGCGCGCATGCTGAAACTTGCCCCCGGACGATGGCGCTGCTCGATGCGCTGCCACTGGTTCGAGTCCGGGAACACTCACCCGAAGCGCTGTTCTCGGTGTTGCGGCCGGGCTCGCACATACTTCCGCACCGTGGAGTCACCAATACGCGGTTGGTGACTCATTTGCCGCTGATCGTGCCGACGGACTGCGCCTTGCGTGTTGGTGGCGATATCCACGAATGGAAGGAAGGCCGCTGCGTGACGTTCGATGACACCTTCGAACACGAGGCGTGGAACCACAGTGGGGAAACTCGCGTGGTGCTGATCGTGGATGCCTGGAATCCCGATCTCAGTGAGGCCGAACGGGCGGCCGTGACTGATCTTGTCGCAGCGATCGGGGACTTCAACCGGGAGTGCGAGTTGCCTACGCCGAAGGGGTGAGGCGCAAGCAGCGGGGCCCTGCTGCGCAGGGCGGACCACCGCCCTATTTCGCGCCGGGGAACGTCAGGCTCAAGCCTTCGCCCTGCACAGTCGAGACCCAGTCGATCACCACACCTTTGGCGCGCTGGGCGCTGGCCGGGTCGAAATGCACCTCGAGACCATTCGCATGGGCCACGATGTCATGGGCGCCGGCCGGTGCGAGCTGAAAGCCGGCACTGTGGTCCGGCCCGATCTCCAGGTGCAGCGCCACGCCTTGTGCGTTCGACGTGCCTTGACGGATCGCTTCGGCGGCGGCATCCGTAATGGTGATTTCCGGCGGTGTGCGATCCGGTTCGGTTACGCCGAACAGTGCATGCAGCTCACCGCTGCCGTACATCTGGCTGATGATGTCGGCACCGCCAACGAGTTCGCCCTCCACGTACAGCTGTGGAATCGTCGGCCACTCGCCGTAGAGCTTGATGCCGTCGCGAATCTCGGGGTCTTCCAGCACGTTGACCGTGTGGTATTCGGGCAGCAACTCGTTCAGGATATTGGTCGCCGACGCGGAAAAACCGCACATCGGCTGCTGCCGGTTGCCTTTCATGAACAGCACCACGCGGTGGTCCTTGAGCAGGCTTTCGATACGTTCGCGGGTGGGGCTATCGAGCGACATGGAATGGCTCCGGCAAAGAAGGCAATGATACGCCGCACGATATGACGGCGTGGCGGGCCGTGTTCAAGGAGGCGTGTCCACGGCTTCGCGCGCGACCGGCAGGATCGCCGTCATCCATCGTGCATATTGGGCCGCCGAAGGATGCAGGCCGTCGCTGGCCAACTCGTCGGCAGCGTGACGCGAGATCGTCGTGATGTCGGCAAAATGTGCGCCGGCCTGAGCGGCCTGTTGCTGAGCACTCGCGTTGAAAGCGTTCAGCGCCGCTGTGATGACCGCCGGGTCGCGGCCTTGCTCGCGTGCAAAGCGGGTCACGCCCCAGTCCGGGATCGACACCACCAGCACCCGCGCCGGGCGATTGCCGGCCAGCGTGATGGCGCGCGCCAGCAGCTCGGCAAACTCGAGCCGGTAATCGGCGGTGGTTCGGCCGCGATACTGGTTGTTGACCCCGATTTGCAGGGTGACCAGGTCATACGGAGGGGCCAGCGCGGCCTCGGTCATGCCGTGCGCGAGCTCGTCCGTGGTCCAGCCGGTCACGGCGACGATGCGCGGGTCATCGATCACCACGCCGGCCCGGCGCAGGCGGGCAACCAGCACGGCCGGCCAGCGCGCGGCGGCGGGCACCGCTTCGCCGATGGTGTAGGAGTCGCCCAAGGCGAGGTAACGCAGCGGTGTGGGTGTGCCTGGCATCGGCGCGACGTGGTTGGTCAGGCTGCGGCCATGGCGGTATCGGACTGCTCTTGCGCCATGCGCGCCAGCACGTGCTCGATCCGCACGAAGACTTCGCGCAGTTGGGCTGGCGGTGGCAGCAGAGTCAGCCGGAAATGGCGGCTGTTCGGAACGTTGAAACTGCTGCCGGGCACCACCAGTACGGATTCCTCCTCCAGCAGGCGCAGTGCAAAGGACTGGTCGTCGAAGCTCGGTATGTGTTCAGCACGTACTTGCGGGAACGCATACAGCGCGCCATCGGGCGCCACCAGGTCGAGATGGTGGCTGGCGGCGACGCCGTTCAACACGGCGTTGCGCGCCTCGTGCAGGCGCCCGCCGGCGCGGGTCAGGGCGCCGATGGTCGGGGCGTCCTGCAGCGCCGGAAGCACAGCCCACTGCGCGGTGGCGTTGGGACACAGGCGCAAGGCGGCGAGCAATTGCAGGGCGTCGCGATAGGCGGCTGAGCGGCTGGGTTCGCCCGACAGGCTCATCCAGCCGACCCGGTAACCACAGGCACGATGCACCTTGCTCAGTCCGCCGAAGCTCAGGCAGGGCAGCTCACCGGCTAATTCCGCCAAGGGCTGGAAACGGGCGCCGTCGTACAGGATCTCGTCATAGATTTCGTCGACCATCAGCAGCAGCCGATGTCGCGCGGCGACGTCCACCAGCCGCTGCAGCAGGGCGCGCGGGTACACCGCACCGGTGGGATTGTTCGGATTGATCAGTACCAGCGCGCGGGTACGCGGCGTGATCAGCGCCTCGACCTCGTCGGGGTCAGGCAGGTGACCGTGCTCGGCCAGGCAGCGGTAATAACGTGGTTGGCCGCCGTTGAGGATGGTGGCGGCACTCCACAGCGGGTAGTCAGGACTGGGCAGCAGTACCTCGTCGCCGGGCTGCAGCAAGGCACGCAACGAGAGGTCGATCAGGTCGCTGACCCCGTTGCCGATGAAGATGCGCTCGATCTGGACATGCCGTGCACCGCGGCCACGCTGCTGCGCGGCAATGGTTTCGCGCGCCGCTTCGAGGCCCTGCTCATGGCCGTAGGCATCACTGTCGTGCAGATGGCTGGCGATCGCCTCGCGCAGATGGGCTGGCGCCTCGAAACCGTAGCGCGCGGGATTGCCAATGTTCAGCTTGATGATGTCGAGGCCGGCGGATTCCAGCTCGCGCGCGCGCCGGGTCAATGCGCCACGGATTTCGTAGCGGACGTCGGCCAGGCGAGCGTTGGGGGTGATCGGGGTCAACGCAGGGTTCCTTCGGCGGGGGTGGCCGACATCGCGGCCGGTGACGTTGATGCTAGCAGCGTGACGCAGTGCAGCGCGAGACGTTGGCCGGCGAAAACGCGATTCATCGTCGGGCGATGCCCGGGCAGGGCATAATTGCTGCACCAAGCCACGCAAGCCTCGCCATGAGCAACGCGGAAACGATCGAACGACTGAGACGCATCGGTTGGCGTGGCGACGCATTGCCGGTCGAAGGCTTGCGTCTGGCCCGGGTGGTCGCGCAGCACCGGGCTGGCTACGAACTGCACGACGGCCAGATGCTGTTTGGCGCGCAACCGGACGGGCACTTTCTCAAGCGTGGCATCGATCCCGCCGAACGGCCGGTGGTCGGTGATTTTGTCGAAGTGGCCTGCGGCAAGCCGCCGCACATCCTCAGCGTGGCGCCGCGCCGCAGCGTGTTGTCGCGCGCTGCTGCCGGCGAGCGCTACGAGCGCCAGCTGATCGCCACCAATATCGATTACGTGCTGGTACTCACCGGGCTGGATGGCGATTTCAACCCGGCCCGGATCGAGCGCTACCTGTCGCTGTCGGAGGATTCCGGCGCCAGGTCGGTGGTGCTGCTGAGCAAGCTGGATAAATGCGAGGATGCCGAAGCGAGAATCGCCGCCCTGCGCGAGCGACTGCCGGACACCACGGCGATCCATGCGCTCAACTGCAAGGATGCATCCAGCGCACGGATCCTGGATCGCTATCTTCAACCCGGTGACAGCGCGGTGCTGGTGGGCTCCTCCGGCGCGGGCAAATCGACGCTGACCAATACGCTCTTGGGCAGCGCCACCATGGCCACAGCCGCCGTGCGCGACCGCGACAGCCGCGGCCGCCACACCACTACCCATCGTGCGCTGCTGCAGCTGCCGAGTGGCGGTTGCCTGATCGACACTCCGGGCATGCGTGAGCTGAAGCTCACTGGCGAGGAAAACCTCGATCTGTTTGCCGACATCGACCGGCTCGCTGGACAGTGCCGCTTCGCCAATTGCGGCCACGGCAGCGAGCCTGGTTGTGCCGTACAGGTGGCGCTGGACACCGGGGAATTGAGTGCCGAGCGCTGGCGCAACTATCTGAAGCTGCACGACGAGCGCGAAGAGCAGGCGGCCACCCTGGAGGCGCGCCTGCGCCGCCAGCGCGGGGGCCGTCCGCTTGAACCGCCACGCGGGCGTCGCAGCGATCGCGAGCGCTGACAGGAGAAGGGGTCGGGGATGCATGAGCGAAATGACCCCAGCGGGCTGCCCCGTGGGCATCAAACTGGTCGCTGGCTGGTTTCGGCGTGGCTGCGGCCCGGCTGGCTGGCTGCGTTGGCCGCCCCCCGAAAAGCCGCGCTTCACGACAGCATCGTCCGAGTCATCGTCTCGACCCTGATGATGTCGGCTCTGACCCCGCCGCAGGCGCGATGCGCGCGGTGCGAGGCGACGTGACCGGCATGGCCGTCGATCCGGCGCTGCAGCGTTATGCCGACCTTGATCAGCGGTTGCTCGCGGCGGTGCGTGGCATCCATGTTTTGCACACGGTGGCGTGGCCGGCATCGTTGGAAAACCGCATGATCGATGCTTATGGCCGCGGCCATTTCAGCCTGCCCGAGATTTCCTACCAGGTTCCCAGTCTGGCTGACGCGCGCGCGGAACTGGCTGCCGTCGAGGCCGCCGCCGGCGGGAGAGATGCCGCTGACATCGATCCGCTCGGCGACTATCTGCGGCGCACCGCTGAATCATGGCGGATCGCCGCGCTGATGCTCGAAGCGGTCGGCACGGCCGGTGTCACCGCGCCATCGATCGCGCTGTATGGCAAGCCCGACGACCAGATTCCCGGCAGCCAACGCAGCAATCTGGACGCGGCGCGCTATTTCGTCGAGCTGTCCGACGAGTTGGGTGCCGATCGGTTTGCCGACGACACCCGGACGAGCATTACTGCCGAGGCGCTGCGGGACGATCTGGCGGGTGCGCTGGATACCTTCTTCGGCCACGGCACCGTCCGCGTCGAAGTCGATCCCGAACTCACCGCCAAGGCCGCCGCCGGTGCTACCCGCATCCGTCTGCGCGGCGGTGCCAGCTTCAACGAGTACGACTATCACCAATTGCTGGCACACGAGGCTTTCGTGCATACGCTGACCGCACTGAACGGCCGGCGCCAGCCGTTGCTGGCCTCACTGGCGCGCACTTCGCCACGCGTCACCGCGACCCAGGAAGGACTGGCGGTGTTCGCCGAGTTGATGTCCGGCGCGATCGACATCGTGCGGCTCAAGCGGATCAGCCTGCGCATCCTGGCGATCGACATGGCGCTCCATGGTGCGGACTTCGTCGAGGTCTTTCGGTATTTCCACGACCGCGGGCAAAGCGTGGCGGATAGTTTCCACTCAGCTCAGCGGGTGTTCCGTGGCGTACCGCCGGGGGGCGGTGCCGTGTTCGCCAAGGACAACGTGTACCTGTCCGGCCTGCTGACCGTGCACACTTTCTTTCGCTGGGCGCTGAAACAGCGCCGGCTGGATCTGCTGCGTCACTTGTTCGCCGGCAAGCTGGCGCTGCACGACGTGGTGAGTCTGCAGCCGCACTTCGCCAGTGGCGCGATCCTGCCGCCGCAGTGGTTGCCACCCTGGATGCAGCACGCGCACGGGCTGGCCGGCACGCTGGCGTTCTCGGTTTTCATCAACGGCATCCGCATGAACCGGGTACAGGAGGATGACTTGTTGCCGCCGCTGTAAGCAGTGCTTTCGGCCGGCCAGTTGCTTCGGGTCGGGTGTTAACATCGACCCAAGCCGCTGGCCCTGGTCGGTGGCTTTCCCTCACTCGATATAAGCGCTTGCCATGGCCCTCCCCGAAGAACTTCGTCTCGCCGCGCTGGAATATCACCGCCATCCGTCGCCGGGCAAGATCAAGATCACCCCCACCACCGCCTTGCTCACCCAGCGCGATCTGTCGCTGGCGTATTCGCCGGGGGTGGCGGCGGCCTGCGATGCGATCGTCGAGGATCCGCGTTCGGCCGCCGAATTCACCGTCCGTTCCAATCTGGTGGGAGTAGTCACCAATGGCACCGCGGTGCTGGGCCTGGGCAACATCGGGCCGCTGGCAGCCAAACCGGTGATGGAAGGCAAGGCCATCCTGTTTCAGAAGTTCGCCGGCATCGATGTGTTCGACATCGAGATCGACGAGCACGACCCGGACAAGCTGGTCGATATCATCGCCAGCCTGGAGCCGACCTTCGGTGGCATCAACCTGGAGGACATCAAGGCGCCGGAGTGCTTCATCATCGAGCGCAAGCTGCGCGAAAGGATGAAGATCCCGGTGTTTCACGACGACCAGCACGGCACCGCGATCATCGTCGGCGCTGCGGTGCTCAACGCGCTGGAAGTCGTCGGCAAGAAGTTCGACGAGGTGAAGATCGCCACCACCGGCGCCGGTGCGGCCGGCATCGCCTGCCTCGACATGCTGGTGGCGCTGGGGGTGAAGCCGGAGAATATCCTGGCGTACGATCGCGACGGCGTGATCTACACGGGCCGCGCCGGCCTCGATCCGGACAAGGCGCGCTACGCGCGTGACACGCCCAAGCGCAGCCTGGCCGAGATTGTGGAAGGTGCGGACGTGTTCCTGGGCTTGTCCGCCGGCGGCATCCTGAAGCCGCAGATGGTGGCCACCATGGCCGCGCGGCCGGTGATCATGGCGCTGGCCAATCCGAACCCGGAAATCACCCCGGAAGACGCCAAGGCCGTGCGTCCGGACTGCATCATCGCCACGGGTCGTTCGGACTACCCCAACCAGGTCAACAACGCGCTGTGCTTCCCGTACATCTTCCGCGGCGCACTGGATGTCGGTGCGACCGGCATCAACGAGGCGATGAAGACCGCTTGCGTGCGCGCGATCGCCGCGCTGGCGCGCATGGAAGCCTCCGACCTGGGCAGTGCTTACGGCGGTGAGGTGCTGTGTTTCGGTCCGGAATACCTGATACCGCGTCCGTTCGACCGGCGCCTGCTGATGATGCTGGCACCAGCGGTGGCGCAAGCAGCCATGGATTCGGGGGTGGCGACCCGGCCGATCGCCGACATGGAGGCCTACAAGGAGAAGCTCGGCCAGTTCATCTATCGCACCGGGCTGCTGATGAAGCCGGTGTACGAGCGCGCCCGCGCCGACTGCAAGCGCGTTGCTTACGCCGAAGGCGAGGAAGAGATCGTGCTGCGCGCCGTGCAGACGGTGGTCGACGAACGCATCGCGCGGCCGATCCTGATCGGCCGCCCCGAGGTGATCCAGAACCGTATCGAGCGCTTGAGCCTGCGGATACGCCCTGGCGTGGATTTTGACCTGACCAACATCCACGACGACCCGCGTTTCAATGATTACTGGCAGCAGTATCACGCGATGACCGAGCGACGCGGCGTCAGCCCGGCGGCGGCGAAAAACCTGCTGCGCTCGCGGCCCACCCTGATTGCCGCGATGATGGTCGAACGCGGTGAGGCGGATGCGCTGCTCTGCGGCATCGTTGGGCGTTACCACAAGAAACTTGGCTACCTGCGCAGCGTGTTCGGGCTTGATCCGGGCGTGTCATGCACCTCGGCGATGAGTGGCGTGATCAACAACAAGGGCGCGTGGTTCTTCCTCGACACCCATGTCCAGGTCGACCCCACCGCCGAGCAGATCGCGGAGGCAACCATGCAAGCCAGTTTTCGGCTCAAGAGCTTCGGCATCGAGCCGAAGGTGGCGCTGTTGTCTCATTCGAACTACGGCAGTCACGACAATCCCAGTGCCGCGAAGATGCGCAAGGCATACCAGATCCTGAAGACGCGTGCACCGAAGTTGGAAATGGACGGCGAGATGCAGGCCGACACCGCCTGGGACGAAGCATTGCGCCAGCGCATTTTTCCGCATACCACGCTGAGCGGGCGCGCCAACCTGTTCGTGATGCCGAACATGGACGCGGCCAATATTGCCTACAACATCGTGCGGGTGATGACCGATGGCGTGGCGATCGGCCCGATCCTGATGGGCGTGGACAAGTCTGCGCACATTCTGACCCCGGCATCGTCCGTGCGCCGCATCGTCAACATGACCGCCGTGGCGGCAGTCGATGCGCAGATTCGAGCTGCGCAGAGCGGGCGTCGCAGTTGAGGGCGCGAGCGTTGGTCCGGGCGAGCGTCCGCTGTCCTGCTCCGGGTAGCGCAGGATGAAGGGGGCGCGGCGCTGGCGACAGGCGGCGAAGCGCATTGTGCCGCTGTACTGGCTGGTCGGATTGTGGAATTACGCGGGGTTTCGCGTGCGATTGGCGCGCGCGAACCGGATGGACCCGGGCGGCGGCGTGCCCCCGGTGCCGCCACCGATGCTTCGTTATCGGGTCCACCGGGCCCTTGATTCGGCGAGCTATCTCGCCAATGGGCGCTCCATCGCGCGCTGTCTGGTGGACGTTTTGAGCGCACAAGGCGTCGCGCTGAAGCACCTGGTTGTGCTGGATTTCGCTTGTGGGCCGGGCCGCGTCATCGGCGAGCTCGCCAGCGCGGCGGAGTCCTGCACGCTGTATGGATCAGACATCGATAGGCAGGCGATCGCGTGGGCCACCGAGAACCTCTCTTCGTTGGCGCACTTCTCAGTCAATAGCACGGCGGCGCCCACTGATTACGCCAGCGCCATGTTTGACGTGATCTACAGCGTGTCGCTGTTTACCCATCTGGACGCTCCGGGCCAGGACGAGTGGCTGGCCGAAATGCGGCGCATGCTCAAGCCTAGCGGCGTGCTGCTGGCGACGACCCATGGTCGTTTCACGCTGGACAGCTGCACACCGGCCGAACGCGTCGCGCTGCAGCGCGACGGTATCGTTTATCGGACCGATCACAGGGGCCGCTTCAAGCTGGATGGCCTGCCAGATTTCTACCAGACTACGTTCCATACGATGGAATACGTGCGCCAGCACTGGGGCCGTTATCTTCCGGTCGTTGCGCATATTGAGGGCGGCTTGAACGGGCACCAGGATATCGTCGTGATGCGAAATCCTCGTTGATTTGATGCAGTGGGTTTAGACAGGGAATGCAAATGAGGAAGTCCTACTTCGTCAGAGACTACGAGCGATTGGTCAGGCGACTCCGGTGGAAATATTCACTGGATGAAGCAATGAGCCGCGCGGTCGGAGGCGGTGGATATGAGCAGATCGGTCGGATCGAGGCTGCCATCGTTGGATATGCCGGCCTGCGCGACGGTCAATCGCTGCTTGATCTGGGTTGTGGAAGCGGGCGTCTCGCTTCGGCGCTTGGGCAGAAAATGTCCATCGAGTATTGCGGCATTGATGTCGTCAAGGCGTTGCTCAAGTACGCCAAGAAGAAATCTCCCGCCAATTACCGCTTCATCCTGAATCACTCGCTTGGCATACCACTACCAGATGCATCCTGCGACATGGCGACCGCATTCAGCGTATTCACTCACCTGCTTCACCACGACAGTTATATCTACCTTGCCGAATTCCATCGCGTGGTTCGGCCTGGCGGGATCGTGGTGTTCTCCTTTCTGGAGTTTTCCGAGCCGGACCATTGGGCACAGTTCGAGGCGACTGTTGATGCCCAGCGCTCGGCCGTGTTGCGCCATCTCAACCAGTTCCTGGAACGTTCACAAATCACGCTGTGGGCGAACAAGCTCGGCTACGGCGGTGTCCAATTCATTGACAGTACCGAGGCCCCGTGGGCGCCATCCGAGGCGTTGGGACAAAGCATCGCCATTCTTCAGCGGTAGGCCACCGTGGATGAGACGACAAGCCATGCGTCAGCGCATGGCTTGATCATTGGCGGGCACACAGGCAAGCGCTAAACTCAAGGGCTGTCGTGCAGCGACCCCGGCGGCGCGAATCAATGTCAGGCACGCAACGGTGCCGCGGAGAATTTCATGGATCAGCTCGACGACGTCCTCGACCAGGATCTCGACCCTACCGAAACCCGTGAGTGGATCGAATCGCTCGATGCGGTGATCAATCACGACGGTACCGAACGCGCGCATTTTCTGCTGGAAAAGATGGTCGACACCACCCGCCGTTCGGGTGGCTACCTGCCGTTTGATCCGACGACCGCGTACGTCAATACCATCCCGCCCGGCCAGGAAGCGAAGAGCCCGGGTGACCCCGCGATGGAGTGGCGGATCCGCTCGATCATCCGCTGGAACGCGATGGCGATGGTGGTGCGCTGCAACCGCAAGCCGGGCTCGCTGGGCGGCCATATCGCCAGTTTCGCCTCGTCGGCCACCCTGTACGACGTGGGCTTCAACCATTTCTGGCGCGCGCCGTCGGAGAATCATCCGGGCGACCTGATCTGCTACCAGGGCCATTCCAGCCCCGGCTTGTATGCCCGCTCGTTCCTGGAAGGTCGCCTCAGCGAGGCGCGGCTCGACAACTTCCGCCTGGAAACGCTCGCCGCGCCCAGCTTGCCGTCCTATCCGCATCCGTGGCTGATGCCCGATTACTGGCAGGTGCCGACTGTATCGATGGGTCTGGGGCCGATTCAGGCGATCTATCAGGCCCAGTTCCTGAAGTACCTGGAAGCGCGTGGGTTGATCCCCAAGAGCGATCGCAAGGTGTGGTGCTTCCTCGGCGATGGCGAAGTGGACGAGCCGGAGTCGCTGGGGGCGATCTCGGTGGCCGGGCGAGAGAAGCTCGACAACCTGATCTTCGTGATCAACTGCAACCTGCAACGCCTGGACGGGCCGGTGCGTGGCAACGGCAAGATCATGCAGGAGCTTGAAGGCGGGTTTCGCGGTGCCGGCTGGAACGCAATCAAGCTGATCTGGGGTTCCTACTGGGATCCGCTGTTGGCGCGCGACACCAACGGCGTGCTGCGCAAGTTGATGATGGAAACCGTCGATGGCGAGTACCAGGCCTGCAAGGCGCTGGGCGGCGCGTACACGCGCGAGAATTTCTTCGGCAAGTATCCGGAGACGCGCGAGATGGTGGCCAACCTGTCCGACGAGGACGTATGGCGCCTGAATCGTGGCGGCCACGACCCGCACAAGGTCTATGCGGCCTATCACGCGGCGGTACACACCGAAGGCATGCCGACCGTGATCCTGGCCAAGACGGTCAAGGGTTACGGCATGGGCACGGCGGGCGAATCGATGAATATCGCGCACCAGGCCAAGAAGATGGACCACGATGCGATCCTGCTGTTTCGCGATCGCTTCCATATTCCGGTTGACGACAAGCAACTGGAAGGCGATCGGCCGGACTCGGTGCCGTATTACCACCCCGGCATGGACTCGCCGGAGGTCAAGTACATGCTGGAGCGCCGCCGCGAACTGGGCGGCTTCCTGCCGCAGCGTCGCGAGAAATCCACGGTCTCGCTGTCTGCGCCGGACATGAAGGAATTCGACGCGCTCACCAAGAGCACGGGCGAGCGTGAGATCAGCAATACCATGGCCTTGGTGCGCGGCATGAACCTGCTTCTGCGCAACAAGCAGTTGGCGCAGCACGTGGTGCCGATTGTGGCCGATGAGGCACGTACCTTCGGCATGGAAGGCATGTTCCGCCAGATCGGCATCTACGCTCCGTTCGGACAGAAATACAAGCCGCAGGATGCCGATCAGTTGCTGTATTACCGCGAGGCCGAGGATGGCCAGGTGCTGCAGGTGGGTATTTCCGAGGCCGGTGGCCTCTCGGCGTGGATTGCCGCGGGGACCAGTTACTCGGTGTCCAACCTGCCGATGCTGCCGTTCTTCGTCTTCTATTCGTACTTCGGTTTTCGCCGCGTCGGCGATCTGATCTGGGCCGCTGGCGACCAGCACGCACGTGGTTTCCTGGTCGGTGCCACGGCGGGTTGCAGCTTCCCTGGCGAGGGCTTGCAGCACTCGGACTGCACTTCGCAACTGGTGGCGGGCACCGTTCCCAACTGCCGCGCATACGACCCGACTTACTCCTACGAAGTGGCGGTGCTGCTGCAGCATGGCGTCAAGGAGATGTTCGAGCAGCAGCAGGACGTCTTCTACTACCTCACCACCACCAACGAGAACTACACCCACCCGGCCATGCCCGAGGGCTGCTATGACGGCATCATCAAGGGCATGTATCTGCTGCGCGGCGCCGGCACGGACAAGGGTAAAACCAAGGCCCCGCGCGTACAGTTGATGGCCGCTGGAGGCAGCGTGGGCGAAGCCATCCAGGCCGCGCAACTGCTCGAAGCCGACTTTGGTGTCAAGGCCGACGTATGGTCGTGCCCCAGCTTCAGCGAGTTGTCGCGCGACGGCTTCGATTGTGAGCGTTACAACCGGCTGCATCCGGAGGCCAGGGAGCCGCGCGTAGCGCACGTCGCACAGTGCCTGGCCGGCCATGATGGCCCGGTCGTGGCCGCCACCGAATATGTGCGTGCCGTGGCCGATCAGGTACGCGCCTTTGTGCCTGATGGACGCCTGTTCACGGCGTTGGGGGCCGATGGCTACGGACGCTCGGATACGCGCGAGCATCTGCGGAATTTCTTCGAAGTGGATCGCTACTGGATCGCCCATGCGGCGCTGGCGTCGCTGGCGAAGGATGGCAAGGTCAATGCCAAGGACGTCAGTCGCGCAATCAAGGAGTACAAGCTCGATCAGGACAAACCCAACCCGCTGACCGTATGACACTTGGCGGGCCGTCAAACTCTACGCGCAACACCCTGTCGAGTCTGACCTGGGCTGTTGCGATGAGGGCATACGAAGAGCTGGGTCCGCAAGAGAGGCTGGAGATGCAGCAGCGGCGGGAGTCGGGGGCGAGCCTGGGTGCGCTTGGACGATCGTCGGGCCGTTCGTCAAGCACGATCAGGCGGAGCGCCGACGATCTTCCGCCGAATGCTCTGGCTACAAGGCACAGGCTGCGCAGCAACGTAGTCTGGGGCCTCGCAAGAAGCCGCGCGTCACGCGCAAACTCGACGATGTGGCGCTGTGGGAAACGGCGCAGGCCTTGTTGCGGGCGCGCTGGGTGCCGAAGCAGATCGCCGGGATCCTGGCCGCGAGGCTTCCCCGACGCAGCGAGCTACCGGGTGTCCCGCGGAACGATCTACAGCGCGGTGTACCGGGTACTCGCGCGGTGAGTGGCGCCACGGGCTGATCGGTTGTCTGTCTGCGCCAAGGCCGCGCGCGCAAGCCGCGCACGCGGGGTGTTCACCGGCGTGGCCAGATCCCGGATAGGCAAGAGGATCCAAGTGCGCCCGCCGGACGTCTGAGGAGTGGCTGGTCGCCGGACAATTGGGAAGGCGATCTCATCAAGGGCGCAGGTAGCCGCTCACTGGTGGGCACGCTGGTCGAACGCATCCGCGGTCTCGTGGTGCTGGCCAAAGATGAACAGCGCCAGCGCGGTCGATACGCTGGAGCGCTTCGGCAAAGCCTTGAAGGGCGTACCCGAAGCCTTGCGCAAGACGCACACGTACGACCAGGGCAAGGAGACGAGCTACCACGTTGCGTAACGGCGTGCAGGGGTACTTCGCTGGCTCGCACAGCCCCTGGCAGCGCGGCAACAACGAGAACACCAATGGCCTGCTGAGCCAGTACCTGCCCAACGGCACCGACTTGTCCGTCTACCGCGCCAGCCTGAGCTCAAGCAGATTGCGCTCAGCCTCGACACGCGCCCGCGCAAACGTCATCGATTCCGTGCCCCCCTGGAGGTCTGCGACGATCACCTGACGCTCGCCGAGGCGAGCGCCGGGACGATTTACTGATCATGTTGCAGGTGGGGCTTGAAACCGCCCTGGGCCCCAGGCTTGATCCGCGGGACATCCAGTTCCTGCCACAGTTGCCCGACCAGACTGCTCGACGATATCTGTTCGTCGCCATCGACCGGACTAGGCGGTGGGTCTTCGTGGTGTTTATGCCGACCAACGCGAGGGGAGCAGCATCGAAATCCTGCGACGTTTGCAAGCGGCCGTGCCGATGAAGATCGGGAAGCTCCTGACCGCCGCCGCCAGGTTACCTACCCTCTTGCGGGCGGCCCCGCAACAAGCACGCCTCAGACCTCGAGTGCGTACTGCCTGGCATCCGGCACCACCTGCCCAAGCCGCCGCGCCCACAAACCGACCGGAGGCAGCGCGGCCATGGCAACGGAAGTTGCCGGGCTGCCACCTCATGTGGCACAACGCGCCAAGAGTGCCGATCGCTCCGGACAGCCGACAACGGCTGGTCGGAAAAGCTACGCCAGTGCCACCGTGTGCACGCGACGCAACCTGCGCCGCACCATCGAGACCCCCACCCGATCCTGCAGGGCTCGGCAGCACACTCCAAGCTGACCCGGATCAAGAAATCTCGAAAAGGGCTGGGCGGCTGGATACGGCACAATTTGCGCTCCACCCTGTGCCGACACGACGGAGACACCTCGGTATCCCGGAAACATCCCTACCGCGGTGCCACACCGCCGTGCCACGTACCTGACCAAGGCCGGGCTGAGCGAGGAGCGGGCGTGATGCTCGGCCATCAACTCGCGTGGCCCGTGGAGCAACAGCGCAGAGACGCGTGAGCGCGGCCTGCCGGAAAGCCTGTTTTGAACGGCTTCGTCGGGTGTCGCTGCTCGACAGCGTGCGGCGGCCTCCGTGTCCGTCATGAACTGCCGGATGCGGCGCCGCACGTCCATGCCGCACGTCCCGTGGTGGCCGCACGTCCCGTGGTGTGGGCTGACCGCCGGCGTGATCCGGCCGCAACCAAGGGGGTCGGTCGAACCGCCGAACCGGTTCAATCCTCGTCGTTGCTGCGGAACACCTGGCGCAGCAACAAGAACGCACCTATCGTGCCGGCCACGATGGCAACCGTGGCTGCCGGGTGGCGATTCACCTGACGGCGCATCCGCCGGTACTGGTAGTTCGCTTCGTCGGCAAAATCCTCGGCGGCATGCGACAGCTGCCGGCCGTAATCGCGTCCACGTTTTCCGAAACCCTCATGCAGGCGTCGGCGTCCGCGCTCAAGCAGGTTTTGCGCCCCACGCTTGCCACTATCGACGTAGTCATTTGCTACATCCCCGGCGTGTGCAGCGACGTCGCGGACATGCTGTTGGATTTCACGGGTACGCATGGAGTGCCTCCTCGGGTTTAGAACTGACAGGTTGACAGTATGGCCGTGACCGAGGCGTAAACATCACACCCGGTCGGGGGTGTTTCGTTCAGGCGCCGAGCTGGTATTCGCCGCCACGCTCCAGCGCGCGCTGGTAGGCGGGGCGAGCGTGGATGCGCTTGAGGAAGGCAACCAGGTGGGGATGGCCGTTGCCCAATCCGCCGCGGGCGCCGAAGGCCTCCAGCGGAAAGCTGAGCTGAATGTCGGCGACACTGAGTGCATCGCCGACAAACCACTCTCGCTGACCCAGCTCACTCTCCAGGTAATCCCGATGAAGTTTCAGTTGCGGGTCGGTGAATGTGTGGTCGACCTTGTCCGCGATGCTGCGGGCGATCGGTTTGACGAAGAACGGCCCCGGCGTCGCGCGGACCCGGTTCAGCACCAGCTTCAGCAGCAACGGTGGCATCGCCGATCCTTCTGCATAATGCAACCAGTAGGTGCAGCGCAGTCGTTCGGGCGAGCCCGCTGGCGGCAGCAGCCGGCCGCCCCCGTAACGTTCGGCCAGGTATTCGATGATGGCGCCGGATTCGGCGAGGGTCAGCTCGCCATCGGTGATCACCGGCGATTTGCCCAGCGGGTGAACGCGCCGGAGCTCCGGCGGCGCCAGCATGGTCTGCGGATCGCGCTGGTAACGCTTGATCTCGTATGGAACGCCGAGCTCTTCCAGCAACCACAGGATGCGTTGCGAGCGTGAGTTGTTCAGATGGTGCACGGTGATCATTGAAATGCTCCACAAAATTGCTTGTGTCGGCAGGAGCGCGCTCGGGGGCGGTGCTCTGTCAGGTCGGGGTTCGCAATTCGATATTCGCAAAAGGCGAGAGCATCACTCGTGAGCGAGCTCCCTGGTGCCGGGTGTATGGATTCAATAGATTTCGGCGACGCAGCAGCGCAGACTGCCGCCGGCTTTCTCGATCTCGCCGAGTTCGACGCTGCCGATCGCGAAACCATCCATCGTCAGGGCATCGCGCTGCTCGTCGCTGAGCGCGGCGGCGGCGCCGGCACTCATCCATACGCGTTCCTCTGACAGCGTGATCGCGTTGCCAGCGAACGCCTGCTTCTGCGCTGGCGTCAGCCAGATCACACGGTTGCCGCACGCCTGGGCAATCGCCTCTGCCGCTGCCGGGTCGCGAAAGCCATCCGCGGCGATGATCGCGCCGCGGCTGGCCAGCAGCGCCAACACCACGTTGGTGTGGTATTCGGTCTCGGCCAGCTCGAAGCAGTAGGTCAGGCTCAGGTTGAAGGCGTGGTGCATCGCCTGCGCACCCGCCATGTTGCAACGCTCGCTGAGGCCGCAGTAGCCGACGCCGCGGGCGCGATCAATCACCAGCGAACCGGTCAATTCGGCGACCAGGTCAGGGTGATGGGACAGGTCGACCTCGTCGTATCCCAATACGTCACTGAAGAAGCGGCGGATGTCGGCGCGCGCGGTCTCACGCTGGCGCACCGCGTGCCGCATGTGCCCGACCACCAGCCGGCCTGGTGCGGTGGCGAACACGTTGTTTGGAAACACGGCGTCCGGTGTCGCCGGGTCGCCCGGGAAGGTGATCACCGGCACGTCCGCACGCAGCGCCTGCGCCAGCGCACTGTGCTGGGCCAGCGCCCTGAGCGGATCGACCGCTCGACTGACGTCCATGTAGCGGTTGTCGCGCGCCGATTCCGCCGCCAGGCTGAACTCGGCCGGCGCGACCAGAAACGCCGCCCGTGCCGTGGCCGGCGCGTCCGGCCGTGGCGCCAGCGTGGCGAAGGCACTGAGGAAGTCGGTAGGGGAGGTGGTAATCACGGACGCACTCCTGGAGGATTCACAGGTTATCCCCTGCCGGCTCGGCGAGTGCGTTGTCACCGGCAGGAAGCCGCTACTGCAGGTGCCAGGGCATCGCCGTCCACCCCACCGCCGGGCCCGTCCCTTTGACGCGCTTCGGGCGTTTGCGCGAGTATCCTCACAGCTCGATGGTGGGCGAAAGCAGGCGAGGTTCCATGAGTAGCAACGCACCCTACGTAGTCACCGACGCCGCTGGCATTCGCAAGCTCAATGCGCTGGTGCGCGAGTTGCCGGGCAATAGTCACGTGGTGCTGTTCCTGCGCGATGGCAACACCTGTGAGGGCATGGTCACCGTGCAGCCGAGCATGCAAGTGTTCCGTGACCACGAGGGTGTCGAAGGCAGCAATGCCGAAGTGCAGATGGAACGCCCTGCGACACCCGCCTGGCACCGGCGGATCTGGTTGGACCAGATCGTTCGGGTTGAGCACCTCGATTCGGCCTTGGCCAGCGAGCGCTGAACGAGCGCGCGATGCGGCTAGTTGCGTTGCGGCAACCCGCGTCCCAAGCTGGCACCCTCACATCGAGCGGAGGGATACGGATGAACAACGCACTTCGTCTTGGCGCGCTTTTCGTCGTCTGTACCAGCGTGCTGGTGGCCGCCTGTTCGCAGCAGCCCGGCACTCCAGTTCCCACCGCTGAGCAGCAAAAGGCGCAAGCCGACGCGACTACCGCCGCGCGCAATCTCGCCACTTATCGTCAGTTGCTGAAGCTTCACGACGACGA
Organism: Rhodanobacter sp.; assembly: GCA_039935315.1. Classification (GTDB taxonomy): domain Bacteria; phylum Pseudomonadota; class Gammaproteobacteria; order Xanthomonadales; family Rhodanobacteraceae; genus Rhodanobacter. The sequence continues at coordinate 10,527 of JBDTKM010000235.1, read as the reverse complement.
GATGGTGGTGACCATGGGCAAGGACATCGTCAGCCGCTTCCCCCAAAGCGACGCCGCAAAAGAGGTGGCGCAGACGTTGCCCGCCGTGGAAAAGCGCTACGAGGCCAACCGCGAGACGAACCGCCTGACCGCGCTGTGGACGTACCAGGTTGCCCCCATGGCTGGCGGCACGCAGTCCACTGCCAGCATCTACAGCAGTCGGCGTGGCGATGATGAGCAGGTCCGGCTGGTGTTGCGGCGGCACACCAGCTGGGGCCAGAGCGCGTTCCTGTACGGCAGCAAGCCCGGCTTCCTCTGCCACGGCAACTGCACCCTGGCCGGCAAGGCCGATGGCAAGCCGGTGCGGATCAAGGCATTTGCTCCGCAAGGCGGGGAACCGGCGCTGATGATTGTCGATGACAAGGCCTTCATCGCCCTGTTGAGGAAAACCCGGCAGCTGGAGCTGGATGTCACCCTGTTGAATGGCAAGAAGGACGAGACGCTGGTGTTCGAGGTCGGCGGCTTCGATCCAGCCAAGTGGCAGCGGCTGGACAAGGTTCGCAAAAGCAAGGCCGGCAGGAACTGAACCCGACATGTGGGGATGCTGGCGTTGCTCCGACTGGTGCACCGCGCGGATCCCTGCGCGTTATCAGTCGAGCATCCTCACGGAGGTTTTGTCATGTCCAAGTCAGGTTTGTTGATCGCCGTCGTGATGGCCGGAGCGTTGGCCGCGTGCTCCAGCGTGCCATACGCCCAGAGCGAGCAACAACGCCAGGCGGCCTATGTGGCTGCAGCCGGTGCGCCGGTGAGGAGTTTCCATTTCTTCAGCCTGTGGTCGTGGGAGCCGTTGGGTGATAGCGAGCTGGTGGTGTACACGCAGCCGAGCCGGGCCTGGCTGCTGGACCTGGACGGGAGTTGCCAGAACCTGGAGTTCACCCACGCCATCGGGCTCACGTCCAGCACCGGCGAAGTGTCGGCACGCTTTGACAAAGTGCTGACAGGCCGGCGTTACATGCCCTGCACGATCATGCGGATCAGGCCGATCAACGTCAAGCAGCTGCGGGTCGCGCAAGAGGCACAGCGCAAGATCAACGCGGAGCCACGCCAGCAGCCTGCGGCCGCATCGGGTCATTGAACCTCGCTGCCAGCCGCACGGTGGGTGCTGTCGGGTGGCCTTAACGCACGACCGTCACCGGCACGTGGGCTCGCGCCAGTACGTTGCTTGATACCGAGCCGAGCAGCCAGCGCGCCAACGCGCCGCGTTCGGTGTGACCGATCGCGATGTGGTCGACGCCGTGCTGTTCGACCTGGCTGAGCAACACGTCGCCGGGGCTGCCGTGGATCAGTTCAACGTCCACAAGATTCGCCGCGTCGGGCACGATCGCCGTCAGCTCCGTCAGCAGTTCCTGCGCACGCCGGGTGCCGGAGTCCGCCATCAGCAGCGCGCAGGTATCCGCGCCACCCTCGGTGACTTGCAGCACCGACACCACGCGGACGCGGCCGCCGCTGCAGCGGGCCAGGTCAATCGCGAACTGGAACGCACGGCGGGACGCCCCCGAGCCGTCGTAACCCACCAGCGAATATTTGACCATGCTTTTTCCACCCCGTCATTCGGCAACTCGAGACACCGGATCCAGATGACAACGTCGGCGCAAGTCCCACACTACGGCGAATGGCCGCGATCAGGCAAGGCCCGGATCAGATGCCTGCCGACGGCGGGCGAGGGGGCAGAATCGGTCGGGATGAACACGCGTTCATCGTTGTGCACGCTATTGTCACGCGTTCGCGCACAGCATCTTCGGATCGTTGCGGTAGCTCGCCAAACTTTGGATACACTGCCGGCCCCGCGTCGACAACGAACCTTATTCCGCATGTGACAAGGAGAGAAGCGATGATCAAACGTACCTTTGGAATGGCTGCCCTGGTGTTGGCGTGTGCTGGTGCGCTGAGCGCCCTGCCCGTGAGCAATGCCCACGCCGCCGATGCGACCGTGAAATGCGAGCTTGCCTACAACCTGTCGGGCTGGTCGCTGATCTACAAGCATGCTGAGGGTAGCGGCACGGTGACCTGCAATAACGGGCAGCGCGCGAACGTGAAGATCACCGTGGTCGGTGGCGGCCTCACTGCCGGCAAATACCAGATCAACAACGGCAAGGGCAAGATCAGCAATGTCCACGGGATCAAGGATGTGTTCGGCGATTACGCCGAGGCCGGCGCCAATGCCGGCGTGGTGAAGAGCTCGCAGGCGCAGGTAATGACCAAGGGGCCGGTGTCGCTGGCACTGGCTGGTACTGGCGAGGGCGTCAACTTGGGTATCTCGGCCGGCAAGTTCACCATCAGCCGGCGCTGATACGTCGCAAGGGATGAGATGAGTGACAAGGGCGCCCTGGGCGCCCTTGCTTTTTGGTGCGGCAGTACACTGCGGGCACTGCACTCGATTCCGTCACGGAGAACTCGCCATGCGCCGTCTTGCACGCCTGCTCATTTCTGCCTTGCTGTGCGCGCTGGTCGCCCCGGCATTCGCTGGCGGCCCGCAGGTCGGCCAGAGCGCGCCCACGTTTCGCCTGCAGGATCAAAACGGGCACTGGCGCAGTCCGGCCGATTACCACGGCCATTGGTTGGTGTTGTACTTCTACCCGAAAGACTTCACTCCCGGCTGCACCACCGAGGTATGCACCTTTCGCGACGACATCGCCAAGCTGCGCCAGGCTGGCGCCGACGTGGTTGGGGTGAGTCTCGACGACGTGAAATCGCATGCCGACTTTGCGGCGAAGTATCACGTGCCATTTCCGCTGTTGTCCGATGCCAGCCACGCGGCGGCCACCGCCTATGGTGTGCTGACTTCGTCCAATGGCCAGCATTATGCCAAGCGCACCACCTTTCTGATCAACCCGCAGGGTCACGTCGCCAAGGTCTATGTCGATGTCGATCCCGAGAAAAACTCGGCGCAGGTGATGGATGATCTGGCCGCGCTGAAGGCAGCGTCCTGATGCCGGTGGCCATGCGGGCGGAACCGGTCTCGCGTGGTTCCAGGTTCGCGCTGTGGCGGGTCTTGGTGTGGCTGCTGCTGCTGTTGGCCGCGTTTGGTTGCGTGCAGTACTTCAACCATGCCGAGCTGCTGTGGCGCCAGCGCCATGCGTTTGCGCCGGACAGCACCGCCACCCGCGTGCTGCATCGTCTGCTGGCATGGGATGTGGTTTATTTGCTGGCCGCGTTCAGCTTGATCGTGCTGTGCGCTGGCGGCATCCTGCGCCAGGCTTGGGCGCGCCCCGCGTTGCGCGTGGCGGCCGGGGCGCTCGCGCTGTGGATGCTGGCCACTGGTGGCGCCATGCTTGTGCAGTGGCCCTCGCTGCTGCACGCCAGTCGCGACGCCATGGCCCAGCTGGATGGTCACGTCGCGCTGCAACAAGCGTTGTTGCACGCGCGGTACAGCTACCTGATGGCGCTGGTGCTGAAGGCGGTCGCCGTCCCTCTACTGCTGTGGTTGACTTGGCGGCTGGGCGTGCCGGCGGTGCGCGCGCAGTTCCGGCATCGGCGCTGAGTCGGGCGCTTGCGCAGCGCCGGAGCCGTGGCGCAGACTCGGGTGAGCCTCATGTTGCGTCACGGTATGAGGATCCCTCACGGAGGGGCCGGAATGAAGCGCTGGCTGACAGGTTTGTGTTGCCTGATCTTGTGCGGCTCCACGCTCGCGCATGCGCAGGACGTGGCCAGCAAGCTGGTGGTGGCGAGCGTGCTGGTCACCGGATCGATTACGGTCGCGCCGGATGGCAGCGTGAAAGGCTATGTCGTCGATCATCCCGAGCAACTATCCGCGCCGGTGATCAGCTTGATCGCAAAGAATGCGCCGAAGTGGCGATTCAGACCGGTCGTTCGCGACGGCCAGCCAGTCGCCGCGAAAGCGCGCATGAGTCTGCGCATCGTGGCCAGGCCAGCAGGTGACGGCAATTATTCCCTGGGCATCCTCGGCAGCTATTTCGGGCAGCCGGCGTCGTGGCAGGATCCCACCGGCAGAACCATCGGTTCCAAAGAGCGTGAGCCTCCTCGATATCCGAGGGACGCTGCGAGCGCGCGCGTCTCAGGCACGGTCTACCTGATCATCCGGATAAATCGGGCCGGTCTGGTGGACAAGGATGCCGCCGAACAGGTCAATCTGGACGTTGTGGCCAGCGACAGCCAAATGCGGCATTGGCGAAACGTTCTCGCCGCGGCGGCCGTGCGTGCATCGCGTCGCTGGACGTTCATCCCACCGACCGCAGGCCCGGGTGCGGAGCGGTCTTCCTGGAACGTGCGGGTACCGGTCATCTTCAGATTGAGCAAGCGGGGCAATCCGAAACCGGTCGAGAAGTACGGCAGCTGGCATGCGTATGTGCCAGGGCCGCGGACCATTCCCGACTGGGCAGGCAAACCCCGCATCGGTTCCAGCGCGGATGCGGTCGCCGCCGGCGGGGTGTCCGAACTGAGCGGCGGACTGCGGTTGACTACTCCACTCAACGGGGCATGAACGCACCGGCTCTCGATGATTCGAGTTACCTGTCTGTGCGCGGCATCGCGTTCATGCGAGGAGCCCATTCAGCCGGGGTTCGCGGGTGAGCCGGTATCGCTGAAGAACTGATTCGTGGAGTTCCATCGATGCGCTCGTTGATCACCTTGAGTACCTTGCTGTCGCTGCTGCTGCTGTCGCCCCTGCACGCGCAGGATCTCGCCACCACCTGCCACGCCACCAGCAGTTACGATGTCACCCTCGCGCCGGGCAGCCTGCTGTTTGATCGCCCGTCACCGGAGCCGACACGGGTGGAGATCCAGCGCGATCACCTGCGCACCGATGGCAACGCGGTGACGCTGACTCCGGCACAGCAGGACCGCGTGAGCCTGTTCGAGCATGATCTGCGTGCGCTGGCTCCGCGGGTGCGCAAGGTGGCGCAGAACGGCGTCGACATGGCCGCGCAGGCGCTGCAAACCGAAGTGGCGGGCCTGGGCCTCAGTGTTGCTACCCACGCCGAGTTCGATCGCAGGTTGGCGACGCATGCGACCGAGCTGAAGCAGCGCATTGAGCGCAGCCAGAGCACGCATGACTGGGACGGCGACGCGATGCAGCAGTTTGTCGACCAGGTCAGCGCCGATTTGATGCCGCTGGTGGGCGCTGATCTGGGTCAGCAGGCGATCAACGCGGCCATGAGCGGTGATCTGCAGACAGCCGCCCGGTTGCGCGACCGCGCCGGTTCGCTGGTCACCGGATTGAAGCCGCGCCTGGAGCAGAGCATGCAGGCCTTGCGTCCGCAGGTCGACGCGCTGTGTCCGGCCATCCAGCGACTGGCACGCTTGCAGCAGGGACTGCGCGACAACAAGGGACGGCTACTGAGTCTGTTGCAAGCAGGTTCGGACCAGACCGGAATATCCGCGCCGGCCGGGTCGGATTGACTGCGGGGCGAGTCGATATGACTGCGGTGCCGTGGGCTGTCACATCGGTGCTGCATCTGGCGGAACGGGCACCATTGGATCCGAACCCTGGTTGAGGCAGCAGTATGCCGACACGTTCACAAGACATCCTCGATTTCTGGTTTGATCCACTTCATGCCGCGCACTGGTTTGCGGCGGACGCGAGTTTTGATGCACGAATTCGCCAGCGCTTTGGCAGCGCCACGGAAGCGGCGGTGCAGGATCAATGCGATCACTGGGCGGCGAAGCCGGAAAGCTGGTTGGCCTTGCTGATCCTGCTCGACCAGTTCCCGCGCAACTTTTATCGCGGCAGTGCGGGCGCTTGGGCTGGCGACGTCAAGGCACAGCGCGTGGCGCTGTCAGGACTGGACGATGGCTTTGACCAGTCCTTGCCGCCATTGCAGCGGGTGTTCGCCTACCTGCCGCTGGAACACGCGGAGGATCTGGGCCTGCAGCAGCGTTCGGTCACTTTGTTCGAGGCTTTGTACGCCGCTGTGCCGACCACACAGCGCCCGCGCTACGCCGGCTTTCTGGATTATGCTCGGCGCCACCTCGAAGTGATCGCACGCTTCGGCCGCTTCCCGCATCGCAATGCCGCACTGGGCCGCGCCAGCACAGTGGACGAGAGGGCCTATCTGGCACAACCGGGCGCGGGGTTTTGAGCGAAGCCGCCAGCGCGCCCAAGGACGTTTCGATCCACCACCGACCAGGGAGCAGGTCATGCGCATGTGTCTCGTCGTCGCCTTGTTTGTCGTCAGTGCCGCCGTGCACGCGTCCAGTACCTTGCGGGTGGGCAGTCAAGTGCTTGCCGCCGGGGATAGCCGGGAACGCGTTACCGAGTTGCTGGGCAAGCCCACCTCGAAATCACATCGACGCCGCCCACGCGCGAGCGGCAGTCGCCGTGGCGGCGTTCGGGTCATCGACCGCAACCAGGGCGGGGAGCAGTGGCATTATCGACACGACGGCCGCGTCACGGTAGTCACGATCGTCGATGGCAAGGTCACCGAGATCGATGATCAGCGCCTCTGATCCGGGCTCGGCATCGTCCTGATCGAGACACGCCGCCGCCGGACCATGGCCCGATTTGATCGTGGGGTGCGGCATAATCGAGGACGCATCCATGCGTGCGCCGTCGGGAAATCGTGATCGCCCTGCCCAGACTCAATGCCGAACGACTGCGTACGCTCTGGCACCGGGTGGGCAAGGTGCTGCGGCTCCAATACTGGTTCCCGCATATTCCGCTGGCGGTACTGATGTGGCTGGGCGGGATCTGGTTGCTGCGCTCCGATGTGGGACAAAACTGGAGGCATTACTTCACCGACATCCTCGATGGGTCGCTGAACATGCCGCCGCGCATGCTGCCGCCGATCCTGATCGGTGCCGGCATGCTGACCATGGCACTGGGCCTGCTGTGGCGCTCGCGCATTGCCTGGTTCATGGCGCTGCTGCTGGTGGTCACCGCAGCCATCAGCACGCGCTTTGGCGGCCACGTGCATGGTTACGCGTTGCTGATCTATTTCCTGCTGGTGCTCGGCGCGCTGCTGTTCTCCTGGCGGCATTTCGATCGGGCCAGCGTCGCGGCCAGCACCCTGTTTGCGTTGACGTCGGTGGCCATGCTGGTGATGTATGCCACGTTTGGCAGTTATTACCTGGGTGGGCAATACAAGCCGGCGATCACCGACCTGGTGACCGCCCTGTACTACTCGATGGTGACCATGAGCACGGTCGGCTATGGCGATATCGTGCCGCAGACGTCCGAGGCGAAGCTCTTCACGGTGTCGATCATCGTGCTTGGCGTGGCGGTGTTTGCCACCTCGCTGACGGCGGTGATCGCGCCGATGGTCAGCACTTCATTGCAACGTATCGTCTCTCGCAAGGGTCGTCACATGAAACGCGAAAAGCATTTCGTCGTCATCGGAAATACCGCGCTGGCCACCAACACCTGGCGTGAACTGGCGCGCCGCGGTCGGCCGGTAACGCGGCTGTTGCGCAAGCAACCGGACGATATCGACCCGGACGAAGTGGATTTGGTGATCGGCGACCCGGGTGATGTTGATGTGCTGCGCCAGGCCGGCGTGGACCAGGCGCAGGCCGTGATGGCGATGATGGATGACGATTCGGAAAACGCGTTCGCCATCCTCGCCGCGCGTGAACTGGGCGGCAGCGCGCGCACGGTGGCGGCACTCAACGATGGGCGTCACCGCAATCGCATCAAGCTGGCGCAGCCGGATTTGGTGATCGCTCCGCAATTGCTGGGTGGCGAGCTGCTGGCGATGATGCTGACCGGCGAGGAAGTTACCTCCGATTTCGTGATGAAGAGCGTGTTCCAGGATCCAACGGCGTCCGCGAAAACTCCCGTTGACGCTGGCCCGGCTAGCGGCTGACTTGATGGCGCGATACCGTGCCGCGTTGTCGTCGACGGTGAATCTTTCATGTGTGGTTTGTCCGGCTGGCCCGGTTTCCCTGGCGAAAGCCCGGCTGACCTGATCGTGCGGGCGTGGACCAGGTCGGGCGATTTCTTGGCGGCCCGGACCGACCTGCCGCGCGCGATCAAGGACCACTTCGACAAGGTCGGCATCAGCATCCTGCTGCCGCAGCGTCAGCTCACCGTCGTGGACGGAAAGCTGACGACCGCCACGGCAAAAAAGAGCTGAGCGCGCCCTGGAGCAGCCTGCCATGGGCGCTCCAGCGGCCAGGATTCATTGCAGCGATATCGCATGCCGATTGTCACTGGAGACCTTGTCGATCAACTCGTTGTAAGGATCGATGCCAGCTTGCGCGGGTTTGCCGTCGACGACAACGGTGATCGTACTGTCGCCGTTTGCCACCGTCTGCTTTTTCAGGTAGAGCGGCTTGCCATCCTTGCCCGCAGCCGGTGACGCGGCGAACACGCCGATCTCGATCGGGAAGTCGATCTTGCCAGCAGTCTCCTTGCCCTTGCCGTCGACGTAGACCTTGCCCGCGTGCACCTTCATGGTCACCGCGTACTTCCCATTGGGCAATTTCTTCGCGGTAGCGGAGATCATGCGGTTGTCGAACAGGGTGATCTTCCAGAAGAAGTCATTCAGCATCGGCTGCCACGTCGGCCCCAGCGCCTTGCTCAGCGCGTCCATGAACTCCTGCGAGTCAGTGTATGGCGGCTGCTGGAAGCCCTTGTCGATCAGGAACTGCTTCAGCATCGCGTCGAGCTTGTCCTCACCGACGTAATCCTGCAGCGCGTAAAAGATCAGCGAACCCTTGCGGTAGTGGATGTAGTCCTGATTCTCCACGTTCGCCAGCGGCTGCTCGGCCACCTTCTCGTTGGCGCGGCCGAGAAGGTACGCATCCAGTTCGTATTTCAGGAACTTGCGCATCTGATCGGCACCGTACTTGTGCTTCATCACCATCAGCGAGGAGTACTGCGCCAGCGATTCGCTGAGCATGGTCGAGCCCTGCATGTTGGCGCCGATCACCCGGTGCGCCCACCACTGGTGGGCCACTTCGTGTGCGGTGACGTCGTAAACGTAGTCGAGCTTGGACTTGTCGCGCAGGTCGGCGATGAAGCCGATCGATTCGGAGAACGGGATGGTGTTGGCGAACGACTGCGCGAACGCGACATACCCCGGGAACTCGATGATGCGCAGTTGCTTGAACTGGTAGGGCGTGTAGTGGCTGTCGTAGTAGTCCAGCGAGTCGCTGGCGCTCTCGATCATCCGCTGCACGTTCCAGGCATGCGCCGGGTTGTAGTAAACCGAGATCGCCACGCCGTCGTGATCCACGCTCTTCACCGCGTAGCGTGCGGACAGGTAGGCGAAGAAGTTCAGCATCGGTTGCTGCATCTTGTAATGAAAATAGCGTCGACCGTTGGCCGTCCATTCCTTCTGCAGCGTGCCTGGTGCCAGCGCAATCTGGTCGGCGGCAGTGGAGACGGTGGTGTCGAAGCTGATCCAGTCCGCGTCGTTGCTGATGTAGGTGTTGGCGCGCGCCTTCTGGTCCCCCAAGGGCGGCATCCGCGGCACGTCGACCTTGAGGCCGTACTTGCGTCGGTCGTTGCGGTCAGTGAGCTGCACCTGCGGCTGGTAACCGAATTGGGGCAGCACGCCATTGTTGAAGAAGGTGCCGTTGTGGGCGAGGAAGGTACCTTCCGGGCTGTTGGTGAAGCCTTTCGGCGCGTATTCCAGGGTGAAGTCGAACGACATTGACGCGCCCGGTGCCAGCGGCGTGTTGAGTTTGTAGATGGTGACCTCAAGATCCTTGTCGGCGCTGACGATCGAGTGCGGCGCAAACTGCAGCGACTTCATGGTGAAGCCTTCAGTGGAGTTCACGTACAGCTCACTGATCGGGATGTCGTGCTTGTTGACCAGCGTGTAGTGGCCGCGGATCTCCAGCCTGCGCTGATACGGATAGATATCGACATTTGCCTGCACCGCGGTGATCCGCGGTTGCGCCGCGCCGTCGTACTTCGCGTACTTCTTCTCGTAATCGGCACGCTCGATCTTCTGCTGTGTGCTGTTCTGAAAGTGGTTGAGCACGTGAGTGTTGTAGTAGAGCCAGCGGCCACTGCCGATGAAAGCGAGCAGGGCCACCAGCAAAACCGCTGCTGCTGGTGCGTGCAGGCGGGCACGTGCCTCGTGCAGGCGCTCGCGCCATGACTGACCCGTGCCACGCACCCAGAACAGCGAGGCCAGCACCAGCATGATCAGCGCCAGGCAGGCCCAGTAGCCGTCGAACCACAATGCGCCAGCCAGGAAGTGGCCGAAACCGTTCAAATCCGAATACGGTGCGTCGGGGCCGCTGCCGTAGTTGTAGAGGTTGTCTTCCCAGTGCAGCAGGCTGAAGCCGATCGTGCTGGCTGCCGCCCACAGGATGCTCAACAGGTAGCCGAGGAACTTGTTGTTGCAGATCACCTGCAGGAATAGCGTCAGCACGGCGATCAGCACGAACGGGATCGCGTTCAGTGCCAGCATGCCCAAATAGAGTCCGGGTTCCAGATGGGTATACCCGTGTGCCAGCTGCCAGCCCAGGCCGACCACCGCGCCGGTCAGCAGCATCAAGGCGATGATGGCCAGCAGGGCGCCCAACTTGGCGCTGAGTGGCACCCAGTCCGGCACCGGAAACGCGTCGGTCACTTCG
>JBDTKM010000234.1:0-6494 GCA_039935315.1 Rhodanobacter sp. | reverse complement strand
TGCGTACGGCGCCGCGGTTGCTGAGTTCCAGGTTGCTATAGGCCATGACCGGCTCCGTTGAGTACCGGCCGACAATGGTAACAGTGGGAACCTTTGCCGGCGGTGGGTTTCTCAGCTGCGCATGCGTCGCGCATGCGGCGCGCGGAGCCGGGCTGGCCCGCTCGGCTTATCCTTGATCGACAGAGCAGAATGTATCGATGCTGACAGGCGCAAGACATCTGGCTGGTTTGCTGCTGGTCGGTGCGCTGCTCGGCGGACCGCTGCAGGCGCAAGCGACGGCTTCCGGCACCAGCACGACGAAGCCGGACAAGGCCAGGCTTTCCTATGCGATCGGCTTCCAGATCGGCAGCCGCTTCGCCGAAGGTACGCCGGATGTGGACCTGCCCACCTTGCAGCGGGCGATCGCCGATGCTTACGCGAAGCGCAAGCCGACCGTGCCCATCCAGGAAATGCAGGTGCAATTGCAGCGACTGCAGCAGCAAATGCGCAGCGACGCGCTGGCCGACTTCAAACGTGTTGCTGCCGCCAATGCGCGCAAGAGCGCCGCCTTCATGGCGCAGAACCGGAAGCAGCCGGGCGTGGTGCAGTTGCCTTCGGGTATCCAGTATTCGGTGATCCGCAAGGGCACCGGCACGGTGCATCCCACGGTGACCAGCACGGTGGTGGTCAACTATCGCGGCATGCTGGTCGACGGTACCGAATTCGACAGCACCTGGGCGCACGGTGCGCCGGCGACGATCACCGTGAATCAGGTCATCCCCGGCTGGCGCGACGTGATTCCGCGGATGCACGTGGGTGATCGCTGGAAGGTGGTGATCCCCGCGCGGCTGGCGTATGGCGAAGAGGGCGCATTGCCGCGCCTGGGGCCCAACGAGGCACTGCAATTCGTGATCGAGCTGCTTGACATCAAGCCGCCTCACGCCCATCGCTGAACGGTACCGATGCTAGTATCTGGAGTGATGCCGAACGTTCCGGAGCCACCGCCAAACCTTCCCTTGACTCCCTGCATCGGGGTCTGCTGGCTGGACGCCGACGGCTATTGCGTGGGATGCCGGCGTACCGGCGAGGAGATCGGGCGCTGGCCGACGATGAGCGACCCGGAGCGCTTGCGTGTCATGGAGCTGCTTTTGCCGGGACGCATGCCGTCGTGATGGAGGTTCTGATCAATGCGTTGCGGCCACTGTCCGCGCCTCCGGTTGGACCGGGCTGGAATCACGTCGACATGCGCGATTTGCTCGGCGAAGGTGTACGCCGACCGGCAGCGGTGTTGATGGGTATCCGCGACGGAGTGCAGCCACGATTGGTGTTCACCGTGCGTGACGGCCGCTTGCAGTCGCACGCGGGCCAGGTGTCGTTTCCCGGCGGCGGCTGCGACCCCGAAGATGATGGTGCGGTGGCCACCGCCTTGCGCGAGAGCGAGGAAGAAATCGGTCTGGATCGCGCGCTGGTGACGCCGCTGGGCTTTCTGGATTGCTTCGAGACGATCAGCGGTTATTGCGTGACCCCGGTGGTGGCAACGATCGCGGCCCAGGCGCAGTTGTATCCGGCACCCGCCGAAGTGGCCGAGGTGTTCGAGGTACCGCTGGCGTTTTTGCTGGACCCGGCCAACCTGCGCCGCTACACGATGGAATTTCGTGGTCACCCGCGACCGATGGTGGAGTTCGTGCATGCAGGCCACCGCATCTGGGGCGCCACCGCCGAAATGCTTTGCAACCTGCTGGACAGGATGGATCGAGCATGACATTGAAGACGACCTTGATTGACCCGGCTGAACTGGCCGCGCTGCCGCGGGAGTCGGTGCTGATTGTGGACTGCCGTTTCGAACTGAGCGATCCGCCCAAGGGCGAACGCGACTATCACGAAGGGCACATCCCCGGCGCCGTCTATGCCAGCCTCGATCGCGATCTTTCCGACCTGTCGCGTCAGGCCGAGGGTCTGGGCCGGCATCCGCTGCCGCTGGAATCCGCATTCAACGCGCTGCTGTCGCGCTGGAGCTGGCGCAGCGGCATGCAGGTGGTGAGCTACGACGCTGCCGGTGGCGCGTTGGCAGCAGCGCGTCTGTGGTGGCTGCTGCGTCTTGCCGGCGTGCGCGGCGCGGCGGTGCTCGATGGGGGTTACGCCGCCTGGCTGGCTGCAGGGCTTCCGGTGGCTGCTGGCGACAGTCCTGCACGTGCGACCACGCCCCTGTCGCTGCACTACGATCCGAGCCTGCTGCTGCTCGAACACGCCGCCGTCCGTGACGGCGCTGCCGGGCAGCTGCTGGATGCGCGTGGTGCGCCGCGTTACCGCGGCGATGTCGAACCGCTCGATCGCGTGGGCGGTCACATACCCGGTGCGTTGAACCGCCCTTTTGCCGACAACCTTGGGACCGACGGCCGCTTCAAGGCGCCGACGCAGCTGCGCGAGGAGTTCGCCGCCGTGCTGGGCGACACGGCCTCCGACCACGTCGTCCACATGTGTGGCTCCGGCGTCACCGCATGTCACAACATCCTGGCGATGGAATATGCCGGGCTGCATGGTTCGCGGTTGTACGCGCCGTCGTGGAGCGGCTGGGTCAGCGACCTGTCGCGACCCGTCGCGAAAGGCTGATTTGCTGCTGCAGGAGACCGATCGCGGGCGATGCTGTCCCGCGGGATTCGGGATTCGGGATTTACAAAGGCAAAAGTCAGGGTGCCGTCCGCGAGATTGCTCCGGCAAGCTGCCTATTTCTTGGCTTTGAGCCGCGCGACCAGCTGTTGCAGTACCGCCTGCGTTTCGGGATGGAAAAACCCCTCGGTGAACTCCTTCAGCGGCAGCGCGTCCAGGTCGGCATAGGCGCCGGCGAGGTCGGCCCGCGCCAGGCTGCGGGTGGTCAGCATCGCGTGCGAGGGCAGCGTCAGCAGTTGGTCCAGCCAATGCAGCGCGCGCTGGGTGACCTGGTCGACGCCGGTGACCTCGTCGACGAAGCCGCAGGCGAGCGCCTCGGCCGATTCGATCATGGCGCCGGCAACCAGCAGCCGCTCGGCGCGGTAGGCGCCCACCACGCGGCGCAAGGCCAGCTGGATCGCCTCAGGTACGATCAACCCGACCTGCACTTCGTTGAGGCCGATCCGGTACGGGCCTTCCGCCATCACGCGGTAGTCGCAAAACAATGCCAGTACCGCGCCACCGGCCGGGCTGTGTCCGGTGACCGCAGCCACGATGGGGATCGGTAACCGGGCCAGCGTGCCGCACAGCGCGAAGAACTCGCGCCAATAGTCGAGCACGCCTGCGCGGTCGCGCTGGAGCAGGGCAGGAACGTCGACGCCAGCAGAGAACAGCCCCGGTGCGCCGGACAGCACCATGCCGCGCACACCCTCGCGCACGCTGTTGTCGATCGCCTCGCGCAAGGCATGCACCAGATCCTGGTTCAGCGCGTTGACTGGCGGGTGGGCAAGCTGGATCTCGCGGATGGCGTGGTCGTGAGTGATCAGGTTGAGCATGGTGGACTCCGTTCGGGTTATTGCGGCTGCTCGGCGGCAGTCCAGCGGTAGCGCACGGCATAGCTCAGCGTGGCCTTGCCGTTGGCCGGCACCTCGACCCGGAACTCGAGCGTGTCGGCAGTCTGGGCACTGGGCTGGGTGCTGGACGACACCAGCTTCCATTCACGCCAGCGGTTTGGATGCTCGCGCACCGTCACCGTGCGCGGGTTGTCGCCCGCATTGCTCAGCTCGATGCGAAAGGCCTCGTCCAGCGTGTGGCCGGCCTGGTCGACGTGGAAGCTGGTGCGCGTGCGCTCGGCACGCAGGTCAAAGGGTGTGCCCAGGGTGATCGTGGCATCACTGCCTTTGGGCGTGTCGTCGATGCGGCCTTCGCCGACGAACTGCGCAACGCCGTGACGGTCGGCGGCGAGCACGCGCAGGTAGCCGGCGGGCAGGCTGTCGAACGCGGTCAGTTTCAGCGTGCTGCTGATGGCGTCGCCGCCTTGCTGCACGTTGCGATTGAGGTTGGGTTGCTGTGGCTGGTATGCGTTGCCGTTCTCGAGCAACGTGGTGCGCACGCAATCCAGCGCGCGGGTGGCGTACAACGGCACTTGGCTGACGCTGCCGTCGGGCAGGTTGACCGTGCCGGGCAAGCTGAAGCTGCGGTAGTCACCGACGCTGTCCTGTTGCGGCATGGCGTCGGCCTTGGCGCTGAAACCTCGAGCCATCGCCATCATCGGGCGTGGTGCCGATGGCTTGGACATGTTCGGCTCGCCCGCAATCAGTACCACCTGGGCGTCGGTCCAGTCGCGGCCGCTGCGGTTGGCGATGCTGGCGCGCGATTCGAACTGCATGCGGCAGCCGGCACCAGGCTGCAGGGTCGCCACGTAGGCAGTGCGCCAGCCCAGACCGGAAGTGGGATAGCTCAGCGAGGCCGTGGCCGAGTCGTCGCGGCTGGCGTTCACCCGCAGCTCCAGGCTGGAGCCGGCAGGAAACGCACCGTCGCCCGAACGCACCGCCGCGTAATGGCGCACCAGGGTGGTTCCGAGCACGCCCTTGACCAGCAGACCGTCGCCGGCGCGCAGCAAGGTGCCGTCGGCCAGCGATTCGCCATTGCTGCCCAGCACGTTGACCTGATGTCCCACCAGCCCGGTCAGCGCGCCCGATGCTCCCGCGGCCAGCAGCAGCTGTTGCGACAAGACCTTGGCGTTGCCATCGGGGAAGCTCAGCGCGATGGCTTCGGGATCGATGTGGATCGGCAGATCGCCGAGGATCACATCGTGGGTGCCTGCGGCGAGTTTCAAGTTGCGCTGTTCGCGCACCATCGCATAGCCGTCATCGACGCTGCCGCTGCCGCTGCTGGCGTACAACGCACTGCTGTCACTGCGATAAATGGTCAAGCCAGCGGGCGTGGCCGCCTGCACGGGTGCCAGCCCGGTCAGAGCGAGGGCGCAGGCCATGGAAAGGGTCAGCACGGAACGCGGTGGGGTGGTCATCGGGCAAACTCCATCGTGGGTATCGGCTTCCCATCATAGCGACGAGCGGTGAATGGTCTGGGTAGGCCCTCAGGCGGCGGATTCGGCGGCGGCCGCGCGGATCGAATCGGGCAATGCCGTCGATTTTCCGGTGGCGGGGTTCATCCACACCATCACCACGTCGCCGTCGCAGTACAGGCAAGTCGCATCGTCGGCGTCAACGATGCGATGGGCGAGGGTGATCGAGCTGCCACCCAGCCGCGTGCAGCGCAGCTCGATGTGCAGCACGGCGGGCCATGCGATCGGGCGGCGATATTGCAAATTGCTGGCGGCCAGAACCGGCATCGTCTCTTCGCCGAACCAGTCGTGCACGTGTTGCAGCCACTGCAGACGAGCCTCTTCCAGATAGGTCAGGTAATTGGAATTGTTGACGTGATTGAAGGCATCCAGATCGTGCCAGCGCACGCTGATCGTGGCGACAAACAGCGGCGTGTCGTCGCTGTCGGCGGGCGCCGGGACGTGATGCTTCATGAGTTTTTCTTCCTGCCACGCATCGGCTTGTACTTGTCGGCGGAGGCGATGTGTTTGGTGGAAGCCTTGACCCGCTTGGCGGCGCCGGACTTTTTCGGTTTGAGCGGTTTCAGGTGCGGCGCGAGGAACTGGCCGGTATACGACGCCGGCGTGGCCGCCACCGTCTCCGGCGTGCCGGCGACCAGGATGCGGCCGCCGCCGTCGCCGCCTTCGGGACCGAGATCGACGACCCAGTCGGCGGTCTTGATCACGTCCAGATTGTGTTCGATCACCACCACCGTGTTGCCCTGGTCGACCAGCTGGTGCAGCACGTCGAGCAGTTGCTCGATGTCATGGAAGTGCAATCCGGTGGTGGGCTCGTCGAGGATGTACAGGGTGCGGCCGGTGTCGCGTTTGGACAGCTCCTTGGACAGCTTCACGCGTTGCGCCTCGCCGCCGGACAGCGTGGTCGCGCTCTGGCCGAGCTTGATGTAATCCAGACCCACCGCACGCAAGGTATCGAGCCGGCGGGCGATGGTGGGCACGTTCTCGAACAGCTTCAGCGCGTCTTCCACCGTCATGTCGAGCACATCGGCAATCGTGCAGCCCTTGTACAGCACTTCCAGCGTCTCGCGGTTGTAGCGCTTGCCGTGGCAGACGTCGCAGGGCACGTAGACATCGGGCAGGAAATGCATTTCCACCTTGATCAGGCCATCGCCCTCGCACGCTTCGCAGCGGCCACCGCGCACGTTGAAGCTGAAGCGGCCCGACGTATAGCCGCGTGCGCGTGCTTCCGGCACCTGCGCGAACATCTCGCGCAACGGGGTGAACAGGCCGGTGTAGGTGGCCGGGTTGGAGCGCGGCGTGCGACCGATCGGCGACTGGTTGATGTCGACCACCTTGTCGAACAGATCCATGCACTCGATCGACTCGTACGGTGCAGCCTGCGCGTTGGCGCCGTTCAATTCAGCCGCGGCGAGGCTGTACAGGGTGTCGTTGACCAGGGTCGACTTGCCCGAGCCGGATACGCCGGTGACACAGGTGAACAGCCCGGCCGGAATCGCCAGAT
>JBDTKM010000233.1:0-5706 GCA_039935315.1 Rhodanobacter sp. | reverse complement strand
GCGTCTTGCGGTATCGGACTGATGACCGGCTGGGTGACATAGGCCGCCGGTATCTGGTAGCTGGCAGAAAACGTGTTGTAGATGCTTTTCAGCGGTCCCACCTGCCGATTCACCAGCAGTTGCAAAGTCCAGGGGGCACCCGGGTTGAAGCCCTGGCCGTGGCGCAAAATGAAGATGGCCTGCTCATTGAACGGCGGCATCCCCGCCAGCACCGGGTCGTCCAAGACCACGAAGTCACTGTCCTTGAACAGGAACAACTTGCCGGCCTGCATCACGTGGAGCCGGTCAAAAATACCGCCGCGGACATAGCCGACGCCCTTGAACGAGTACAGGCCGTTGGCGACGACTGCGATGGCCTCATCACCGGGCTTGAGACCCTGCATCAACGTGGCGTAACCGGAATCACCCAGCAGGTTCTTGCCTACCGTCGGCGGGGTGATGTCGGCGTAGTAGAGGTCGATGAAGGAGTCGGCCCGTTGATCGTGGCCGTTGTGATGTTTGTCGCCGTGGTCATGATCGCGCTGGCCATGGTCGTGATCGCCGCCACTCTCGTGGCTATCGTGGTCGTCCGCCACCGGCGCGGTCGGATCATCGATCAGGCCACTCTCGGGCTGGCCCTTGAAGGCATCAATGACCGTGCCCCGGTTGAGCTGCAGCCGGCGAAACGCGCCGTTGCCGGTCAGCTGGGTCCAGTCGGCCTTCTTGAAGTAGTCGGCGCGGACCGTTGCCGGCGCGCTCTCAGTGGCCACCCTGCCGGCGACCAGATTCCGCGACACTGCTATCGCCAGCGCCGCATTCATGATCGTCTCGTTGACCACCATCGAAGTCACGGTGGCGCTGCTGATCGCGTCGATCTTGATCGAACCCGGCGTGCTGCTGCCGCCGACGACGATGTTGTCCTTGACGTTGTGACCCACATAGCGCGCCACAAAGTCATACAGCTTCTGCACCGGAATTCCGACCAGCAAGATCGGCTCGTCCTGATGCAGGACCCTGGTGCCGAGAATCTTGCCGGCCTGATCGATGCTGACCAGGATGTTCACCGGGTTGCCTGAGTACGCCGGCACTGGCGCCACCATCACCGACTCGAACACGTAACCGATCACCTTGTCGCCCGCGTACACCGCGGCGGCCGGCGGCTTGCCGGTGATGTCCCCGAATCGCGTGGCGGCGGGAAAATAGGCCCGCACCTCGGGATACTTTTGATCGATGCCGGCAACCGCATCCATCGAAACGAACAACAGAAGGCAAGTCATGCACAGCAGGAGCAGCCGGCTGGCGACGCTGCCCGAAACACGGCCAGGATTCCTGAAAGCGGGTTCGCGCATCTCAGACCACCTCCGCCACGCCCAGCACCTGCGGCAGATCGCGGGAACGCCAGCTGTGGCGGCAGTCCCGGGAAAAGACCAGCCACTGATCGTTCTGCGCGGCCATCACTTCGCGCAGCCGCGGCAGCGGCATCGATGCGGCGGCCACGCTCATCGCGTCGGCATCCACCGAGGTTTCAGCCATGACGGTGACACTGGAATAGTTCAGCGGCGAATAGCCGGTATGCGGATTGATCACGTGGAACAACTTCTTGTCGGTCGAATAGAAGATCCGGTAATTGCCGGAAGTGCCCAGCGCGGCATTGCGCAAGGTCACGATGGACGCGACCTGGTTGATGTGGCCCGGATCGACAATGCCGACGTGCCACTGGCGCTTGAGATCGCTGCCGGAGATCGCCCGCACGTCACCACCCGCATCCACCAGCGCGTGCTCGATACCCGACGCCCGCAACGCAGCGATGCCCTGATCGATGACGTAGCCCTTGGCCAACCCGTCCAGAGTGACTGCCATGCCCGGTTCGGTGAAGCGCACGCCCTGTGCATCCAGCGCGATGCGGCGGTAGTTGATCAGCTGGTCCCTGTGTCCGATCTGCATGCGATCACGCGGATCGAGCACGGCGGGCTGCCGCATCGACTCGAAATACTCCAGCACGGGCAGCACGCTGATATCGAAATCGCCGTCGGTCACCGCAGAAATCGCCAGTGAACGCTGCAGAACGTCCCTCAGCTCCGGCGGCACATGCTGCAGATGACCCTCACGGTTCAGGCGCGCCACCGGACTGGCCGGGTCAAACCGGGTCAGCACAGCGACCGCCTCCGCCATGCGCCGGAACGCGCTATCGATGGCGACCCCTGCCTGGTCGACATCGTCGGCCAGACAGGTCATTGCCACCGAGGTCTGCATCAAGGTCTGCTCACGACGCACCTCGAACAGATTGTGTCCGCGCCTGAGCACGAACCAGCCCGATCCGCCAACCACGCCCGCAGCAGCCGCCACACCGGCGATGCTCTTGAGCAGCTTCCGTCTGGCGGGCGAGCGAAGCCCTTCCGTTGCTTCCGGAATACGCATGAGATCAGCCTCCAACGGCTGCAAACCAGTCAACCAAACCCTTCAGACGAGGCGTTTTTGGCCTTGTTTCAGGCCTTGCGCGCGTACATCACGCACCAGCCCTGCGGCGCAATGACCCCATCGACGACCTTGCAGGTGCCGCTGGCCGTCGGTGTCTTGCCGGGGACGAAATGGATGCAGTTGTCACATTGATCCTTGCCATGCGGCGTGCCCTGGTACATCGCCACGGCCTGGGATGCCTTGCCCTGTGCCCTTGCCGGCGTGCTTTTCAGCAGGCCAGCTGCCGCAACCGTACCTACCGCGGCCAGGGTGATGCCGTTACGGATCAGTGTGCGGCGACTTTCATTGATGTTGTTGGTGGGTTCTTTCATGGGGTACTCCTTGCTGGCGGTGGGTACAGATCAGGTTCGACGGTCTTGCTGGTGCGTTTGTCAGCCGGCTGGCCTGGAGGCGACGACCAAGGGCTTGCGCTCGGTAACCGCCGGTACGGGCGAGACGACGCCGTCGGACTCGTCGTCAACATCCGCACTCACGCCCAGTCTTCGCCGAAGGGCGGAGCTGGTCGTGGTGTATTGCAACGGGACTTTCTTGCCCGGATTCAGGAATTCCCCCACCCCGAAAGCGCACAGCGCCGCTTCGTGAAACCCGGACAGGATCAGTTTCTTCTTGCCGGGATAGCTGTTGACATCACCCACCGCGAAAATGCCGGGGGTCGAGGTCTGGTAGGTGGCGTTGTCGACAGCCAGCTGGTGCTGCTCCAGCGTCAGGCCCCATTCGGCGATCGGTCCCAGCGCCGGGTGCAGCCCCCACAACACCAGCAACTGTTCCGTCTCGATGCGCTGCACGACGCCGCTGTGCACGCGCACACGCACTGACTTGAGCTCGTCCGCCGATGCCTCAAGCCCGACGATGTCACCTTCGAGAAACTGCATGCGTCCTTCATCGCACAGTTCATGCATGCGCTTGACGTGGGCTGGCGCCGCACGGAACTTGGAGGAACGGTGCACCAGGACAATGCTGCGCGCACGATCGATCAGCGCCATGCTCCAATCCAGCGCGGCATCGCCACCACCGGCAATGACAATGTCTTTGCCATCGAAGAGGTCTGGACGGGTGACCTTGTAGTGGACCGACTTGCCCACCAGCCGGGTTGCCTCCGGCACGTCAAGCTGGCGCGGCGCGAACGCACCCAGGCCACCGGCGACAATCACCACGCGAGTGTCAAAACGCGTGCCGCCACTCGTGACGACTTCGAAGTGGCCGGTGTCCATGCGTCGCACCGACGTGACCGTCTCGTCCAGATGAAACTGCGGCGCGAAGGGCTGGATCTGGGTCTGCAGGCGCTCGATCAATTCCCGTCCGGTACACACCGGAACTGCCGGAATGTCATAGATCGGCTTGTCCGGATAAAGCTCGATGCATTGCCCACCGATCTGCGGCATCGAGTCGACCACGTGCGCGCTCAACCCAAGCAGCCCGAGCTCGAACACCTGGAACAGTCCCACCGGCCCCGCTCCAACGATGACCGCATCGGTGCAAATCGCCACATCATTCATCAGGACTGCCTGCTTCAAGCGAGTTCGCCATTTGAGTGAAAGCTTGCGCCGCAAAGACGCATGGTCTCTTGACGCCAGTCAATTTTCAGGACCCCCTGACCTGCGGCGTGATGCCGCGTAGCTGAATGCGTTGCAGTCGCAATGGCGAGTAACTTCATGCGTTGCTGCCCTGTCGACCAGCGCCTTCATCAACGTGACAGCGGCTCTCATGGCATGTGTTCCTGGTCAAGTTCGACCGCGCAGCGTCAGATGACAGGATGCTCGTGCGGGCCATTCCGGGCACGCCTGCGCTTCGCTGGTCGCTGAAGAGTGACGATAGGCGCGACAGGGCGGCTCCGGTAGGCTCGGAAACTACTCAGAGCAGAGCAAACCGAGCCAGCCGTGAGGCCGCCTGTCAGCGGCGGTCGACCCGCTCCGCCCACTCCGGTTCCTGGATCACGAAGTGCTCCCGATCAACGCGTGGTTCGCCTGACTGACACATCTTCGGGAGTAGAGTCGGCTGCACACCCAACATCCTCGCCGGCATGGCGAACCCACCCGTCCACGCATGGGAAGTCATCATGTATTCGACCCTGATGGTTTACCTGGACCCGTTTGCCGACAACACGCACCTGCTGCAAATCACGGCGAACTTGGCCGCGCGCTTCAATGCAAGCGTGCTCGGCGTTTCAGCCAGCCGACTGGTTGGGGTTGACTACGACGTGGGCGGGATTCCGGGCGGCGTGGTCGACGTAGGCCACGGCGAGCTGGTTGAGGCAATGGAAGCCACCAGACAGGCTGCGCTGGCCATCCTCCAGCAACCTGGACGCCATATCGAATGCGCATGGCGCTCGATCCTGCACGCGGGCCCGCTGGAAGGTCCCGTCATCCGCGAGACGCGCAGCGCAGATCTGGTGATTGCGTCCGCCAATTACCGCGGCTCGCTGACACGCGGCACACCCTATCTGAATATCGGCGACCTCGTGATGCAGTCGGGACGGCCCGTGTTGCTCATTCCTCCAGCTACGGTCGAGCTGAAGGCGCGCAACGTGCTCGTCGGCTGGAACGACACGCGTGAATCGCGGCGCGTGGTGGCCGACGCCTTGCCGTGGCTGCAGACCGCCGACCGCGTGCTGGTGGTCCGGATCGCTGGCAAGAAGGATAGCGAGCAGGCCGGGGAAGGCGTGGCCGATGTTGTGGTTTGGCTCAAGCGCCACCACGTGTCAGCGGAGGGCATGACGGTACCCGAGCAGGGACGCAACGCGCCTCAGCTCGAAGCTGTTGCAGGAACCGAAGGCGTCGATCTGATCGTTGCCGGCGCCTACGGACACAGCCGCTTCCGCGAATGGGCGCTGGGCGGAGTGACCCGCAACCTCCTGCTGTACGGTGACCTGTGTGCATTGGTGTCACACTGAGTTGCCACGTAATGCGCCGGAGAGGCGTGACACTGTTCCATCCCGATCGAGTTCTGCATGCCGCGAGCGTGCGGCTTGAAATCAGCCTTCATGCCTCAGGCAGAGCTTCCGTCCGGCGTCATTCGCTGGCCGCACCTGATGGCCAGCTTGCCGGGTACCAGTGCACATCCAGCAGGCTGATCCTTGTTTCGGTGCACACGAGTATTCAGAAGCCATGACTCACGTCGTCACCGACAATTGCATCAAGTGCAAATACACCGACTGCGTCGTGGTGTGCCCGGTCGATTGTTTTCACGAAGGCACCAATTTTCTCGCGATTGATCCGCAGGAGTGCATCGACTGCACACTGTGCGTACCCG
>JBDTKM010000232.1:0-10900 GCA_039935315.1 Rhodanobacter sp. | reverse complement strand
GCTTGTGGCGCTGGTTGACCCAGAAACTGGTCAGCCCCGCCATGCCGACGCCGGTGATCACCAGCAGGATCACGCAGATGACGCTGAGCACCTGGACCATGAACAGATCCAGCGCGTAGCCCCAGCTGCGGATCTGGGCGAACGTGCGGATACCTTCCGGGTTGTAGCGGCCGCCCGGCGGAATGATCCGCAGAGGATCGAGCCGGAACAGCGTCTTGCGGGCCTCGCGCATGGCTGCCGCCATCCGGTTTGGGTGGGAGCGCACCGCGTAGGCGGTCGACGCGGCGTCAATCCGCAGCGGGATCAGCACGGCGTGATAGGCAAACGCATCATTCTCATCGGGATTGGAAGTCAGCATCCGCGCAACCTCGCCCACGATCATGCTCGGAACGGAATTGACGCCGAGGTAGATCGGTTTGCCCAGCGCATCGCCGTGTGGAAACAATCGATCGGCGAGTGCCTTGGTCACGATCACCACCGGTGGCTTGGTGATTTTGCTCTCTGCACCGTGACGCACATCCGTGCTGGTGAAGTCACGCCCCGCCACAAGTTGCAAGCCCAGGCTCTGCAACATCTGCTCGCCACCCGTGTACGTGTCGGCCTGGGTCGCGCCGCGCTGCTGGTCAGCTTGCAAGCCGACGCTGGTGCCCCAGCGACTGCGCAACAGCGGCAGGGTGTTGATTGGCGTCGCCGACGCCACATCCGGCAAGCCACGCAATGCGGCGAGATCGGTTCGTTGCATGGAATCGAGTTTTTCGACCGCCGCCTGATCATCTGCGCCTGGTGCACCGATGAAGGTCTGGGTGACCATGAACAAATCGCTTTCGACGAGCCCGGTCGGCCGCCAGACACGTTCGACACGCTGCCCCACGATGAACAGAATGTTGCAAACGATCGCCAGGGTCAGCGCGATCTGCAGGCCGATCAGGAATACACCAGCCTTGTGTTTGAGTAGCGCGGCAAGCATGGGATGCAGGGTCATGGCGCGGTCATCAGTTTGATTTCAGTTGCCACGCCGGCTGCACGTGCGCAGCGCGAAACGTGGGATACAAGGCCGCCAGCAACGTGGCGAGGGTAGCGACGAGCAGCGCTTCGGCCAGCATCCCGGCGTCGAGCGGTGCCAGCGCCGACCAGCCATCCGGAAGCCGCTGCCGCAGCCATAGCATCCCCAGCCACGTCAGCAGCAAGCCGATCGCGCCACCGGCAACGCCAATCACTGCGCCCTCGGTCAGGAACTGGGCATAGATCGCGCGGCGCGGTGCGCCCAAGGCGCGACGTACGCCGATTTCAGCGCTGCGGCGCAGGAACTTCGCCAGCATCAGCCCGACCGTGTCGACCAGGCACACGATCAGCAGCCCCACTCCCACCAGCCGCAGAATCTGGATCCCCGGAGGCACCGCCTGCAGGTAGCCGAGCCACGCCATCAGCCCGCGCAACCGCACGTTGGGCGGCCAGTCGAAACGTTGCCGGGCAAAGCCTTCAAGATATTGCTGGTACTGATGCACGGCTGGCGCGCCGTCAAGCTGGACGATGTAACTTATCCAGATGCAACTGGAGTGCAGCAGACCAGTGAAGCCGGGCTCCGCACTCGACTTGTAGCATTCGGTCGAGCCGTCATGAGGAAGTTGCGCCGCCGTCGCGGTACTGAACGGCAGCAGCACACTGATCGGCTGCAGCATGAAGCCGCCATTGGCCGGCACGTCGAAATAGACCGGTTGCGGGTTCCAGTCGCGCATGACGCCGGCCACGCGGTAACTGCCGCCATGCAGCTTCAGCATCTTGCCAACGCTGTTCCCACCGCCAAACAGCTTGGCGTTGAGTTCGCTGCTGATCACCACGACCTGCGCACTGGCCTTGTCGTCAGCAGGGCTCCAGCCACTGCCATAGAGGAACGGCACATCCAGCATCGGGAACAATTCGCTTGATACGGCGAAACCGGAGGTCCCGAACGGATGCTCGTCGGCCCGTGCCGGGATGACCGTGGGCTGTACCCAGTACGCCGGCGACTGGAAGTGCGCGCGGTGCTCACGCATCAATGCGACGGCGGTGCCGTAATCCAGCATGTCGGGCGGTTCGTTGTCGCCACCTTCTTTTGCATGTGCCGCCGGCCCCCACATGTCGATCGTCGGCACGAACAGCTGAGCGGACTTTTGGGGGATCGGGTCACTCGACATCGTGCGCACCAGCGTCCAGGTGGTCATCGCCAGCGCGACGCCCACGCCGATGCTGAGCACCATCAGCGCGGTCAGGCCGGGGCTGCGTTTCAGGCTGCGGATTGCCAGTGCAAGGTAATAGCCGAACATCTTCAACACCCCTGTCGCGCACGAGGTAACCGCAGGAGCCCGCCTGCAGGCGCTGCTCCCGATTCCAGATAGCGGTAGATCCGGGTAGAAGCGTCGCCGTTGAGCGAGCTTCTACCAAGGGTCAGCTGTGGGTTTGCGCCGAGGCGTCGGCTTGGGTGTGAAACCGCGGCTCCTCGGCCAGATCCACCACCTGCCCATCAATGATGTGCACGTTGCGCTGGGCGCGGGCGGCCAGTTCCGGGTCGTGGGTGACCATCACGATGGTGGCGCCGTCCCGATGAATTTCTTCAATCAGTTCGAGCACGCCGCGAGCCATCTGGGTGTCGAGGTTGCCGGTCGGTTCATCCGCCAGCAGCAGGCGTGGGCTGCCAGCCAATGCGCGGGCGATCGCCACCCGCTGCTGTTGGCCACCGGAAAGTTCGGCCGGGTAATGCTTGGCGCGCGAGGCCAGGCCGACGCGCTCGAGCGAGTCCATGATGCGCTGCTTGCGCTCGGCGGATTTCATGCCGCGATAGCGCAGCGGCACCTCGATGTTGTCGTACACGTTGAGGTCGGGAATCAAGTTGAACGCCTGGAAGATGAAGCCGATCTTCTCGTTGCGGATCTTCGAGCGCGCGTTGTCATTGAGGTTGCTGACCTCGATGCCGTCGAGGTGGTACTCGCCGCCGGAGAAGGTTTCCAGCAGACCGGCGATGGTCAGGAAGGTGGTCTTGCCCGAACCGGACGGACCGGTGACGGCGACGAATTCACCTTCCTTCACATCAATATTGAAATCGCGCAGCGCATAGGTCTCCACCACTTCGGTGCGGTAGACCTTGGACAGGTGGGTCATCTTGAGCATGGTGGGTTCCTTGGTGGGTGAAGATTGTGAAGCCCGGCTCCCATCAGGAGAGGGGTTGGGGACAGGGTCCGGCCTTGCCATGAAATCTGCGCAAGCCCCGCACGCTCATCCGCCCTGCGGGCACCTTCTCCCCCACAAGGGCACTCCCAAGGTCGCCGGCGGGAGAAGGAAAAATCATGTCAGTTGCTTATCGCGACGTTCGCCGCGCCCTTGAAATTGTCAGTACCGGAAATCACGATCTTGTCGCCCTCCTTCAAGCCCTGCAGGATCTCCACCTTGTCGATGCTGCTGGCACCGACGCGGATCGGGGTCTTGGTGGCGATACCGTCATGCACGAGGTAGGCATAACTGCCACCGGATTCGTCGACAAAGGAGCCGCGCTGCACGGTGAGTACGTTGTCTCGATGATCGAGCAGGATGCGTACCGACAGCCGTTGATTCTGGCGTAGTTGCTTCGGCGTGGCGCCATCGAAGCGCACCCGCGCAGCCACTTCACCATTGACCACTTCGGGCGAGATGGTGCTGACCAGGCCTTTCCAGGTATTGCCGTTGCCGCTGATCTCGCCAGTCATGCCGATGCCGAGATCGCGCGCAAAACTCTCCGGCACCTGCACTTCCACTTCCAGCGCTGAGAGGTCGATCACGCTGAGCAGCTTCGCATCCTTGGCCACGGTGGCCACCGGCGCGATGAACAACTGGCCGACCTGACCTTCCACCGGCGACTTCACGTTGAGGTCACCGACCTGGCGCTGCAGATCCTGCACCAGCAGTACCTGGCGCTCATAGGCCAGCTTCTTCGCCTTGATGTCGAAGTTGAGGCTGTCCTTGTCCAGGCCGAGATTGGATTGCGCTTGACGCACACTGATTTGTGCCTTGTCGAGCGCGTCCTTGGCGCGATCCACGTCCATGTCCGATACCGCCCCCTTGGCGAACGCCTTCTGGTAACGGTCGAGATTGCGCTTGGCGGTCTGCTCGTCGATGCTGGCGTTCTCGTAAGCCTCGTGCAGTTGCGCGTTCTGCTTGCGCGCATCGATCTGCGCGCGCTCGTAGGCCACCTGCAACGCGTCGGCGTTGCTCTGCTCCTGCGCCAGCTTGTTGCGCAACTCCGGGCTGTCGACCACGGCCAGTATCTGGCCGTTTTGCACGACGTCGCCGGCGTGCACCTTGAGCACCACCGCACCGCCGTAGGTGGCGTACAAGGTGGGGCTGTTCGCCGCCACCACCTTGCCTTCGGCGGCAATATCGCGCACGAACGGCCCGCGCTGGACGGTGGCGAACGACAGGCGCGACGCACTCACCGAACCGGAGGCGGAAAACAGTCGACCGATGCCCGGCGCCAACCACACCAGCAGCACCAGCACGACCACGCCGGCACCGGCCAGCAGCAGCTGTCGCTTGCGATTGGGTTTGAGCTCGACCAACTGGTCGGTTGCGGAGGTGTCGCGGATCATCCTGCAGTCCCTGGTCGCACGCGGTGCGGCTATATCCGATACCTAGCAATCCACGTGCCAGCGACCCGTAATCCGATAAAACGCCTCAGTTCAATGACTTGGAATCTTATATTCCGGATATACCGGTGTCCGCGGACACTTTGCGGACAGCCGGACGCGTGGTGCCACGGGCGCCGGTGTGTGGCACAAGCCGAAGCCGAATTCCATGCCGGACCTCAGCGCGACAACACCTCGTCGCGGGCAATCCGGGCGGCCAGGTCGCGACCCAGCGATGACGCTCCGATGCCCGCTTCGGCGCCAAGCAACTGCATACCGGCGAGCCGACGCACGCGAAACCGCAGCAGCCGGGCACTGACCGGGCGCCATGAGGTCGAACTCACCCGTGTCGGTTCCTCCCACGCCGGGCCGGCACCGACTTGCAAGGCATCCCAGGCCAGGTAGTCCGTGTCCGGCAGCAAATACAGGCGGGCCACCACGCGACCCCCGTCACTCATGCATTCGATCCACTCGCGCGGCCCGTCCTGGGTGATCGCGCCAGCTGCTGCCAGCGCGCGGGTTTGCAGCAAGGGCGCCAACTCGGCGGACTCGACCAGCACGCCATGCGATAGCCCTGCCCGCACTGGGCACTCGGCGGGACCGCGTAGATAGAGCACCTCACCGAGCGCCGGCAGGCTCGCCACCCACTCGGCGGCAGTCAGACGCAATCTGGCTCGACAAACGGTGGTTCCGCAGGTACGCCCGCACCCGCCCGACAGGTATCCGCTACCCGGGCAGATCGTGGCGGCCACTCGCTGCAATAGATGGGTGCGGTCAAGCTGCATGCCCATCACTGCCTGGTCGGAATCAGTTTGTCGTTGCCGCTCGCGTGCAGCTGATACTCGCTGCGCGGATGCTCGATCGGCACGTCGTGATGGCCACCCCGCAGGCCATGCCGCAAGGACTCGGCGGTGACCCGACGCGTGGCCGGCGCATCGCCCGGGAGCGGTGCCATGACGCGCTGCGGCGTGGAAGGGAAAAACGATGAGCGCAAAAAGAGGACGGACATGGGTCTGCCTGCAGCGAGTCGATGACATCTAAATAATAATCATTCTCATTTAAGTGTCAACCTGCGCAACCAGCGCCCGTCGCTGCGGAGACTTCCG
Organism: Rhodanobacter sp.; assembly: GCA_039935315.1. Classification (GTDB taxonomy): domain Bacteria; phylum Pseudomonadota; class Gammaproteobacteria; order Xanthomonadales; family Rhodanobacteraceae; genus Rhodanobacter. Next base: position 5,163 of record JBDTKM010000232.1, on the reverse strand, counting down.
GCACGACGGTCGCTCGACTTCCCGCACCCGCCGCAAACCTCGCTGTCTCTGCGCAGCGGGTCAGCGCGGGCAACCGCTCGCGGCTACTGTTCGCGGTTACTGCATGCCGCTCAACCGCCCACCACTTCGCGCAGGCGTTTCGCGATCGAGGCATCCAGCCGCGGCAGCAGTTCCAGCGCATCCAGGTTCTGCGCCAATTGCTCACGCTTGCTGGCGCCCAGCATCACGGTGGAAACGTGCGGGTTGAGCAGGCACCATGCGATCGCCAACTGCACCAGGCTCATGCCCAGTTCTTCCGCGATCGGTTGCAACGCGCGGACCTTGCCCAGCCGCTCGTCACCCTCGCCCAGCACTTCCTTGCGCAGCCATTCGTAGCCTGACTGTGCCAGCCGCGAATCAGCCGGAATGCCATCGTTGTACTTGCCACTCAACAGCCCCGAGGCCAGCGGCGACCAGATCGTGGTGCCCATCCCGTACTTCTCGTACAACGGCGCGTACTCGACCTCCACTCGTTCGCGATGCAACAGGTTGTACTGCGGCTGCTCGACGATCGGCGCGTAGAAATGGTTCTCGCGGGCGACGCGATGTGCCTCCTCGATGGCGTCCGCTGGCCATTCGCTGGTGCCCCAATACAGCACCTTGCCCTGGCGGATCAGGGTATCCATCGCCGCCACGGTTTCGACGACGGGCGTGTCCGGATCAGCCCGATGACAAAAGTACAGATCGAGGTAATCCACACGCAGCCGTTGCAAGGCTTGATGGCAGGCCTCCGTCACATGCTTGCGCGACAGTCCGCGCTGGGTCGGCAAGGGCTTGTCGACGGCGCCGAAGAACACCTTGCTGGAGACACAGTAGCTGTCCCGTGGAAAGCGCAGGTCGGCCAGCACATCACCCATCACCTGTTCGGCCACGCCGTTGTTGTAGATTTCGGCATTGTCGAAATAGTTGACCCCGCGCTCATGCGCCAGCGCCAGCATGTCGCGCGCCTGCGATCGCCCCACCTGCTTGCCGAAGGTGACCCAGGCGCCGAACGACAGCGCGGAAAGTTGCAGGCCTGATGTGCCAACGCGACGGTATTGCATGGGGGACTCCTTGGGGGACGGGAACGAGACGAAGAGAGACGAGAGAACGCGGATCATGGCACTTCCGTCGTCACGCTCGCGTGGATGCTGATGCCTCGGGCGGTTGAGCAGGGGTCGCCCGTTCCAGGAATCTGCCGGCCCGTTGCTGGCCGGGGCGAGACTTCGGCTGGGTGAAGACAGCCCTCCTTGATTCGTCGCTCCAGGGTGGTTCCATGGAAGGCGAATCGGGGGATAGTGGACCACCCAGACGGATTCGCAGGCCGGCCAACCAAAGTCCGGCAGAATCCTGACCCTGCCCAATTTGTCATCCGCCCAGCAGTCTCGCGCGTTGGCAGCTCCTTCTGATATCACCGTCGTCATCCAGGACACTCGATTGCGCTCTCCTTGTCTGCCTTCTGTTTCGCGGCACACAGCGTGGCTGATGGCCGTCGTCGCGTTGCTGTCACTGGGCGGCTGTCGCACGGTGTTGTTCGGCGCGCTCAACAGTACCGACCAGCGCAACGGGGTCGAGCTGGAACGCGATCTGGTGTTCGCGCCAGGACAGCGCCTTGCGCTGGATGTCTACCGGCCCGCTCATGCCGCACACGCCCCGGTGCTGGTGTTCTTCTACGGCGGCGACTGGACCCGCGGCAAACGCCAGTGGTACCGCTTCGTCGGCACGACACTTGCCGCAAACGGCATCATCACGGTCATCCCGGACTACCGCAAATATCCGGGCGTCAGGCTGGACGGCTTCATGCAGGATGCGGCCCGCGCCGTGGTGTGGACCCATGAACATGCCGCCCAATTCGGTGGCGACCCGCAGAACCTGTTCGTCATGGGCCACTCCTCCGGCGCACAAATCGCCGGGCTGCTCGCGACCAACCCGACATGGCTGGCCGCCGATGGCATGTCGCTGCACGGCCTGGCCGGTTTCATCGGCCTGGCCGGCGTCTACGACTTCGTGCCGATTCCGCCGCATGACGCTGGCATGCAGCGCATCTTCGGCACCCGACCACGCGAACAGCGGCTAGCTGACCCGATCAACTTCGTGCGACGTGGCGACCCGCCGATGCTGCTGTTGCAGGGTACCGACGATCACGAGGTCCGTGCCGCCGGCAGCGTGGCGCTGGCACGCAAGGCGCAGGCCGTCGGCGATGACGCCGAACTGAACCTCTATCCCGGCGTCGGCCACATGGCTCTCGTGTTCGCCCTGTCGCGGCCGCTGCACGATCAGGCCGGCACGCTGCGTGACGTGCTGGCGTTTGTGCGCGCGCACGAACGACGTCAGCACGGCTCGTAGGGACACCTGCGCGTCCACGTGTGGGCTGGACATGACAGCCCCTCGCATCCGGACCTGATGGCCATGCGGCCACGCGAAACCACTGAAGCGGCGCCGCCATCCGGAACCCTCGCCGCGCTCATGCACCGTTCGATGATTCCTCTCGTCGGGCGTCCATGCGCCCTGGAAAAATCCTGTAGAAAGCCCCCTCCGCTCAGGTCAACGTCAGCCCCAGCGCACCCGCCATCGGCCATCAGCCATCAGCCATCAGGCACAGCGTGTGCCGTACACAGGCCAGTCTTTGCAGCATGCCGCGGCGTAAAATCGCATGATGCACGATGACTCGACCCCTCCTGTGGCAGCGCGCCCGGGCGTCGCCATGATCGCGGGCGCTGGTCTGGTGGCGCTGGCGGTGGCGATGGGGATCGGCCGTTTCGCCTTCACGCCGATCCTGCCGATGATGCAATCCGAAGTCGGCCTGAGCCTGGCGGCCGCAGGTTGGCTGGCCGCTGCCAATTATCTCGGCTACTTCCTCGGCGCGCTGTGCGCGGCACGACTGTCGACCGCGTGGGCGATTCGAGGTGGCCTGCTGTTGATCGCCGGGGTCACCTTCGCGATGGGGCTCGCCCACCTGTTTGCGCTGTGGCTGTTGCTGCGCCTGGCCGCTGGCGTGGCCAGCGCATGGGTGCTGGTGCACGTGTCGGCGTGGGCGCTGGAACATCTGCACGCGCTGCAGCGCGCCGATGCGGGCGGGGTGGTGTTCGCCGGCGTCGGGGTCGGCGTCGCCGGCGCAGGATTGCTGTGCCTGGGCTTGATGTCCCTGGCGGTCGATGCAGATCACGCCTGGCAAGGGTTGGGCGCGGCGGCGTTGTTGCTCACCCTCATCGTGTGGCCCGCGTTCCACGGTCGCTCATTGCGGGAGCAGGCCGCCGTATCCGCACCGGTGCCGCGCATGCGCTGGAACGGCGATCGAGTGCGGGTCGCGCTTTGCTATGCCGCGCTCGGCTTCGGCTACATCATCCCGGCTACCTTCCTGCCGGCCATGGCGCATCGTTACGTCACCGATCCGACTGTATTCGGGCTGGCGTGGCCGCTTTTCGGAACCGCGGCGGCGCTGTCAACCTGGATCGCCGCGCGCTGGCTGCACGCGATGAACAATCGCAGGTTGTGGGCAGGCTCGTATGTGCTGATGGCGATCGGCGTGGCTTTGCCGGTGACCTGGCCAGAATTGGCCGCGATCCTGATCGCTGCCCTGCTGGTCGGCGGCACGTTCATGGTGGTTACCATGGCCGGCTTGCGCGAGGCGCACACGATCGCGCCGAGCTCGGCCACTGCTTTCATCGGCACGCTCACCGCCGCCTTCGCGTTGACCCAGATCATCGGCCCGTTGCTGGTCAGCGCGGTGGTACACCTGCCGCACGGGTTTGCCGACTCGTTGCTGGCCGCGGCGCTGGTGCTGCTGCTCGCCGCCGTCGTGCTATGGCGCTCGGCGAGAGAACGCCGCGGCATCTAACCCGGCAAGTCAGCTCCGGATCACCCGCGAGCGGACTCTTGCCGACACAGCGCCAGCCGCGCAGAAAGGCCGCGATCCAAACGGACCGCGGCCTCATCTTCTCCATCAACCGACAAGCGTCGATGCGGCGCCCGGAAGCGACGACCTCAGTGGGCCATCGCCACGTCCCGGTCGAGTGGGGCTATTTGACGCTGATCGACCCATGCATGAGGACAGAGTGTCCGGGGAAGCTGCAGAAGAACGCATAGGGACCGTCACCCTGGATCTTGCTCACCGGAAAACTGACCGAGGTGGTTTCGCCGGCCCCGATCAGCTTGGTGTGCGCGATGACTTGCGGATCATCCGCCTTCACGTAGCCTGCGCCCGCACCGGCGGTCATGCCAGCGGCATCCACCGCCTTCATGTCCGCGGCCTTGCTGATCACGACATCGTGACCCATCGACGTCACCGGCAAACTGCCGGTGTGCTTGAGGGTGAGCTTGAAATCCTTGCACGATGCCGGCACGACGATCGAGGACACGTTGTACTGCATCGCGTCGTTCCCTTCGATCTCGGTGGCGCAATCGTTGACCACGGCCGCCGGCTTGTCACCCGCCGCCGGCACGGCTGCGGACGGTGCCGCTGGCGTCATGGCGGGCGTCGAGGCCGCCGCAGCAGGTGCTTCCATCGGCGCAGTCGTGGTGGTCGCCGGCGCGGCGGTTGACGCGGCAGGTGACGACGAGTTGTCGCTGCAGGCGGACAGCGCCAGCGCACAGGCAAGGGCAAGGACCGTCATCTTGGTATTCATCGCGATATCTCCTCAATTGCAAAGCTCCAATCATCGGCCACCGATGCTGCGCGCGATGTGAAGACGCCGGTGCGGAGCCAGGCACGGGGCGCGCGTGGTTCGGGCCCCGCTGTGCTTGTGACTGGCCGTGCCATGCCGGCGCCATCAGATCCATTGCCGAACGAGCGCGTAGAGCGCACGCGCATCGTCAACCCGCGAAGCGGATGCGCCGACAAGACCCGCACTCGATCGCGCTGCCGCCACCGTCGCCGCGCTGATCCAGGCGAACGTCGGGCTGCTCGCAAGAACGCCACCGTGCCACGACGCCCTTCGACAGCTTTTCACCGGATCGGCGAGGGCACTGACCTCGCGGCCGAGCCGTTGCAGGCGCACAGCGGATCACTCGATTCAGCCGAAGTTGCGGCGCAGCGGCATCGACGCCGTCTGCTGCCCGACTTCATCCCGCGGGACGCTTGGGCTTGGGCTTGGGCTTGGGCTTGGGCTTGGGCTTGGGCTTGGGCTTGGGCTTGGGCTTGGGCTT
>JBDTKM010000231.1:0-4649 GCA_039935315.1 Rhodanobacter sp. | reverse complement strand
GCTGTCGCCGGGCGCCAGGCGGAACTGCCAGCCCTGATCGAGCGACTGCGAACTCAGCGGCGCACTGGCGGCCCAGCCTGGCAGCGCCAAACCGAGCAGCACGGCTGCGACGGCAAACCGGCAGATCAAGCGGCGAGCATGACGCAGAGGTAGACGATGGGCAGTCATCACGGCGAAGGGTTCCCTGGCGAATGGTGGGCGACGTGGCCCGATGATGGGTCGATCAGCCGGACCGTGCCGATGGCATACAGCGGGCCGTCCGATGGCGCAGTGAAACGCATGCACAAGTCATGGGTGCCGGTCTGGGCAGGCATCGCACCTTGCAACGCGATGCGCGTGCCCAGCGCCGTGCCCGCCGGCAGCGGCAAGCGGGCGAGCACGGCCCCGTCGCAGCTGTCCAGGCGCACTTCCAGCTCACCGTGCGCGGTGACCTTCGGATAGCTGATCACCTTGACCTGATCGTGCGCCAGACCCAGGTTGCGCGGCAGCCGTGCAGCCTCCACGCGGATCGCCGTGATGCCGTCGAGCCGAGCCGCCGGGTAGATCTTGCACGCCTTGAAGATGTCGACGTTGTACACCTGCGTATCGGGCGCACCGAGGTCGGGCAGCAACGGCATGCGCAGACCGTAATCGCCGCCGGGGCACGTCTTGAGATCGCTGCTGGACAATGTGCGCAGCGCCACGCCATCGAGCACACGATCGCGCGTCGCGGCCAGCGCGGTGCCATCGGGCGTGAACGGACGCGCACGGACGGTGACCGGCAGCGCCACCGCGAACGGCCCCGCATAGCGTGGTGAAGCCAGCGTCGGCGCGCTGCCGTCGGTGGTGTAGTGGATCTGGCCGTCGCCCAGCTGATTGGCCAGCTTCACGCGCGCGTTGCCGCTGGCCAGCGCGGCGTTGACGCCATGGTCGAGCGTGATGTCCACCGCATAAGCACTGTCGGCCACCGCAATTTGCAGCGCACGGTAACGCCTCAGCTGTGCGGGCAACCGTGCCAGAAAGCCCGGCCAGTCACGCGCGGCACGCGGCGACCAGGCCACCTCGGCCAGCGCATCGATGCGTGGAAACAGCGCGTGCTCGACGTGCCAGGCCGAGGGCAGGAACTCCGACCACAACGCGGCCTCGATGCCCAGCACGTGGTGAGTTTCGTTCGCGGTCAGCGCGGGGTCGATCGGATCGAACGCATAGACGGTCTTCAGCGGCAGCACGCCGTAGCGTCCGTTGGGTTCGTCGCTACGACCGCTCTGCAGGTGATCGAAATACAGCGAACCCCCCGGTGCGAGCACCACATCGTGACCCAGCTTGGCCGCGTCGATCGCACCCTGGGTGCCGCGCCACGACATCACCGACGCGCTCGCCGGCAGGCCGCCTTCGAGAATCTCGTCCCAGCCGATCAGGCGCCGCCCGTGCTGCTGCAGGTACCGGCCGATCTGCCCGATGAACCAGCTCTGCAAGGCGTCTTCGTTGGCGATGCCGAGGCGTTTCATCTGCGCCTGCACGGCCGGCGAGGCCTTCCACTGATCCTTGATCGCCTCGTCGCCGCCGACGTGGATGGAGCTGGACGGAAACAGTGCCATCACCTCGTCGAGGACGTTTTTGATGAAGCCGAGGCTCCTGGTATCCGTGTTGTAGAGATACGGATTCACGCCCCAGTCGACCGACACCTGCGGCCGCTGGCCGGTCACGCCGACGAGGTCGGGATACGACGCCACCGCTGCCTGCGCGTGGCCGGGCATGTCCAGTTCCGGCACCACCGTAATGTGCCGGGCGGCGGCGTAGGCGACGATGTCGCGCACCTGCAGCTGGGTATAGAAGCCGCCGTAACGCTCGGGCTCGCCGTGGGTACCGGCCCCCGGCGGTGTGCGCCATGCGCCGATCTCGGTGAGTTTCGGATAGCGCTTGATCTGCAAGCGCCAGCCCTGGTCATCGGTGAGATGCCAGTGAAACACGTTGAGCTTGTGCCGGGCCATCGCATCGAGCACCAGCTTGACCGTCGCCACGCTCTGGAAATGACGGGCCGAGTCGAGCATCAGGCCGCGCCAGCGAAAGCGGGGCCAGTCGTGGATACGCACACCGGCCAGCACCACCGCGCCGTGTCCGGCATCAGGCGTAAGCAACTGCCACAACGTCATCGCACCATAGAACACGCCAGCCTCGCTGCGTGCGCGCACCTCGACGCCGCCCCGGTCCACCGACAGCAGATAACCCTCCGGCTGCGCCACCGCTGCCCGCGCATCGCAGAGCAGACGGATCGCGTTTGGCGGTGCCTGCGCCTGCAGTTTCAGGGTCAGGGTCAAGCCGCGCGTGCGCCGGACCAGGTCGACCAGATAGTGTGCGGCGCGCAAGCTCCCGGCATCGCCGGGCGGCACCGACACCACGGTATGCGCGGTGACGCGGAACGTACCCGGCTGCGGCGCGACCTGCACCGGCTGCGGAATCAGCGCCAGCGCGGCAGCTCCAGCGGCATGCGCGCCACCCGGCGACACGGCGCCGAGCAGCGCGAACAGAAACAGGCCACGCATGCACATCGCCAGCAGTTGCCGCATAGCCATGCTCAACGCACCACGGTGGGCAGCTCATCCCAGATCTTTGGATCTTCCGCGCCCAGCACCCAGGAGCAGAAACCTTCCAGACCATCTTGATGGACCAGTTGCAGGCGGTCGTGGAAGCTGTGTGCGTCGGGCATGAACACCCATTCGCGCATATCGTCGCGATAGAAGTAGTACCAGGACTCGTGCTCCACCGGATCCCACTGGATCGTGGCACCTTGTTCCCTCGCCAACGGGAACGACTCGTCGGCATCGATATAGTCGGCACTGATGTTGGATGCCTCGGTGCCGTCCGGCTTCACCGGATCGCCCGTATACCAGTGGTACCCGTACAACGCGATGCCGAGCGACAGTTTCTGTTTCGGCACGAGCGTCAGCGCGTACTGCAGCTGCTTGAGCACCCACGGCATGCCGTCAACCGGGCCGGGCGTGGTCCAGCGCGAGTGCTGGTCGTAGGTCATCAGGCAAATGACGTCGGCGACTTTGCCCAGTGCCGTCAGGTCGTACGCGCCACGCCAGTACTGCCACATCCATTTGGAGAACTTGCCTTCGCCGGCGTGACCCGGCGCATTCGGCACCACCGCGATCGACAGCTTCAACCCATGCTTGTGCAGTGCCGCTGCGGTCTGCGCAGCCATCAGCGTATAGGCATCGCGATCGGTCCACGAGATGCTCTCGAAGTCGAACTGGAAGCCGCTGTAGCCATGCTCAGCGGCCTGCTGCAGCATCGCCTCGATCATGTGTTGCTTGGCGTCCTGGTCATGCAGCAGGTCGTGAAAACCCTTGCGGCCCGCGCTCATCGAGATGATCGGCATCACCGGCAGGTGGTGCTGCGCGGCCAGCTTCAGCACATACGGATTGGGCGCGCCATTGACCAGTCCCTCGCCGTCCACGCCGTACCAGGTGGGCACCAGCAGACCGATCTTGTCGACGTGGGCGATCATCGAGTTGACCGATTTCTGCGAGTTCATCAGATAGAACATCGCGGTGGGTTGCCCGGCGAAAGCAGGACTGCAGATCAAGGTCGCGACCAGCAGCAGCCAGATGAATCGATGCATGGATATCCCCTGTTACGGATTGGAAGCGAACATGTCGATGTGAAAGACATAGGCGTATTGGCCCACCGGCTGCGCGGGCAGGCTCAGGTGCAGGCCATCCGCCGCTTGCTGCCAGTGCACCGCCTGCGTGTCGCCAAGCAGGCTGACTGTCCGCACATGGTCGCCGGGCTTGATCGAGTGGATCACCACGTGGCCGTCCTCGGGCCAGCCCATCTCGATGGCGTAGAGCACACCGGCCTTGGTGGTGAAGCGAAAATCCTCGGCGGTATACGGCTTGGTCTTGGTGTCCTGAAACGTACCCCCGACGACTTCGGTCGGCCCCTCGCCGAACACCCGCCACGGGCGGCTGCCGTAGATCGCCTCGCCGTTGGTCTTCAGCCAGCGACCGATCGCAAGCAGGACGTCACGCTCGCTGTCGGGAATGCTGCCGTCGGCGCGCGGCCCGATGTTGAGCATCAGGTTGCCGTTCTTGCTGACCACGTCGACCAGCATGTGGATCAGGAATTTTGGCGTCTTGTAGGTGTCGTGCTCGATGTAGCCCCACGAGGCATTGCTGACCGAGGTGTCGGTCTGCCAGTGCGTCGGATGGATACCGGTCAGCTGTCCCCGTTCGATATCGAGCGTGCCGGCGCCGTCGGGGAAGTCGCCGAGCTTGTAGTTGACGACCACCCCGCCGCGACGCGCGCCCTCGTTGTAGTAATAGGCCAGCATCTTCGGCAAGGTGCTGCGAAAGGTCGGGTGGCCGATCCACCAGTCGAAATAGATCAGGTCCGGGTGATAGTCATCGATCAGCTCGGTAGTACGCGCCAGCCAGTCGTCCAGCCAGGCCTGCGAGACATAGGTCCAGTCCTCGGCCAGGTTCTGATCGTCCTTGGAAAGATGCGCCTCGGCCGGCCCGTAAAGACCCGCGTAGCGGGGGTCGTTGACATCGGACTCGATGCTGCGGCCGCCGTCAAAGAACCAGTCGTGTTCGGCGCGATGCGACGACACGCCGAAGTGCATGCCCTGGGCCCGGATGGCCTTGGCCAGCAGGCCGATGATG
>JBDTKM010000230.1:0-12215 GCA_039935315.1 Rhodanobacter sp. | reverse complement strand
TCTTCGACGATCAGCTCGCTGTTGCGAGTGACCCGGAACTGGTACGAACCGACCACCTTGATGCCGGGAAACATCAGGTCGACGAAGGCCTGCAACAGTTCGGCAAGAAACACAAAATGATCACCCCGGCCGCTGACTTCGGCCGGCACCCGGATGATCCGCGGCAGTGAGCGCGGCGCCCGCACCAGGGCGAGGTGGCCTTCGTGGCCGAACGCGTCGCGGCCCTTCAGCACCACTGCGATGTTGAGGGTCTTGTTGAGAATGCGCGGAAACGGGTGCGCCGGGTCCAGTCCCAGCGGTGACAGCACGGGCAGCACCTCGTGTTCGAAATAGCCTTGCAGCCAGCGGCGCTGGCGTGAGGTCCAGCGACTGCGGGTGAGGATGTGGATTTGCTCGGCATCGAGCTGCGGCCCGATTTGCTCGTGCCAGGCCGCGTAGACCTCGGCAACCAGATCCAGCACGCGGCTGCGGATCTGCGCCAGCAATTCGCCGGACGGCACGCCGTCCGGCCCTGGCGCGGCCGAGCCGTAGGCATGGTGGTGCTTGAGCATCGCCACCCGCACCTCGAAGAACTCGTCGAGATTGTTCGCCACGATGCTCAGGTAACGCACGCGTTCGAGCAGGGGCACGCTGGCGTCGCGAGCCAGCGCTAGCACACGAAAGTTGAATTCCAGTGCGGCCAGTTCGCGACTGAGATACATCTGCGGGGCGCCAAGATCGACGGCGGGCGGCAGGCGGGTGGACGGTCGGGACATGTGCCCATTCTGGCTTATGGCGCGCGCCAAATACATGGCGCGCCGCGGCCGCTTCAGTCGTGGTCACCATCGCCACGGGCCCAGCTGCCGGGTTGCCATGCTTGCACGGGCGCGGCGCCGGAGTCCAAGCACAGCGATTGGCCGCACCGGCCATCGGATCGCCATTGCTGGCGCCCGTCGGGGTTGTCGTCGGTCTGGATCCGGCGCTTGCGCAACTCCAGCAACAGCGGCGTCAGCTCGGTGATTCGGGCCTGGATCCGTGCTCGCGCGTAGTAATCGAGGTTGTCCTGCTTGAGCAGGCGCTTGAGCTGCTCCATTGCGTCGAACGGCCGCCCCGAGTAATAGCTGGCGTCGGCAAACGCTTCGGCGGCGCGCACGCTGTCGCCGGCCGCTTCGCTGGCGCGCGCGTAGGCACTGTAGATCTCCGGTTCGCTGGCGTCGTTGAGCAGAGGTCGCAGCAGATTTGCGGCCACGCTGGCCTGCGCCTTGTCGCCGCCGACCGTCAGCGCCTTGGCATAGGCGAGTGCCACCGCACGATTGCGCGGCGATTGCACGTTGAGCGCCTGGTAGATCGCCAGGGCCGGCTTACGTTGGCCCGCCTGCAACTGGGCATCGGCCAGTGCCAGTTTCAGCACCAGATTGTCTGGCGCCTCGCGCAACAGCGGCTGCAGCTGGCTGATGGCCTGCGCACCACGGCCGCTGCGGGTAAGTGCCAGCGCATATCCGTAGTGGTTTGCCGGGGTGTTGAACTCGCGCCGGTCATGCAGGTTGGAGCTGTAATAGCTCGCCTCGCGGGTGGCATCACCGGCGAGCACCCGCACCCGTGCCCGCATCAGCACGTACATGTCCAGCGGGCCGCTCCTGGGCGCCTCGTCCAGCACGATCGGGTTCTTCACGAAGGGGATGGGTACGGTGTGTTTTCCCCACTGTTGCAGACCGATCGCGCTGGACGGGCGCAGCTTCTGTGCGGCAATCAGCGCACCAGCGCGGGCCTTGGCGTCGCTGATGCGCAAGGCGGTTACCGGGTGGGTTTGCAGCAGCGCAGGCACGTCTTCGCCGCCGGCTCCCGTGCTCATGACGTCCTGCATGCGCTGAAAGAAGTCCGCCATCGCGTTCGGGTCGAAGCCGGCCCTCGCCAGGGTCTGGATCCCGACGCGGTCGGCCTCGATCTCGTCCTTGCGCGTGAAGTTGATCGATTTCTGCGCGATCAGGCCCTGGCCGCCGGCGAGCACGGCCATTGGTGCATCGCCGCTGTGGCTGCCGGTGCCGGCCAGAACCGCGCCCAGCAATACCAGGGCCATCAACGGCGCGTCTTTCTTCGAGGCTTCGAACGCCCGCTGCAGGTGGTTCTGCGTAATGTGGCCAATCTCGTGCGCGATCACCCCGGCCAATTCGCTCTCGTTCTGGGTAATCGTGAGCAAACCGGAATTGACCGCGATATAGCCCCCGGGCGCCGCGAACGCATTGATTTCAGGGTCCTTTGCAATGAAAAAGGCGAAGTGCTCCTTCGGCTTGTCGGAACTGGCCGCAAGGCAGTGCCCGAGATCATTGATGTAGTCGTCCAGCAGCGGGTCGTCCACTACCATGTCCAGCGCGCGCATCTGGCGCAACATCGAGGCGCCGTAATCCTGCGCTTCCTGCGGCGAGATCAATGCATTGGCCGAGCTGCCCAGATCGGGCAGACGCGTGTCGTCCTGCGCGGCAGCTGCGCAGGCCAGTCCGGCGCAAATCAGCGCACTCAAAACACGCGGGACGAGGCTTTTGGGGGTCATGGCCATGGCTACGCGACAATAGCATTACGACCGCTGGCAGCGGGGTCGGTTCCGCCGCTTGCGTTGTCGCCGGGCGGGCCCCATTTAAGCAACAGGTTTCGCTGTCTGGAGTGTTGTGATGCCCAAGATTGAGGTCTATTCCACTGCCGTATGTCCGTATTGCGTGGCGGCCAAGAACTTGCTGAAAGCCCGCGGGCTGGAATGGACCGAGATGCGCGTGGATACCGACCAGGCGCAACGCGAGACGATGCTGAAGCGCAGCGGTGGCGCCCGCACGGTGCCGCAAATTTTCATCAACGACCAGCATGTTGGTGGTTTTGATGAGCTGGCGGCCGCCGATCGCAGTGGCCGCTTGAGGGAGTTGCTGGAGTCGGCGGCGTGAGTGACAAGCTGGCCGAATTCAGCGCCTTTCGCGAGCGCATGAACGAACGCATCCTGGCCGAAAACAACCAGGTCGTGCGTCGCTTCTTCGCCCTGGATACGCAGACCTACAAGGACGGTGCGCTCGACGTGAAAACCAAGGAAATGCTTGGTCTGGTCGCGTCGATGGTGTTGCGTTGCGATGACTGCATCAGCTACCACGTGGCGCAATGCAAGCAGGCCGGCGTGCAGCGCGACGAGTTCTTCGAGGTGTTCAGCGTGGGTCTGGTGGTTGGCGGTTCGATCGTGATCCCGCACCTGCGCCGTGCGGTGGATCTGCTTGACCATCTGGAGTCAGGTGCCGGCGGCGAGCCGACGGGTTGCGGGGAGCACGTCTGAGCCCGGCGGACTTCGCCGCATGCCGTTTTTTGACATGCTCCGTGCCGCTATTTCCAACGCCCCGGGCCGCGTGCGCGCTGTTCGTGTGAACGCGTATCGGCGATAATTGCCGGGTTGTGGTACGTGCATTTTCTGCCGACGCGCGTTGCCGACCTTTTCGCTGCAAGGAGTTCCCCCCAATGAGCAAGACCATAGCCGTGATCCCGGGCGACGGTATCGGCCCGGAGATCATGACGGCGACGCTGCGCGTGCTCGACGCCCTCGACTGCGGCCTGAATTACGAGTTCATCGACGCCGGGATGGTGGCGCTGGAGAAGTACGGCGACCTGTTGCCGCAGGCCACGCTGGACAAGATCGCCGAGCACAAAGTGGCTTTGAAGGGTCCGTTGACCACGCCGATTGGCGGCGGCTTCACCTCGGTCAACGTCACCTTGCGCCGGCACTTCGACCTGTACGCCAACGTGCGTCCGGCGGTAAGTTTTCCCGGCACCAAGTCGCGCTACGAGAACATCGACATCATCACGGTGCGCGAGAACACCGAGGGCGCCTACCGCTCCGAGGGGCAAACCTTGTCCGCGGATGGCGAGATTGCCGAGTCGGTCACGCGCAACACGCGCAAGGGCAGCAGCCGCATCGCGCGTTACGCGTTCGAGCTGGCAGTGAAGAAGGGCCGCAAGAAAATCACGGCCGTGCACAAGGCAAACATCCTCAAGACCAGCTCCGGCCTGTTCCTCAATGTTGCGCGCGAGATCGCCAGGGAATACCCGCAGATCGAGTTCAACGAGATGATCGTGGACAACACCTGCATGCAGCTGGTGATGAGGCCCGAGCAGTTCGACGTGATCGTCACCACCAACCTGTTCGGCGACATCCTGTCGGACCTGTGCGCAGGCCTGGTGGGTGGATTGGGGCTGGCGCCGGGCGACAACATCGGCGAGCACGCGGCGATCTTCGAGGCCGTGCACGGCTCGGCACCGGATATTGCCGGCAAAGGCATTGCCAACCCGTGCGCGCTGCTGCTGGCGGCGGCCGACATGCTGGATTTCCTGGACATGGTCGCCAAGGGAGACCGGTTGCGCAAGGCGATTCGCGACACCATGACCGCCGACCGCGACAGCGTGACGCCGGATCTTGGCGGCAAGGGCAGCACCGGCACGTTTGCCGACGCAATCGTGAGACGAATCAGAGACTGATGACGCTGGCTCGATGCTCGGCTGTGGCACCGAGCAGCTGCTACTTCCGTCAGGCGGAGCAGGTCGGACGAGGTCGGTCGCACAAAGGATCAGGCTCGGCTCTCGATCGGTCTTGAGCCATCTCAAGAAGTTCTGCTAATGCAACACCGGTGGCGAGGGAATGTCCGCCAAGGCAAGAATCTCCTCACTGGAGCTGTGCACCAGTTCAGCCGCGGCAAAGCCGGAGGCGGCGATGGCGCGGTCGGCAATGAAGACTCCGGCGCGATAGCCGATCCAGCGACGGCCGTCCGGGTGAAAAAACATCCAGTCAGCGTAGGGAGCGGTTACCGGCAACGCGAGCAATTCATCCACCCAGTTGGCTACCTCGCTCGGATAGCGGGTCCAGGGTGAAGCATGGCCTGCGGCGTCGCGTTCAAAAGCACTGGCCAGACCTTCGTGAATCACGCCGTCGATGAAGCGCCTGGGTGGCCTGCCGCCGCGCAAGACCCAACCGCGCACCAGGTGATGGCATTCGTGGAAGAGCGATGGGCGAAGGTGCTCCTGCATGAGTATCGCGCTGCCCTTGGCGTGCTCCGGATCCACGACGAACGACACGCTGTCCATCGTCGTTGCCCTGGCACCGTAACCAAGTTGCGGAATCACCCGGCCGTGGTTGGCAATTTGAATTTGTACGACGCCGGGTAGAGCCGGCAACAGGTCGCGCAGTTCCATGGCGGTGTCGGCGCAGATTCTTTCGGCGATGCTGCGATCTTCGCGTGAGAAGGGAACGTGAGGGTCAGAAAAAATCACATTGAACATGTGGTTCGCCCGCCGCGTAGGTCACCTGCGAAGCCGCGGGCAATCGCGCCAAGCGACACAGACGACGCGCGGCGCCATGCGGGCCGCGCTGGTGTCCAAATCAGTGAACGAACGGCCATGGCGCGAAGAAAATGATCCATGCCAGCAGCAGGATACCGACGTACTTGCCGGCCTTGTACAACTTCTTGTGGCGCCGCTTGAGGCCGGCTTTCCATTCATGCATCGCGCCCTTGCGCTGACTCAGCGCATACATCCGATTCACGAAGCCCGTCTTCTCGGTGCCGCCGTCGCTGTTGGGCGAGGCGGTGATCTTGCCCATGAACGCGCCCACGCGATGGTTGACCGCACTCATCCAGCGCACGCGCAGCGGCCGCTCGACATCGGCGAACAGGATCACGCGGGTCTGGTCGGTCTTGTTTTCCACCCAGTGCACGAAGGTTTCATCGAACACCACGTCCTTGCCGTCGCCCCAGGCGTGTTCCTCGCCGTCGACGAAGATGCGGCAATCGCGCGAGTTCGGCGTGACCAGACCCAGGTGGTAGCGCAGCGAGCCGGCGAACGGGTCGCGATGCGGGTTGAGTTTGCTGTTGGGCGCCAGCGTGGCGAACATCGCCGCCTTGATGCCCGGGATGGAATTGAGCAGTGCGACCGTCTTCGGGCACAGCGCCTGGGCGGAGGCCAGCGGCTCGCCGTACCATTTCAGGTAGAAGCGCTTCCAACCCTGCTTGATGAAACTGTTGAAGCTGGCGTCGTTGTTCTTCGTGGTGCCGCGGATGTGACCGGCGTCGGTCAGGCGCAGCGCTTCTTCGCGGATCGTCTGCCAGTTCGCCTGCAGCAGATCCAGTTGTGGGAAACCGCGACGGTCCAGGATCGGCTTGGCCGGCACCGCCGAGAACGCATACATCAGCAGGTTGTACGGGGCAAAGATCGCCGAGTGGTCCACCAATTGGCGATCGAATCGCAGGCGCACCCGTCCGCGCAGGTGAACCAACAGCACGCACAGGGCGAAGAAGGCGAACAGGGCGAGCAGGATCAGGCGGGGGGCGAAGAACATGGGGGGCGGTGCGGCGTGAGGTGGTCAGGCTGCATTGTAGCTTCATGGTGATGGAGCGGTTTTCAGCGTTCGGCTTTCGGTGTTCAGTTTCAGCCTGCGTGGGCACTGAACACCGAAAGCCGAACACCGTTCTTTACATCATCTCCGCCGCAAAATCCGCCAGCCGCGACCGCTCGCCGCGACGCAGCGTGATATGCGCCGAATGTTCCCAGCTCTTGAAGCGATCCACCGCGTAGGTGAGGCCGGAAGTGGTTTCGGTGAGGTAGGGCGTGTCGATCTGCTCGACATTGCCCAGGCAGATGATCTTGGTACCGGGTCCGGCGCGGGTGATCAGGGTCTTCATCTGCTTCGGGGTGAGGTTCTGCGCTTCGTCGATGATCAGGTAGCGCGACAGGAAGGTACGCCCGCGCATGAAGTTCAGCGAGCGGATCTTGATCCGCGAGGCAAGCAGGTCATTGGTGGCCTGGCGCCCCCAGCTGCCGCCGTCTTCGGGATTGGCCAGCACTTCGAGGTTGTCGGTCAGCGCGCCCATCCACGGCGTCATCTTTTCTTCCTCGGTACCCGGCAGGAAGCCGATGTCCTCGCCTACCGACACGGTAGCGCGGGTCATGATGATCTCGCGGTAGCGTTGCTGGTCCATCACCTGGGCCAGGCCGGCGGCCAGCGCCAGCAACGTCTTGCCGGTGCCGGCATTGCCGAGCAGGGTGACGAAGTCGATCTCCGGGTCCATCAGCGCGTTCAAGGCGAAGTTCTGTTCGCGGTTGCGGGCGCCGATGCCCCACACGTGATGATTGGTGTGCGAATGATCGTCCAGCAAGACCATCGTGGCGTGCTCATCGTCCAGTCGCAGCACGCGCAACTCGATCTCGTTCTCGCCGGGCAGGTACAGGCATTCGTTGGGATGCCACAGTTCGTCTTCGCGACGGTCCAACTCGTAAAAGGTGCGCCCGTGATCGGTCCACGAGCGGACTTCCGGATGGCGGTCCCAGAAGTCGACCGGGAGCTCGGTCGAGCCGGTGTAGAGCAGCGAGAAGTCGTCCAGCGCGCGGTCGTTCTCGTAGTCTTCGGCGACCAGACCGTTGATGCCGGCCTTGATCCTCAGGTTGATGTCCTTGGTCACCAGGATCACTGCGCGATCGGG
The DNA here is from genome assembly GCA_039935315.1 of Rhodanobacter sp. Classification (GTDB taxonomy): domain Bacteria; phylum Pseudomonadota; class Gammaproteobacteria; order Xanthomonadales; family Rhodanobacteraceae; genus Rhodanobacter. The sequence goes on along the minus strand of JBDTKM010000230.1, from coordinate 4,743 downwards.
ATGCTGGTCGCGCAGTTCGATCACCGCCGCGAGGATCTGGTTGTCGGCCTTGGCGTGGCCGTTGCTGCTGGTGCGGTGCTGGAAATACAGCCGACCGGCGGACCCGCCGCGCTTGAGTCGGATGCCTTGCGGGTTGGCCAGTTCCAGGCCTTCGCTGAGGTCGTGCTGCTTGCCCGCCTCGATCAGCTCATTGAGAAAACGGCTGACCTGGCGGCCGTTGCGCGAGACTTCCGAGGCACCTTTCTTCTTCTCGTCGAGTTCCTCCAGTACGGTCATCGGGATGAAGACGTCGTGTTCCTCGAAACGGAACAGCGAGGTCGGGTCATGCAGCAGGACGTTGGTGTCCAGAGCGTAGATGCGCTTGCTTCCGGTCATTGCGGAAGTGTCCTCGCTGGTGGGTGGAAGGAGTCGGTAAGGGTTTTCCAGGGTGGCGGCGGGTTCAGCAATCGGGAATCGCGTCGAGCACGGCCTGCGCGTGGCCGGGAACTTTCACTCCGCGCCATGCGCGTGCGAGCTTGCCGTCAGGGTCGATCAGGAAGGTGCTGCGTACGATTCCAAGGTGGCGCTTGCCGTACAGCATTTTCTCGTGGATCACGTCGAACGCCTGGCACCAGGTTTCGTCGGGATCGGAGATCAGCGGAAACGGAAGCTCCTGTTTCGCCGCGAAATTGGCGTGGGATTTCTGCGAATCGCGCGACACCCCGATGACCTGCGCGTGGCGCTTGCGAAAAGCAGGATGCAGGTCGCGAAAGTCTTTCGCCTCGTTGGTGCAACCGGGCGTGGAGTCCTTCGGGTAGAAATACACCACCAGCCATTCGTCCTTGAAGCTGGCCAGCTTCAGTTCCCCACCGTCGCCGGTGGTGCCTTTCAGCGCGGGTAGTTTCTTGCCGATTTCAAGCATGACGGATCCTGCACGGCGGTGCGATGCCGTGTCAGCAGGTGGAAGGATGGCGGGGGGACATGGATGACCATGTCGCCGCGAGGAGGCGGGCCGGGCGCTTTGGCGTGCCGGAAACAGCTGAGATGAATCGACTCGCGGCTTGCAATGCAGCGTCGCTCCGGCAAGGTCACAGCCACAGACTAGCGCGGGCAGGGCAGTAGATGACAGGGCTTGTCAGAATGGCGTGTTCGCGCGATGCTCGGCGGACCTGACGGGTCTCAGAATTTCACCGGATCCATGATCGCGTCGAGATTCAAGCCGTCGCACAGTTCGAGAAAATCGTCGCGCAGCGCGGCAATGTGAATGTCCGCCGGAATGCCGATCGTGAACTGCGCCTGGAACATTTCGGCGCCGGTCTGCATGGCGTGGTACCGGGTGGAGTTCAGTTGTTCCACGCTGATGTCGTGCTGGCTGAAGAATTCCACGACGCGTGCCACGATGCCAGCGCGATCGGCGGCCACCACTTCCACCAGGTAAGGCAGCAAATGCGTGCTGTTTTCGCGCGGACCGGTGCGGTAATGCACCAGACGCAAACTCTCATCGCGGGCCAGCTTGGTGAGCGCGGTTTCCAGCTTGGCGAGCGCGTCCCATGCCCCGCTGGCCAGCAGCATCAGCGAGATTTCCGTACCGATCGTCGAGACGCGCGACTCGGAGAGGTTGCAGCCGGCGTCGGCGATGCGCCGCGCCAGCGCCAGCAGTGGCGATTGACTGGACGGCGCCAGGGCCTGAATCAGCAACTGGTTGTCGGCACTCGTGCGGTTGGCCGCGGGAGTGGCAGTGGAAGAAGGTTTCAAGGAAATCCACCTGTGGGCAACGTTCCGCCCGATGCGGAGGCATCAGACTACTCCGGTCGAGCTTACTTGCCCCTCTTGTGAGGCGGCAAGTAACATGCACGGCTTGCCTTGAACGCAGGACGGGTTGTGGACATTCGTGGAAGCATCTGTGCGCTGGTCACTCCGTTTGCCGCCGATGGCGCACTCGACCTGGCGGCGTTCGGTCGGGTGATTGATTGCCAGCTCGATGGCGGCACCCAGGCGCTGGTGGTGGCCGGGTCGACCGGCGAAGCGCACATGCTCGAGGATGATGAATTCGATCGCCTGCTGACTTTTGCACTGAACCATGTTGCCGGTCGGGTTCCGGTGATTGCCGGCACCGGCGAGGCAGGCACCGCCAAGACCATTGCGGCCACCCGTCGCGCCCACGCGCTGGGTGCCGACGCGGCGCTCGTGGTGACGCCGTACTACGTGCGTCCGACCCAGGAAGGGTTGTTCCTGCACTTCAGCGCGGTGGCCGATCAAGCTGGCTTGCCGGTGCTGATGTACAACGTGCCCAGCCGCACCGGCTGCGACTTGCTGCCGGACACCGTGAGGCGCCTGCGCGAGCACCCGGCAATCATCGGCATCAAGGAGGCGCGCAGCGACCGCGAGCGGATTTCGGCGCTGGCGGAACTTGTACGTCCGGATTTCGTCTATCTGTCCGGCGACGATGCCAGTGCTGGCGTGGCGATGCTGGCCGGCGCGGCGGGTACCGTTTCGGTGGTGGCCAATCTGGCGCCCAAGCCATTCCGGGCGCTGTGCGATGCGGCCAGCAGCGGCGATCAGAGTGCCACGGCGCGGTGCCATGCGGTGCTGGAGCCCTTGCTGCAGGCACTGAACTGCGCGCCCAACCCGATCGCGGTCAAGGCGGGCCTGCCATGTTTGGGGCTGGGCCTGGCGCGACCAAGGTTGCCACTGGTGGAGTTGAGCGAGGGCCCGGACCGCGCCCGGTTGCACCAGGTATTGTCCAGTCTGTCATCCTAAGTGCTGTCATCCTAAAGAGCTTGGGCCGGTTGCATCTGGCCCGACTCACCCACGGAAACTGAACTCAATGAAGAAAACTTCACTCCTCATAGCCTTGCCGGCCGTGGCGCTCAGCGGCCTGCTGCTCTCCGGTTGCGGCATGTTTCGTTCGCACAGTGGCTGGGAAAAGGCCCAGCAGGAGGCGCCGCTGGAGATTCCGCCCAACCTCGATCGTCCATCCACCAGCGATGCGCTGGTGATACCGCCGCCTGGCGCCAACCGTCCGATTGCCAGCGGCGCGACAGCCGCCGTGGCCGGAGTTCAGGGTCAGGCTGGCCAGATTTCCGATGGCTTCGTGCATCCGGGCAGTGTCGAGGGCGTCTACCAGCGGGTGGGGCAGGTGCTGGCGGGTGGCAACCTCGGCCAAGTGGTCAGCCATGACGATGCCACGCACACTTACGTGGTCAGTGTGAGCGCCGCCGCGACGAAGCAGAAACGCGGCTTCTTCGGGCGGATCTTTGGTCGACACAAGGACGCCGCCAGCACCTCCGACGGCGGGATCCACCAAGTGCAGATCCACATCGAAAGCGGTGGTAGCGATGCGAGCGAGATCCGCGCCCAGAGCGACTCATTGGGAGCCGTGGCGAGCGTGATCGATGGCCTGAAGTCGAAGTTGGGCAAGAAGTAGCCACCCACCAGCGCCAAACGAAACATGCCGCCCTCGAGGCGGCATGTTTCGTTATAGGCAGGTCGGGTCAGCTCAGCGTTGCAGCAGTTCCAGTTTGCCCGGTTTGTCTTCCCACTCTTTCGCATCCGCCGGAGCATCCTTGCGCTCGGTGATGACTGGCCAGCCCTTGGCCAGTTCGGCGTTCAGCGCCGCCAGCGCCTCCTGTCCGGCCGGCACGTCGTCCTCCGGATAGATCGCGTTGATCGGGCACTCGGGCTCGCACAGAGTGCAGTCGATGCACTCGTTCGGGTCGATCACCAGGAAATTGGCGCCTTCGTGGAACGCATCGACCGGGCACACCTCGACACAATCGGTGTACTTGCACTTGATGCAATTGTCGATGACAACAAAAGTCATGGGATAGCGTGCTCTTGTGAGGAGTGCGGCCAGGCACGGCCGCTTGCTGATCTGCGCCAGGACGGTGCGGTTGTCAGCCGGTGGTCATGATGCCGATCACGGTGACCGACGATGATCGCACAAGTGATGCCGAGTGCGGCCATGACTGGCCGCCTTCAACCGCTGCCCGGAGCGTGGTCCGCATGATCAGCGTGCGCGGCGGCCCACCGCGATCATGAGAGATCGCATGAACAAAGCCGTGGTGCTCCCTACGAGACTCGAACTCGTGTTCCCGCCGTGAGAGGGCGGTGTCCTGGGCCACTAGACGAAGGGAGCGTTGTGCCACGAAGCGCGGTAGTATAGCGGAATTGCTCCGTGCGGCAATGTCCGAGGGACCGCCCCGGCGTCAAGCCGGAGCAAGCCCGGCGGGCGCGTCTGTTGCCGTCATGCCGGACGACTGAGGATGCTTGGCATCTTGACTCACGGCAACGACGGGGCGGGTTTGCCCTGCAAGGACTTCGACCGCTTGAATCTCCAACCACGCACCGACCTCGCGCCCGCGTTACGGATCATTCCGCGCGATCAGCACATCATCTCGCGCAAGAACATCTCCAAGGCGGCGCTGCGCGTACTGTATCGGCTGCATGACGCCGGCTACGCCGCGTATCTTGTCGGCGGTGCGGTGCGCGACCTGTTGCTGGATGTGTCGCCGAAGGATTTCGACGTGGCGACCGACGCCACGCCGGACGAAGTAAAGAAGTTGTTTCGCAACTGTCGCCTGATAGGTCGACGGTTTCGGCTCGCGCACGTGGTGTTCGGGCCCGAAATCATCGAGGTGGCGACGTTTCGTGGCACCGGCGAGGAAGGCGTGGACGGTGACCGGCGCATCGTCGACGGTCGCATCGTGCGCGACAATATCTGGGGCACGATCGAGGAGGATGCGCTGCGCCGCGATTTTCGCG
>JBDTKM010000229.1:0-9585 GCA_039935315.1 Rhodanobacter sp. | reverse complement strand
GCGCTGTCCACCGCCGCCTGCGTGTAGCGCAGTGCGGCCTTATTGTCGCCACAAAGTGCCAAGGCGCGACCGAGGATCGCATTGCTGACCAACAGTTGCTCTTCCGCGTCATGGTCGGCCGGGTCGTGGGCGACGATCGATGCCTTGATCTGCTGGTCAGCGCGGTAGTTGGCCACTGCCTGGTCGAGGTGCCCCCGTTCCGATTCGACCTTGCCGAGGTTGTTCCATGCACTGCCCAGGTAGGGGAGCCACTTGGCATTGGCCGGTTCGCGTTGATGCAAGGCCTCGAATATCTGCAGATAGACGGCGTAGTCCTGCCGCGCAGCGTCAAAATCTCCGCGCGCTTCGCGTACGTGCCCGGCGTCGTTGTGTGCCGTCGCGAGCTTGAACGCGAGGTCGTCGTCGCCGGGTTTGGCCCGGTGCGCTTTTTCCAGCAAGGTGCTTGCAAGCTGGAAATTCTTGAGTGCCTTGTCCAGGTCACCCTGGTACCAATAGGCCTGCCCCACCCATTTCAAGCTGTCGCCATAGGTGCCTTCGAGGGCGACGTCGCCGGGCGCTCGGCGTGTGAGTTCGGCGGCCAGCGACGCAGCAGCTTGATAGGCCTGCAGTGCCGGAGGGATCCGGCCCTGATCCATGCGCACGCTCGCGATCTTTTGTAGCGCGCTGACGCGCAATGCCAGCGCTGAATCTGTCGCGTCTGTCGTGGTCATTGACTCGAAGTAAGCCAGTGCCTTGTCATCGACGGCTTGCATGATGCTAAGGCGGCCGACCTGGTTGAGCTTGTCATTGAGGTCGCCGAGCATGAATCCCACCAGGCCTTCAGCCTGTTTCTGCCGGCGTTCTGCAGCCTCTTGCGCCACGACAGCAACTTTTTGTGCGATTACCGCCTTGTGCTGCGCCAACACCGCGTCGCGGCGTGACAGCAACGCGGTGATTGCCAGCACGCTGGTCGCGATGGTCACGATCAGAGCAAGCGCGGCGATTGCCGTCATGCGCCGCGCCCTTCGCCGCAACTCACGTTGCTTGAGCGCGTCGAAACCTACGCCAAGCATTCCGGCAATGAGCTTCAGTTTGGCGTTGGACTTGCCGTCTTTGCCTGACCGGCCATCGGCAGCGATCGGTTCGGCACGTTGCAGGGTGGGTTGGTCGTTGGCGTCGAGCTCGAAGCGCAATGCGGCGGCAAAGCATTCTTCGGCTTCGCGACCGGGCAGGCCGCTGGCGTGGGGTTCGCCGTCGACGATCAGACAGAAGATCCGCTCGCCGTGGCCGAGCCGTTTGTAGGCGAGGATTTCTCCCTGCACCCAAGGCGAGGCCGCCGAATGTGGCGAGCAGATCACGATCAGATTGGCGGATTGCCCCAGCGCCTCGTTGATCTTCCCACCGAGGTCATGGGCACTGGCCAGGTCTTCGCGGTCGCGGAAGATTGGGGTCAGGCGTTTGGGAATCACGCCAGCGGCGGTGGTCTGGCCAACCAGCCGTTTCGGCACCGCATAGGTTTCCAGCGCCTTGTGCAGCCAGTCGGCCCAGGCTTTGTCCTGGTGGCTGTAGCTGATGAAGGCGTAGTACGGGAACGCTGGTGACACCAAGCCCTGCGTCATGACATGCGGCACTCCCGTGCCTGTCATGCAGTCCCTTGCCGGATAGTCCCCGCATCGAAACCGTGGGCAGTAACCTCGTTACTGCCGAGCCGGTCGGCTGCGCTCTGCGCAAGATAGCACCACCAAGGGGAGGGGCGTCAGCTTTCCCCATGTTGTGCAACTGGCGAGACGGTGAGTCCGGCTGGAACCGGCGAGCGGCGTCCGAATGGCCGCCCGGCCACCGGCACCCGCGTGCGCTCAGCCTCCCGCTGGCTGCAACGTCAGGGTGTGCTCGGCCTTGCCTGGCAGCAGCGGAGTCGGGCGTCCGTGAACCCAATCCTCATGTCCGGCGCCGAAGTACGGCGACAACGGGTTGTCGCTCTGGCCGCCGGGCATTTCCAGGATGCCTTGCGCCTCATGACCCGGCGACACGTCGAGCCGTTCAGAGGCGCCGAACCCTGGCGCGGCAACGTGCGGCATGTTGTTGTCCCCCGCCAGCGGCTGGTCGGGCATGTCGATGAAGTGGGCCAGCCACGCGGGCAGCGCCGGCGACAACGCGTGGTGGATATCGCTGCGGTTGTGCTCGCCCCACGTGCGTGCCGCCAGCCCCCCGCGTTGCGCGCCGAGCTGGTCGGCCACGCGGCGCGCGGCAGCGGTCAGCAGCGCACGCCAGTTCGCGAATTTCGGATCGAGCAGCCACGCCGGTTGTTGCTGGATCAGCATCCAGACGGCCGCTTCGGCGCTGTTCTGGCCGGGCCAGCGGAAGTCGGGGTAGCGCTGCTTGACCCGCGCGGCAAACGGACTCAGCACGGCCATGCTGACCTCGTTGCGGAACGCGCGCACCAGCCGGTAGTCGACGCTGTCCACAGCGGCGCGCCCGCGCCAGTCATGGGTGAGCTGGCGCATCAGCTGCAGCGTGGGGTCATTGCTGCCGGCCAGGGTTCGTTGCAGCAGTTCCTGCCAGCGGCCGAGGAACACCGCGCGGTCGTCAAGTTGGATATCGAGCAGGTCGGCGGGCGCGAAACTGGCACGTGCGTGCAGGTCGTCGCGGATCTGCCGGGCGCGTGCGCCAAGGTCATGGCCACCATTGCCGAGCAGGGCCAGCGCGCTACCGTCGACGGTGCGATTGTTGGCCGTCCATAACCGGTCGTCGGCGGGATGCTCGATGCGCGGATACTGCGCCGACGCGGCCCAACCGTGCCAGCCGCTGCCCGGTTTCGACCAGTCCGAAGGCAGCAGCGGGTCGATGCCATGGCGCAGTGGAATGCTGTTGCCGGCGATCGTCCAGCCGATCTGGCCCGCGCTGTCGGCCACCAGCAGGTTTTGCGGCGGCATGCCCAACTGCGGCGCGAGATCCAGTGCAGCTGCCACGTTGGAGGTGTGCTCGAACTGGATCAGGCTGAGGTTGTAGGCGCGCGGCCGATGCGCGATCCACGCAAGTGCCAGCGGGGTGCCGTCGGTGTCTGTACCCATGATCGGGCCCCAGCGAGTGGACTCGACCTTGAGGAGGGTATCGGGCTTGCCTTTGACCTTGATGCGTTCCTGATGCGTTTCGATTTTCGCCCAGCCATCGGGCACCTTGTAGCGGGCGGGGTCCGCCGGATCACGTTGCACGCGGACCCAGTCGGCCCAGTCGCCATAGCTGTTGGTGAAGCCCCAGGCGAGCTGGCCATTGGAGCCGACGATGATCGCCGGGGTGCCCGGCAGGCTGACCCCGTTGACGTCGCGCTCGCCATGCGGTGCGCTCGGGTCGGGATAGCGCAGACGCGTGCGGAACCAGATGTTGGGCACGCTCAGCCCAAGGTGCATGTCGTTGGCCAGCAGCGCGGCGCCGTTGCCGGTGAGCGCGCTGGCCACCGCGAAGCTGTTGCTGCCCGCACGTGGTGCATCCAGCGCCGGCGTCAGGGCGGCGGCCAGGTTGCCCGATGCCGCGGCCGGCGCCAGATGGCGCAGGTCGAACACGTCCGCCGCGGGCACCACGGGTGAACGCGAGAGCCGACCGCTCAGCGGCGCCTCCCAGTCGGGATCGGGCGCGAGCAGGAAATCCACCATGGGGCCGGGCAGCGCCGAGCGCATCTGCGCGATGCGCAGTTCGCGGTCGTTGCGGCCGTCGCCATCGAGATCCAGATACATGGCCGCGATCACCAGAATGCTGTCCTCCGAGCGCCATGGCTTCGGCTGGCTGCCGAGCAGCAGGTATTCCCATGGTTTTTCGCGCAGGTTGGCCAGACCGGCATTGACGCCGTCGCGGTAGCGATCAAGCGCATGTTTCTGCGTGGACGGCAGTTGCGCATAGGCCGCCTCGGCCACGGCGCGCAGACGATGCCGGCGGTGATTGAGATCCACCTTCAACGCGGCCGGGCCGACCAGCGCGGACAACTCGCCGGCGCTCATGCGCCGCATCAGGTCCATCTCGAAGAAGCGCTCCTGCGCGTGGACATAACCCATGGCGAAGCTGATGTCGTCGCGGTGCTTTCCCGCGAAGGAGACCGTGCCCAGCGCATCCCGGCGGATGCTGACGTTCGCGTCCAGCCCGGGCAGCTTGCGCTGGCCGTCCAGCTTGGGGCGGCTGCCGGCAAGCAGCCACCATGCCGCGACGAGGGCAACCAGCAGCAGCGCCAGCAAGATCAGCAGGACGGTACGAAGGATGCGCCAACGACGTGTCGTCATGGAGGAGGGCCTTGCGCTTGCCGCGGATCAGGGTTTGCCGAATACGGCAAAGATACCGGCATACGGCTTGACCATGAACGCAGGCGCACCCGCGTAACCGTCGCCGTCGATGTAGAACTGCGAGATGCTGCCGTCCAGGTACAGCGCATCATGGCAACCCAGCTGGTCGCGAAACAACCGCGCGAACGTGTGGAAATTCACCGGCGCCTCGCTGATCGCAAAAATGACCTCATGCGGCGATTTGGCGCACACGCCGCTACGCCATTTCAAGCTGGACGAATCGGCAAGGAACTGATCGTTGAGTTTGCCGTCGATCAGCAACATCGGGCCCGACTGGGTGGCCTGTTGCGCCGGCTTGCCCTCGGCCTTGAACGCGGTGCTGGTGCGCACCGCGGCGTGGCCATCCGGGTAGATCGCGAACACGCCGTTCGGCAGCAGCGAGAAGTTGCCCGAGGCCGGGTTGCCGTGGGCCAGATTCAATGGCACCAGGGTCTTGCCGTTCTCCACATGCAGCCCGAGCGGGGCGAACTTGTGATCGTAGATGCCCGCATTGGCCGCAAACAGCAACCGCCGGCCGTGCGCCTCACCCCACTGCCGCAGGTTTTCGATGCTGCCGAAAGGCTGCTCATTCTGCGGATTGCGCCAGTACAGGCTGAGCTGCTCGCGCTTCAGGTCGATGTGCACGACGCGATAGTTCTGCCCTTCGAATGCAAGTTCGCCGCTGTCCAGCGCCTGCGCCTTGCCCGCGCAGGCGACCACGCCGGCGAGCGCGAAAAGCGGGAGCAGCCAGGGCAGCAGCAGGCATCGGGACGGGTGTCGGGAAAGATGCGAAACGAAGGAAAGCATCCGCCGATGGTCGCTGCCCAGCCGCGCCGAAGCAAGTCCGACTTGCGCCCGTTGGGGCTGGCCGGGCGCGAATCGACGGCTGCCGCTAGACTTGAATTTTTGCCGCGAGCCAGCGATGCCGTACACACCAATTGTCGCCACCCTGGGGTATGTGTTGTCGCCGGATCGCCAGCAGGTGCTGATGATCCATCGCAATGCGCGGCCGGACGACCAGCATCTGGGCAAATACAACGGTCTCGGCGGCAAAATGGAACCAGGCGAGGATATTGCCGCCTGCATGCGCCGCGAGATCCAGGAGGAAGCCGGCATCAGCTGCGATTCGATGCAGTTGCGCGGCACCCTGAACTGGCCTGGCTTCGGCAAGCAGGGCGAAGACTGGCTCGGTTTCATCTTCGTGATCGACCGCTACAGCGGCACGCCACTGGAGGCCAATCACGAAGGCACCCTGAAATGGGTGGCGCTGGAGCGGCTGCTGGAGTTGCCGATGTGGGAAGGGGACCGCCACTTCCTGCCGCTGGTGTTCGATGCCGATCCGCGGCCGTTCCACGGCGTCATGCCGTATCAGAACGGTCGCATGCAATCGTGGTCGTTCAGTCGCCCGTAGGCACCTGCCGAGGCCCCGGGCTGCGGTGACTGCTCAGGGCACGTCAGCGCGCCAGGCCGCGGTGGAAAACCGTTCAAGCCCCAGCGCTTCGGCGCGAACCAGCTCGTCGAGGCGCAAGCCGTCATTGCCGAGCCCGTAGCGACGGCGGAAGCAGGCGATCATGGTTTCAATCACCGCTTCACGCGGCAGCCCGGTCTGGCTGCGCAGTGGATCGACGCGTTTGGCGGCGCTGGTGGTGCCCTTGTCGGACAGCTTCTCGCGGCCGATACGCAGCACCTCAAGCATCTTCTGCGCGTCGATGTCGTAGGCCATGGTGACGTGATGCAGCACCGCACCGCCGCGATGTGCCTGCGCGGCACCGGCGATCTTGCCCGCGGCGGAAGTGATGTCGTTGAGCGGCTGGTACCACGCCTTGATCCCCAGTGTGCCCAGCGCCTCGATCACCCACTCATCCATCAGCGCGTAGGCGGCCTGGAACGACAGCCCCTTGATCAGTGACAGCGGCGCGTAGATCGAATAGGTGATCGTGTTGCCCGGTTCGATGAACATGGCGCCGCCACCGGAGATCCGCCGCACCACCTCGATGCCGTGGCGCTGTGCAGCGTCCATGTCGACTTCGTTGCGCAGCGACTGGAAGCGGCCGATCACCACCGCCGACGAAGCCCACTCCCAGATGCGCAAGGTGGGCGGGCGAAGGCCGGCACCGACGTCGCGCACCAGCACATCGTCCAATGCCATATGCAGGCTGGGCGACTGCGGCGCCGCGTGAATCAGCTGCCAGTCGTGGTCGCGCCATTCGCTGCGCATCATGTTTCGGAATTCCCTTGCACGGCACGGCGCACGGCCACCGCGATCGCTTCGGGCGAAATGCCGTACATCATCACGTCTGCGCCCAGAGCCTGCCGCACGGCGGCGCTGAGCTCGGCCTCGCCGGCGTTTTCCTGCTGGCCTTCCAGTACGCGGTTGATCGTGTCCAGCGCGCTGTCCGGCTCAAGAAAGAAGTCGCCGCTCATCTGCACGTTGGCAAGCCGGCCCTCGTGCAGATTCAGGTCGGCCACGACCAGCTTGCCGCCTGGCATCTTGTACTCGCCATGCATCGGAAAAGTTCGCTGAGCCATCACCCAAGGATACCGCGGTCAGTGGCCGCGCTGGTGGAAGTTGCCGGTGCCGCTGCTGACCGAGAAGCTGACGCCACCGTGGGGATCGTCGCAACTGCCAAACGCCTTGCTGACGCTGACCGAACCGGTCTGATAATTGCCACTCACGTGGTTGCCGGCCATGACCCCCATGCCGACGCTGCCGTGTACTTGCGGCTGGTTGTAGGTCGAGTCGTCGCAAGTCCGCCGGGCATCGCTGGCGACCTCGGTATTGCCCATGCGGCCACTGGTGTCGCCGTAGTACACACCGGGCGCGCTGCTGGCCGGGCTCGCCGCAGTCGCTGCACTGGCGCTAGTGGCCACGCTGCTGCTGGCAGCGGGCAGGTTGCTGGGAGGCAGCTTGAGATTCAGCGATTTTTCGGCGGTCTGCGCCCACGCCGCGGTGGTCAGCAAGCTGGCCAGCAGGACGGGGAAGAACCTTTGGATGTGCATAAATGCTCCGGGTTGCCACGTGTTCAACGCACCATAACGCGTTCACGTGTACATCCCCGTTGGAAAAGTTCGGCGTCGACAAGTTCATTCGGTCCCCAGCCTGCATCCAGCTTGGCTAGCCGGCGCTTGCCCGAACACCGAACACCGAACACCGGGCATGATCAGGCACTGGTCTCGATCCGCTCGACCCGCCGCAAACCGCGCGGCAGCAGCCCGCCACGGCCGGCGCGGTTGCCGCCGTAGGCGACCAGGTCCGACCACTTCAGGGTGAGCTTGCGCTGGCCGGCGTACAGGGTGACTTCGCCGCTGCCTTCACTGACGACCGCCACGCCGACCACACGCTCATCGCCGCTGGCCAGTTTCGCCTTGGGGATCTCGATCAGCTTGTTGCCCTTGCCCTTCTCCAGCTCGGGCAGTTCGGCGACCGAGAACATCAGCAGGTGACCTTCGGTGGTGACTACCACGATGCGGTCGCGTGCCGGGTCGGTGCTGACCTGCGGTGCCAGCACCTTGGCTTTGTCGGCCAGGCTGAGCACTTGCTTGCCAGCCTTTTGGCGGCCGGTGAGCGCCTCGAAGCGAGTCACGAAGCCGTAGCCGAAATCGCTGGCGAGGATCAGCCGGGTGTCATTGTCGCCCGCGACGACGGCGTCGAAGCTGGTGCCTGCCGCCGGGCTGAAGCGGCCAGTGAGCGGTTCGCCGTTGCCGCGCGCCGAGGGCAGCGTGTGCGCCAGCGTGGAGTAGGCGCGGCCAGTGGAGTCGATGAAGGCCACCTGTTGGGTGGTACGTGCCTTGACCGCGGCGAGCAGGCCATCGCCCTCGCGATAATTGAGGCCCTCGACGTCGATGTCGTGGCCCTTGGCGGCACGCGCCCAGCCTTTCTGCGAAAGCACCACGGTGACCGGCTCGCTGGCCACCAGCGCGCTCTCATCCAGCGCGTGCGCCACTCCGCGTTCGACCAGCGGAGAACGACGGGCGTCGCCGAACTTCGCCGCGTCAGCGCGCAGTTCGTCCTTGATCAGGCTTTTCAGCTTGGCCGGCGACTTCAGCAGCACGTTGATGCGCGCGCGCTCCTCTTCGAGCTGGTCCGCCTCGCCGGTGATCTTCATTTCCTCCAGCCGCGCCAGTTGGCGCAGGCGGGTTTCGAGGATGTAGTCGGTTTGTTCGTCGCTGAGTTTGAAGCGTGCCATCAGGACCGGTTTGGGCTCGTCCTCGGTGCGCACGATGCGGATCACCTCATCCAGGTTCAGATAAGCGATACGCAGGCCTTCGAGCAGGTGCAGGCGGCGCTCAACCTTGGCCAGGCGATGGTTCAGCCGGCGCGTCACCGTGCTGGTGCGAAAGCTCAACCACTCGCTGAGGATGCGCCTGAGATCCTTCACCTGCGGGCGGCCGTCCAGGCCGATCATGTTGAGGTTGACCCGGAAACTCTTCTCCATGTCGGTGGTGGCGAACAGGTGCTGCATGGTCTCGTCGGCATCGACCCGGCTGGAACGCGGCACGATCACCAGCCGGATCGGGTTTTCGTGGTCGGACTCGTCGCGCAGGTCCTCGATCATCGGCAGTTTTTTCGCTCGCATCTGGGCGGCGATCTGCTCGAGGATCTTCGATGGGCTGACCTGGTGCGGCAGCGCGGTGATCACGATGTTGGCTTCCTCGCGCTGGTACACCGCGCGGGCGCGCACCGAACCGCCGCCGGTCTGGTAGATCGCCAGCAGGTCGGCGCGCGGCGTGATGATCTCCGCCTCGGTCGGGTAATCCGGGCCTAGCACGTGTTCGCACAACTCGGCGACCGTGGCGTCGGGCTCGTCGAGCAGGCGGATGCAGGCGGTGACCAGCTCGCGCAGGTTGTGCGGCGGGATGTCGGTGGCCATGCCCACCGCGATGCCCATCGAGCCGTTCAGCAGCACGTGCGGCACGCGTGCGGGCAGCCAGCTCGGCTCCTCCAGGGTGCCGTCAAAATTCGGCACCCAGTCGACCGTGCCCTGGGTCAGCTCGCCCAGCAGTGCTTCGGCGATCGGGCTCAACCTGGACTCGGTGTAGCGCATCGCCGCGAAGCTCTTCGGATCGTCCGGCGAGCCGAAGTTGCCCTGGCCATTGACCAGTGGATAACGGTACGAGAACGGCTGTGCCATCAGCACCATCGCTTCGTAGCTGGAGCTGTCGCCGTGCGGATGGAACTTGCCGATCACGTCACCGATGGTGCGCGCGGATTTCTTCGGCTTGGCGGTGGCGACCAGACCCAGCTCGCTCATCGCATAGATGATGCGCCGCTGCACCGGTTTCAGGCCGTCGCCCACGA
>JBDTKM010000228.1:0-16690 GCA_039935315.1 Rhodanobacter sp. | reverse complement strand
TGGTCGAAGCGCCGCCATCACGCAGATAGCGCAACGCATCAAGATGCGCCCGCGCCAGATCGACGACGTGGATATAGTCACGAATGCCGGTGCCATCCGGCGTCGGGTAATCGGTGCCGAATATCGATAGCTGCGGACGCTTGCCGAGCGCCGCTTCGCAGGCGACCTTGAGCAGCAAGGTGGCGTTCTTGGTGGACTGGCCGATGCGACCTTCAGGATCACAGCCGGCCACATTGAAGTAGCGCAGCGCGACATAGCGCGGGCCACCGGCCGCAGCCAGATCGCGCAACATCCACTCGCTCATCAGCTTGGAACTGCCGTAGGGGTTGATCGGCGCCGTCGGCGTGTCCTCGCCGGCCACCCCGCCCTCCGGAATGCCGTACACGGCCGCGGTCGAGGAAAACACGATCTGCGCGACGCCGGCGTCCTTGCAGCATTCCAGCAGACTGCGGGTGGCGCAGGTGTTGTTGCCGTAGTAACGCAGCGGATCGGCCACCGACTCCGGCACGATCGTGCGCGCCGCGAAGTGCATCACGGTAGCCACGCCATGTTCGCGCAACACCTGCGACACGAGGGCCTGGTCGCCCACATTGCCAACGACCAATTCCGCGCCGCTGACGGCGTCGCGAAAACCGGTGCTGAGGTTATCCAGCACCACGACGTGTTCGCCCGCCTCGATGAGCTGCAGGACCACGTGGCTGCCGATGTAACCGGCGCCACCAGTGACCAGAACGGTGCGATGACCTTGTGTCTGTGGTTGGCTCACTTTCACTCCCCTCGATAAATCCGTGACGAAAACATCCGGCCCCGCATGAAGCGCCCATGCCGTCCGGATCAAGAGTGTCATCTTACCGCGCGAGTGATCAGCGCGCCCTTGCGATCCTGCGTACGCTTGGTCTTCACGCTCAGGTCGCGCGCGCATCATCAACCGGAGCCGCCTGACTGCGCTCGGTCGGCTGCGGTGAGCCTGGCGGCGAATGTCGTGAATCGCCGTCGATGCCACGTGGCAAGCGTCGGGCGCGTCGGCAAGCCAGTCGGCCGCGACGTTCAACGAGCTCCAGGCAGCATCGCCTGCGTCGTCGATCCCGCCCTCGGTGTGCGCAATGCCACGTCCCGGCGATCACGTGGCGGCTGAGGGTCGCCGCGGCAACAATTGCTGGGCAGGAAAGCCCTCCGCATCTGGAGCGATTTGCTGCGCGGCATGTCTGGCGCCGCAAAAAAGCAATCCCCGTTGCCGGGGATTGCCTTGAGTACTGATTCAAGCTGGCCGCAGGTTGGACCCCGCCGCTGCGCTATGCGTTACGCCGCATCGCTGGTGCCGCGGCCTTGACGCCGCTTTTCCCGGGCGTAGCCCCATCCGATGCCCAGCAAGCCCAAACCAAACAGACCCAGCTCACCCGGCTCGGGTACGCGTACAGGCATGTCTCTGCTGACGACCACTCCGGCGTTGTCTGGCGCAAGCAGGCCATCGAAGTCCATCAAAAGAAAGAAGCCGACGTTAGGCTTCACGTACGACGCACCGGTGGTGGTGAATGTCATGTTGAAAGAAGTGTCGCCTGCTTGAAATGTCTGGTCGCAACCAGCAGTTGGCGTCAGCGTCGGGTCGCTGGGGTCATAGGGGTTGAGGGTAACGCAGTCAAGCGTGTCTCCGGGTTCCCAACCGATCGGGAGCGATACCGTGAAACCAAAGGTGGTGAGGTTGCCGGCGGTCGCGTTGTACATCCACAGGCAATCTGTGTAGGCGGGAGGAGCCGCCGGAACCACGTGGGCAGGCAGATTCGAACACGTTTGAAACTGCACGATGTTTTCCACCCCGATCTCGCTGATAAGACAGGGGTCGTTACCGTTGGGATACGGCTGGACAGTCTGACAATCAGCGGGTGGCTCGACCACACCCCCGGTAAAGGTGTGTTTCGCCAGCGCACTCGGCGACGCAGCGAATAAAATCAAAGCGGCGAGTGCAAGCGGCAGAGCCACATAGAAGTGTTTCATCGTCAAGTCCCCAGTAGTGGTTTACGCCTTGGCGGCGAAGCTACAGCCGTCGAAGGTGCGTCTCGGTGCTCACGATGAATGCATGCATAATGCCATCGTCCAACTCATTGTTTCTATTGGGGTATCGCAAAATCTTACGATAAAACTTGTAAACTTTCTCGACGCCCGATTTCTACTTCCGCATAGAGCTGACCATTCAACATCATGTTTCTGCACGTGTTCTTTGCATTTTGGGGTCAGCGCAACGGTGTAAAGGTTCCCGGCAGGTACGTGGCATATGACCGCCGCCACTGAACGTCATGGTCCAACGCCATGTTTATGCAGACGTTCTCGTGCCTTCCACGTGACGAGAAAGGCGTAAAGCACCCAGACGAGGGTGCGGTCGCGGCACGACTGCCCCGCTTCCAGCGAAGGATCAATGCCCGCTTGAAGCAGCAGCCTCAGGCAGCGGCTGGCCCGGCAGCGGCAACCCCGCCGCCGTGCATAAAGCCGCAAACCGCGGGTCGTGCTGGTAGGAGAGCGCCATCGGATCCAGCAGCGGGGTGAAAGCCGGGTCACGTTGCTTCCAGGCGCGCTGCAGCCACTCGAACATCTCATCCGGTTGCTTGCGCAGCGCATAGAGGTCGGCGACCGTATAAGGCTGATCCTTGCCGTACTTGGCCGTGTAGCTGCGCAAGGCCGCATCGGCCGGCTTCCGATCGGGGCCGATTTGCGCCGCGGCTGCCAGCGCCCACGTTTTCGAGCTTGGGTCGGTTTCCTTCGCCGCGTTGCGCAGCGCGGCCGCGGCATCACCGCGCAGGACGTCGATCGTGGCCAGCGTCACATATATCTGAGGGAAATCCGGCTGCAGACTCTGCACCTTGCGGGTCGCTTGTTCGGCGGCATCGAGATCGCGTTGCCCCAACAGGGTAATGACCAGGTTGGCATAGATATCGGGACGCAGCGGGTCGGTGGCGATAGCCTTGCGATACAGAGTGGCTGCCGGCTGCAGTTGCCCGAGGTTCATGAGTTGGAAAGCCACGGCGTTGATGGCGGAGGCTTCGTTCGGCGCCTTCGCATAGGCGCGCTTGAACTCGGCCAGCGCGCCAAGGGGATCGCGGTCGACGACCGACAACAGGTAACCACGGTCCGTATGGGTAAAGGCCGCGTCTGGCGCCAGCGCTTGCTCCTTGTCGGCCGCCATGCGGGCCTGGTCGTACGCCTGCTCGCGCTCCTGCTTGTGCGCCTCGCCGGTAAGGACGTTCAGCCCCAGATTGACCGAGGCATTGGACAGCAGGCCCCACGCATAGGCGTAACCAGGATCAATCTTGAGCGCTTGCTCAAACAGCGCGATGCCCTGAGTGAAGCCGGCTTCGGTGTAGTGGCGAGCTAGCGCGCGTCCTTGCAGCATGAGCTCATAGGCCTCGACATTGCCGCTGGGCGGCTTGTCGCTCGCGACCAGGGTCTTGTGACCCAGCAACTTGATCTTGAGCGCCTCCGCCACGGCCTGGCCGATTTTCGACTGGATGGCGAACACGTCATTCAACTGTTCGTCGTAACTGTGAGACCACACGCTGGCGCCATCAGCCGCGCTGATCAGCCCGACCGTGACACGGATGCGATTGCCCTGCTGGAACACTGATCCCTGGATCAGGTTGGCCACACCCAGCGCCGCGCCAATCTGCGCCGGGCTGTCTTTGGAATCGCGGAACTTGAAGCTGGAAAACTTGCCGATCACCTTCAACCCACTGAGCTGGGTGAGCTCGGAGATCAGTTCCTCGGACAGGCCGTCAGAAAAATACTGCTGCTTGGGATTGCCGCTTTCGTTGGTCAGCGGCAGCACGGCGACAGACTGCCTGGAAATCTTCGCCAGCTCGGCGGCGAGGGTCTCGGCATCGGCGACGTTGGCCTCACTGCTGACGTCATGGTGCAGCACAAACGTATTGGTGACGAGCAGCACCACCGCCACCAGCAGCACCGCGATGATCACGCGGTCGGCTCGCTTGCCGGTGTGCGCCTGAACCGAGTCTGCGGGCGCGATCTCGCTCTCGAGCTTCAAACCGGTCGGCGTGAACTCGTAGAACCACGCGAAGATGAGCCAGAACGGAAAACCGATGATGCAGGCAATCACGAACCATTGGGTAACCCAGTTTGGCGCGTTGAACACCGGCAGCAGCTGCGCCAGACCCTGCGCCAGCGCCCAAACGGCGGCGGCGTAGAACGCACCCGCCCGCAGCACGTTGCGGCGTTTGAGTTCGCTGAAAAATGCCGCTGCCTTCAAGCGTCTACCCCTGCTGCGGGAATTCCGTGATCCGCGTCATGGACGTTTGCGCCACGGACCTTGGCCAGGAGTCTGCCGGGCCGTTGGTTGCCCGGCCTGCGAATCCGCCTGTGTGATGCACCATCCGTCGAATCGCCGACCATGGAACCACGATGGATCGGCGTATCGTCAATTGCTGTGCTCATCCAGCCGAATTCTCGCCTCGACCACCCAAGCCCGATGGACTCCGAGTGCGCCAGTATAGGCAATCCCGCGCCGCGCCTGTAACCGCCGGCGAATAATGCCGCTTGCGCCGCCCTGTGGGCATATGGGGAGAAGCGCTTTCTGCGAGCAGGGGCAAGCGTCCAGCTTGGGAGTGCAACCCACAAGCGACCAGCGTGGTCGCCGCTGCGGCGTTTGCCAAACCGGCGATGGTTCAAGGTTCACCGGAGTTCGCACCTGCAGTCAGCGGCTGGGCCGACAGTGGCAAACCGCCTCGCTTGCACCACGCGGGGTGGCGCGGGTCGCCCCGACAAGTCAGCGCGCAGGAGTGCTGTGCAGGGCGCCTCAACTTGGGATCATGCCGCGTCTGGGCGCGCTGCAATCATTCGAACATCGGGCCCGTTTGCTCGCGCAGCAAGCACAGCCCACGCGAACCGCAGGCGCGGAATCGTCGGGGTCCCGCCGATGCCGGAAGACGCTGCCCTGCCCGGTCACGACCAACCTGCCACCGGGGGCGGGCGAATCTGTTGCGGGAGGGTGATTCGCGCCGGGCCAGCGGCGCCATTCCTGGCCCTGGTCTGCGCTCTTGTACTGTATGGGTATCTGCGCGACCGCCCTCTTCCACCTGGCCGCCGCCGGTTGAGCACTCGACCCCGTCACGCAATGGTTTGAAATGAAGCTGATTCGCATCTGGCATGGATTGGTCTACCTCGGCGACGGGGCCGTGTTGATGCCTTGTGCAATCCTGCTGTTCGCATGGTTGGTCGCCGCCCCGGCCACCCGACGCACCGCCTGGTGGTGGCTGGGAGCCGTATTGCTGATGGCGGGCGGCGTGGCCCTGAGCAAGCTGCTGTACATGCTTTCAGGGTGGCACCCTGCGGGCTGGAATTTCATCGGCCTGAGCGGACATGCCGCGTTCTCGTTCCTGTTCTTCCCTGCGGCGGCCGCGCTGGTCACCAGCCGCGGCAAGACCGCGCTGCGCGTTGTCGTGATCGCGCTGGGCGCCTGTCTCGCCTTCGCCATCTCGCTCTCGAGCTGGGTGTCGCGAGACCACTCCCTGACCGAGGTTGTGCTGGGGGCGCTGTGGGGCGCACTGATCGCCACCGTCCTGATGACGATCATCTGGCGGCATGTGGCGAAAGCACCGGTGCTGCGCAAATGGATGATCGTGAGTTTGCTGCTGCTGGCGATCGTCGCGTACAAGCATGAGTTCCCTTCCACGCGCGTACTGAGCTGGGTCGCATTGCAGACAAGCGGGCACCCAACAATCCATACGCGTACCGATCTCGGCCCGCAGGCAAGGCTGCCCATGAGGGACGCAAATGGCCGACGCACGTATTCGCAGTCAGGGCACGCGCGCGCGCCGATACAAAAGGATCCGTGACTGGCGCTTGCGCGCTGTTCATGGGGTGGCCAATTACAGCCATCTTCGCGATGCCGTCAGGGCTCTGGGCGCGACGGTTGCGTCGCCGCAAGGGTGATCCGGCACCTTGGCGGGATACCGCGCGGCGAGGATGCCGAGCGCGCGTCCGCCCCAGGTCGTTCTGCAGCGTCGAGATTCATTACAGCCTGGCGCCTCGCCGTAGAAAGCCTTCTGCAACCGGCTGAAACGGCGGAAATGGCTCCAGACAAGGTTTACATCCTCAAGGACCGGTAGCCTTCGGGCCCCGTGCTGGCAGAAGCAAGTGTCGAAAAATCTTACGTTTTGGATACTTCCAAGGTCTGTAAAAAAGTACATTCTTATGTAAATCATTATGTTGCATTTATGGCACGGGCTTTGCTTTGTCAATATCGCAAGATCTTGCATACCTCGTGACATCTTGCACCTGCGTGAGATTTTCCCCTTGCCTCTGTAGGAGCGACATCATGAATAGATACAAGTCTCTTGGACTCGTCGGCTTGGCCGCCGCGAGTTTGTTTGCAACTCAGGCCTTTGCCGCCGTTCCCACACCAGGTCCCAGCGGCTGCGCGGCGGCCCCGACGCCCGGAGCTGTCATGGGCGGCACCATCACTTGCGTCGCATCGTATGGCAGCGATGGTGTCGGCACGGGGCTGGCGAATTATCTGAATGAGTACGACCCGGTCAACAACCCAAACGGGCTCGTGGCCAGCGGCCCAGGTATCAACCCGTATACCCAGCAGTCTGGTCCCAACGCCAGTTGGTCGCTTGGGGCCGGGGGCAATACCAGCACGATCTTGCTGGAGATCGCCGGCAACGCGGGTGCCAATACCTTCGGCATTTATGACCTGACGAATATAAACAATACGTTCCAGTTGTTCTCCGGAACCGACAGCGCCGGCAATTTGGTAACTCTGACCTTCGACGGCAGCGGCGTGTACTCCACTGGTGGCGTTCCCTCGGCAACCTTTGGCAGCGGAAGCTTGTTTGGGTACTACCTGGGTACTCCGGGCAACGGCATCTTCTACTCCGACCCGTCGAAGAACTCGATCGGGGTACAGCAGTTCGTGGAGTTCGCGGGCGATGGCTCGACACTTTTCCAGACAGGCGCCGGCACAACACTCTTCGACTCTTCGAAGTATCTGTTGGCATGGGAAGACATGCTCGCCACCAGCTCGGACCAGGACTACAACGACTTCGTGGTGATCGTGACCGCCAATCCGGGTGTGCAGGTTCCGGAACCCGCGGTACTTGGCATGTTCGGGATCGGCGCCCTCATGATCGGCCTGTTCGGTGGGCTGCGTCGCCGTCGTGAAGAAGTCTGAGACAGGCATCCGCTACCCGCTTGAAGCAAACCGAAATTGTTCGATCACACCTGGCCCGCCCTCTTGGCGGGCCATTTTTGTGTCGTGTGGTTCAACCCTAACGGCGAGGCGCATCCGCTCAGCGAACGAAGCGCTCCGGCCGAGGCCCGTGCGACCGCATGGCCCGAAACGAAGGCAACACCGCTGGTACACTCACCAGGATACCGAACCCAAGGGGATGCTCTCTGATGCAGCGGCTCAGGATTGATTTGATTGCGGCTGCACGGCCGAATTTCATGAAGGTCGCACCGCTATTCCACGCGCTGCAGGAGCAGGCGTGGTGCAGCGTGCGGCTGGTGCACACTGGCCAGCATTACGACCAGAACATGTCGGACGCTTTTTTCCGCGACCTGAAGTTGCCACCACCCGATCTGCACCTGGACGTAGGCAGCGGCAGTCACGCCGAACAGACCGCCGGGGTGATGCTCGCCTACGAAGGCGCCTGCCTCGCGCAGCGACCGGACCTGATCGTCGTGGTCGGGGACGTCAACTCGACAGTCGCCTGCACCCTGGTTGGGACCAAGCTGCATATCCCGGTGGCGCACCTGGAGGCCGGCCTGCGCAGTCGCGATCGCCGCATGCCCGAGGAGATCAACCGGCTGGTGACCGATGTGATCGCCGACATCCTGTGGACGCCCTCGCCCGACGGCGACGAGAATCTCGCCGCCGAAGGTGTGGCGCCGCAGAAGGTCACCCGGGTCGGCAACATCATGATCGATTCCTATGAACTGATGCGCGAGGCGATCGAGGCCAGCGGCGAGCAGCACAAGCTCGGGCTGGACGGACGCGAATACGGCGTGGTGACGCTGCACCGCCCGTCCAACGTGGACACCGCCGCACCGCTCACGACACTGGTCGAGCAGCTGGTCGGCATCGCGGCCAGGCTGCCGCTGGTGTTTCCGGTGCACCCGCGTACCCGCAAGAATCTGGAAGCGTTCGGACTGTGGACGAAGCTGGCTGGCGCGCCCGGCCTGCAAGTCACCGAGCCACTCGGCTATGTGGATTTCATGAACGTGGTGCGTGGCGCGCGCCTGACGATCACCGATTCCGGTGGCATCCAGGAGGAGACCACGTATCTGGACATACCGTGTCTCACGGTACGCACCACCACGGAGCGCCCGATCACGATCACCGAAGGAACCAACCGGCTGGTGACTGCCGCTGAGCTGGGGCCGGCAGTGGAGGAAATTCTTGCCGGTCACTGGACGCATGGGCGCAAGCCCGAGTTCTGGGATGGTCATACCGCCGCGCGCGTGGTTGCCGACATCCACCGCCGTTTACTGGGCACGCCGCCCGACGTTGCCGGCGGCCCGACGGTTGCCGTACACCCCGACCAGCGCGCCGTCGGCAATGCCTGAATCCAGGAGCGGACGCGGGTCCGTGTGAGCACAGACCGCCGGGCCGCGCGCCGGGGACCATCGAACCATGTACGTCATCGTCATTGCCAGCTATCTGATCGCCGCCGCCGCGTTCCTGGTGGGCACGGCCTTGCTGGCGATCAGTTGGCGCGGCCAACGCACCGGCGTGCTGCTGATGCTGGCCACGGCAGCCTCGGTCGGCTGGGGCGCGTTTCTGGCATACATCGAATGGCAGCGCACGCTGGCGGTCAACTGGGTGCTGCTGGCCGAGGTATTGCGCTACGGCGCGTGGCTCGTTTTCGTCGGAGCGCTGTTCGGCAGCTGGCCGATGTCGGGCCTGCTGCGCGGTTTGCGGGTCGGGGCGCACGCACTGTGGATTGCGCTCGCGATCTATTGCCTGTGGCCCGCGCTGGATCTGATGCCATCCACCGCGTGGTTGTTCGACGTCAGCCCGCCGCTGATCGGGGTGCTGGTGCTGGCGCTGATCGGGGTCATGTTTCTCGAACAGATCTACCGCAACGTGGAACCGGAGCAGCGTTGGGCGCTTAAATTCCTGGTGATCGCGCTTGGCGTGATGTTCGCCTACGACATCTTCCTGTATTCGTACGCCGTGCTGTACCGGCACTTCAATCTCAATGCGTGGGCCGCACGCGGTTTCATCAATGCATTGCTGGTACCGCTGTTGATTGTCGCCGCCGTACGCAATCCGGAGTGGTCGCTGAAGGTCGGGGTGTCGCGGCGCGCGGTGTTCTATTCCACCAGCCTGCTGGTGGTCGCCTGCTACATCATTGCCACGGCGGTCGGCGGATATTACGTCCGCCTGTACGGCGGTGACTGGGGCCGGGTGGCGGAAATCACGCTGATCTTCCTCGCCGTGCTCCTCATGCTGTTGATCGCCTTCTCCGGTACGGCGCGCTCACACCTGCGGGTATTCCTGCACAAGAACTTTTTCAGCTTCCGCCACGACTACCGCGACGAATGGCTGCGGCTCACGACCACGCTGGCGGCCAGCGACACCGAGTTGCCGATGCGCGCGGTGCGCGCCATGGCGCAGATCATGGACAGCCCCGCCGGCGCGTTGTTCATGCGCGCGCAAGCTGAAGAATTCGTGCTGGAAGCATCCTTGAATATGCCGGTACCGATCGACCTCAAATTTCCTGCGCAGCTGCCGGCGCTTGAGTTCATGCGCGAACGCCGCTGGATTTACGATTTGAGCGAGCCACCACCGCAGAATGAAAACCGGCTGCGGGCACCGCCCGGATTGATCGACCTGCCACGCGCGTGGCTGGTCGTTCCGCTGGTGCTCGAAGACCGCCTCATCGGTTTCGTGGTGCTGGCGCAGGCACGCGCACGGCGCGCCTTCGACTGGGAGGATACGGATTTGTTGCGGGCTGCCGGCAGCCAGGTGGCGGCCACCCTGGCGCAAGCCGCCGACGCGAAGCGGGTGGCCGAAGCGCGCCAATTCGAGGGCTTCAACCGGCTCACGGCGTTCCTGATGCACGACCTCAAGAATATTGCCGCCCAGCAATCACTGATGCTGCAGAACGCCGAGCGCCACAAGCGCAACCCCGCGTTCGTCGACGACATGCTGACCACCGTCGGCAACTCGGTGCAACGGATCTCGCGCCTGCTTGAACAGTTGCGTGGCGACCCCGCGCCGGCCAGACATGCCCGCGTGCAGCTCGCGCTGGTGATCGACCGGGCGCTGGGCGAGTGCCGCGCGCAGTCGCCGCAGCCGGAGTACCAGCCAGCGGCGGATGGCTTATGGGTGCGGGCGGACAGCGACCAGCTGGCGTCCGTGCTTGGCCACGTGATCCGCAATGCGCAGGACGCAGCGAAGGAACACGGTCATGTTACGCTGAGGGTCGGGCGTGCGTCCGCGCATGCCGTGATCGAAATCGAAGACGATGGGGCGGGGATGGATGAGGACTTCATCCGCAACCGATTGTTCCAGCCATTTTTCACGACCAAGGCCAGCAAGGGCATGGGCATCGGCGCCTATCAAGCGCGCGAATACGTGCACTCGCTGGGGGGAGCGATGCGCGTGAACAGCACACCAGGCGAAGGCACGGTGTTCACTATCCAGTTGCCGCTGGCCGAGCCTGCCAGCGACACAACCGCCACCGACATGCCGGCGGCGGCATCATGAGCGAGCCGCGCCGCTGCCTGTTGATCGTCGAGGATGACATCGGCCTGCAAAGCCAGTTGCGTTGGAGCTTTGACGATTACGATGTGGTCATCGCAGGTGATCGAGCGCAAGCGCTGGATCGGCTGCGCAGCGAGAAGCCCGCCGTCGTGCTGCAGGATCTGGGCCTGCCCCCGGACGCGGCCGGCACCGCCGAGGGTTTCGCCGCGATCAGCGATATCCTGCAGGAAGCTCCGCACACCAAGGTCATCGTGGTCACCGGCAACGGTGATCGTGACAACGCGGTCAAGTCGATCGGCTACGGCGCCTACGATTTCTGCTCCAAGCCGCTGGATCTGGAAGTGCTGCGCTTTATTGTGGATCGCGCCTTCCGGATGCACGAACTGGAAGCAGAAAACCGTGCACTGCGCAGCCACTCCGCCACCGCGCTGGAGGGCATCATCGGCAGCAGCAGCGCCATGCTCGATGCTTGCCGGCTGGTTGAAAAGGTGAGCCCGTCCAACGCCACCGTCCTGCTTCTGGGCGAGACCGGTACCGGCAAGGAGCTGTTCGCGCGCGCGGTGCACCGCCTCAGCACGCGGCGCGATGGCCCGTTCGTGGGCATCAACTGTGCTGCCATTCCCGAGGCGCTGCTGGAGGCTGAGCTGTTTGGCTACGAAAAGGGCGCGTACACCGGCGCGCACAAGCAAACCAAGGGCAAGATCGAGCTGGCCGGCAACGGCACCTTGCTGCTGGATGAGATCGGCGACATGCCGGTTTCGCTGCAAGCGAAGTTGCTGCGATTCTTCCAGGAGCGCGTGGTGGAGCGCATCGGCGGGCGTGAACTGATCCCGGTGGATGTGCGCATCGTCTGCGCCACCCATCAGGATCTGTCGGCACTGATCCGCGAAGGGAGATTCCGTGAAGATTTGTTTTACCGCGTCGCCGAGGTGAGTATCCGGCTGCCACCGCTGCGTGAGCGAGCCGGTGACGCGGTGATCCTGGCGCAGCATTTTCTGGAGCAGGCGGCGAGTCGCCACGGACGCCCGGTCCGCAGCTTCACTGCCAAGGCGCTCAAGGCGATCGAAGCGTATCCGTGGCGCGGCAATGTGCGCGAACTGGAGAACTCGGTCAACAGCGCGGTGATCATGGCCGATGGCAAGCAGATCGGACTCGAAGGACTGCTCCTTGGCGCGATCGACAGCGCCGATGTGCTGAGCCTGCACCATGTGCGCGCCGAGGCAGAAAAGCGCGCCATCGAAAAGGCCATGACCAATATGGGCGGCAATCTTTCGCGAGTGGCGGCCGTGCTCGGTGTCAGCCGGCCGACGCTTTATGATCTGTTGGATAAATACGGCTTGAAGAAGTCGGCCGATGCCGGCTGACGCCGCGTGTGCTGGTGGGTGAACCGAGGTGAAAATATGCGCTTGATGAAGCTCGACAGTTGGGTCCTGCGCCATGCATTGGCGGTACTTTGCGTCAGCCTGCTGCTGAGCAGCTGCGGTCTGGCCAGCGGACGCGGCGGCCTGGACGCAGGACTCAAATACCAGGCGAGCGGACAATATCGCGCCGCCTACATCGAAGCGAAGAAAGCCCTGCAGAAAGACAACAAGAACGGCAAGGCGTGGTTGCTGCTGGGCCAGGCCTCGCTGATGCTCGGCGACTCGAAGGACGCGCTGAACGGCCTGCAAAACGCCCAGGCGAACGGTGTTCCGCAAGCCAGCTGGGCGATTCCCATGGCGCGCGCGCAGCTGGTCTCACAAGAGTACGACAACGCGCTCAAGACGCTGTCTGCCGATCAGACGTTCGAACCCAAGCTCAAGGTGCAGGCGGACGCGCTGCGCGGTGACGCCTACCTGGGCCTGAAACAACCGGATCAGGCAAAGCAGGCGTATCAGGCCGCATTGACGTTGGACCCGAAGGATCCGCACGCACTGATCGGCCTGGCCAAGTTGGCAAACGCGGCCCACGACGCAGATGCGGCCGGCAAGTACGTGCAACAGGCGCTCGCCGCCGCACCGGAAAATCCGCAAGCGTTGGTGGCGAAAGGCGATCTGGCGTTCGAAAGCGGAGATTTCGCTGGCGCCGAAGCGTCCTACCAGAAAGTGCTGGACCTCAAGCATGCCGACTGGCTGCCCCAGGAGCGCTTCTACGCCCTGACCCGGCAGGCCAACACGCAGGCGCAACTGAACCAGTTGGACAAGGCCCTGGCCAACATTCAGACGCTGGAGAAAATGTCCCCGAAGCAACCGTATCCGCACTACCTGCACGCCGTCGTGTTGTACAAGCAAGGGCATCTGGACGAGGCGCTGGCCCAACTGCAGCAGGTGCTCCAGGTGGCACCGGACAACCCTCAGGCGCAATTGCTCATGGGCGCGGTCAACTACGCCCAAGGCAACTACGGCCAGGCACAAATGGCGCTCAGCAACGTCATGGGTTCCGACCCGAAAAATGTCGAGGCACGCAAGCTGCTGGCACTGACCATGTATCGCGAGGGGCATTCGCGCCAGGCGCTGGACACGTTGCGACCGGCGGTGCCCGGCACCCCATCCGACGCCGAGCTGACGGCGTTGCTGCAGCGAGCCGCTACGGCAGCTCCTGGCAAAACGGGAGCGCAGGCTGCTGCAACCCCCGCAAGCAGTCCGCTCGACACCCAGTTCGCACCCGCCGGCAAAGCGCTGGCCAGCGGCAACGCCGTTGAAGCAGTCCGCTTGCTGCAGGCGATTCCCGCGGGCGATGCCGCCGTCGAGGCACGCCGCAACACCATGCTGGTCATGGCTTACGCACGCGACAAGCGCGCCGACGAGGCGGCCAAGACGGCGGCCGAGTATGTCAAAACGCATCCGAACGACAGCGCTGCCCACCTGCTGTACGGAACCGCGCTGGTCGCCGCCGGCCAGCGCGACAAGGCACGCGCCCAGTATTCCGAGGCTTACCAGCTGGACCCGAAGAATCTCGCCGCCATGCTGAGCCTGGGCAACCTGGATGCGCTCGAAGGTCATTACGCAGACGCCGATGGTCACTATGCAACGGTGTTGAAAGCCGATCCCCACAACGCCGCGGCGATGACCGCGCGCGGCCAGCTTGCCACGCTGCAACGCGACAAGGCGGGCGCCATCAAATGGTACAAGCAGGCTATCGGTGCGGCGCCCAAATCGCCCGGCGCGTACGTGGCACTGATCGTGCTGTACAGCGAAAGCGGCCAACTTGATGAAGCGGTGGACACCGCCAGGCAACTCGTCGCCGCTGCCCCCGGCAATCCGGCCGCCCTCAACGCCTTGGGCGCCGCTGAACTCAACGGCGGCCATTACAGCGAAGCGCTGAAACCACTGCAGCAAGCGGTGGATCTCGCACCGCAAGTGCCCTTGTATCGAACCAATCTGGCGCGCGCGCAGCTCCTCGGCAAGGACACCAAGGCGGCTGAAGGCAATCTCGACCAGGTGATCAAGGCCGACCCGAGTCAAGTAACGGCGGTGACGCTGCGCGCCTTCATCAACTTGCAGAATCACGACCTGCCCGGCGCACTCGCCCTGGCAAAAGCGCTGCAGACAACAACCGCCACCAAGGTTGCCGGTTTCGCCCTGGAAGGCGATCTGTACATGGCGAGCAAGGCATGGGACAAGGCGGCTGAGGCCTACCAGCAAGGATTGAAAATCAGCTCCGAGCGCCCGTTGGTCATCAAGAGTTTCCAGGCACTCAATGCGAGTGGCGCCAAAGCGCCGGAAGGCGTGCTGCGCGACTGGCTGGCCAAACATTCCGACGATGCCGCCACGCGCCTGCTGTTGGCCCAGTACTACCTGGACCACGCCCAGAACGCACTCGCTGCCAGCCAGTACGAACTGGTGTTGAAGGCTCACCCGACCAGTGTGGGTGCACTGAACAACCTCGCCTGGATTTACGCCGAGCAGCACAATCCCAAGGCGTTGACCGCGGCCGAGCAGGCTTACAAACTCGCCCCGCAGTCGCCCGATGTGGCGGACACCTATGGCTGGACGCTGATCACCGCCAACCAGGCCCAGGCCGCCTTGCCGATCCTGCTGAAGGCAGCCAAAGCAGAACCAAAGGCGGCGGCCATCCAATATCACCTGGCCTTGGCCCAGGCGCGCACCGGCGACAAGGCGGGCGCAAAAGCGACCCTCGAGACGCTGCAGAAATCAGGCGCCAATTTCCCGGAAAAACCCGCGGCGGAAAAGCTGTATCGCGAGGTAGGCGGTACCGGCGGCGACAAGTAACCAGAAATGATCGGCGGCCCCGTCGATCACGAAGTTCCACCAAGGCAGATCCTTGTTCGCGTCTGGACAGGGCAGCCGCCGAGGTAACGGCACGGATTTGGCGCAGCACGGTTGATCCGCCACGAATGAGGTCCGTGCGAGGTCCTGATCGCATCCCGGGACGGGTTGAAGTGTGACCTCAACCGCCGGTCATTCTCCCTTCGGCGACCTTGGAGGTCGCCTTGCAGGTGAGCAGGTGGCGCGAAGCGCCGGATGCACCCAGGGCCGTAACATAGCGTCGCAGCGGGTAGTGTTGCTTGCTTGCGGAACCCTGCAACCGCGCCTCCGTCAGCCTTCCCGGCAGCGGGTACGCGGCACATTCCTGTCGCTCGCCGTTCGGACAGCATCCGCTGGCAAACATCGGCCATCCTGCCGGTGTTTGCCCGCGTTGCCAGGGCAGCGAATGCAACAGCGCGCATTTGAAGAAACTCGACAGCCATTGGCGCGGCGACAACTTCGCTTCCTCCGCGCAGCAGGGGAAGGTGCTGAAGACGGAAGGGGGCGCGCTTGATTCCGTGCCCAACACAGCAAAAAGCGCCCTCATCGCGTCTCTGAGCAGCCTGTACGCGCCACACCCCTGTGGCTCACCCTTCGAGCACCATCGGCTAAACACCGGCAATCGCGCCGAAGTTTCTCAGCGTTGCGGACGAAGCGAATAACACCCGAATAATCAACGCCGCTACAATTTCGCCCTCCTTCACGGACGCGTTCGGTGCGCACCCGCCGTCGCCAAATGCGGCATGCGTCACTGATTCGCGAAGGGAGCGCGCTCCGAACTGTCAAGGTGCGATCGACTTCACAGCTTGTCATGGACTCCCACATATACGGTTCCTTCACGGTTTTAACGTCGGGTCTGGCAGCATCGCGGTTTTGACCTGACGCCCAAACCGCTTGAACGAAGCCATTCATCCTCAGCGGATGATCAGGGGGCTGCGTCCATGGAACCGGGGACGTATGGAATGGACTTCCCCGGCCATTCACACGGTGCAAGGCAAGTAAATCAGCATGAACTCAAACCAGCAATCAGTCCCGTCAATCGACGGGGACCGACACTTGCGGACTATCGGAAAGTGGATAGGCGCATGCGCAGCCGGCGTGATGCTCCTGAGCGCAGCGTATGCGCACGCAGCCACGGTGGTGACGGACAACGTAGTCAGTCAGGCCACGCTGCCGCAGAACAACGTTCCGGTGACCTTCGGCCAGGTGTTCAAGGCGGGCGACGTGCCCCGCGGCGCCACAGTGACCGCAAGCCTCAACGGTCAGCCCATAGCCTTGCAGGTGGACGTCAAGGCAACCAACTCCGACGGCAGCCTGCGGCACGCGGTGTTGACCGCGATCGTGCCCTCGTTGCAGGGCAGCGCAACCCTGCCGCTGACGCTTGCCACGGCATCCAGTCCAACGGCGCAGAGCGCCCCGATCAGCCTGTCGCAACTGCTTGCGACAAACTACGACGCCCAGGTGTCGCTCACCGTCAATGGCCAGCCCTATAAGGCCAACGCGCGCAAGCTGTTGCAAACGGCCAGCAGCGGCAGTGCGTGCACGCCGTGGGGCGCGCAGTGCAACGTATGGCTTGCCGGCTCGCTGGCCAGCGAGTGGGTGGTGAACGGTCTCGTGACCGCAGCCGACGGAACCCCCAACCCGAACCTAAGGGTCTACTTTGCGGTGCGTGCCTATGCGAGCACATCGCCGGGCGCGGTCGGCGATGTGCGCACCGACATCA
>JBDTKM010000227.1:0-9881 GCA_039935315.1 Rhodanobacter sp. | reverse complement strand
CCAAGCTGGGCGCGATCCAGCAGGACAACGCGGCCAAGCTCGAGCAGATGCGCGCTACCGTCGACGAGAAGCTGCAGAGCACCCTGGAAACGCGCTTGGGGCAGTCGTTCAAGCAGGTCTCCGATCAACTGGAAGCGGTGCAGCGCGGGCTCGGCGAAATGCAGACCCTGGCCGCCGGCGTGGGCGATCTGAAGCGGGTGCTGACCAACGTAAAGAAGCGCGGCATCTTCGGCGAAGTACAACTCGGTGCGCTGCTGGAGGACATGCTCACCGCTGAGCAATACGCCTCCAACGTGGTCACCGTGCCCGGCAGCAACGACCGGGTGGAATTCGCCATCCGCATGCCCGGACAGGAAGATGGCGAGCACGTCTACCTGCCGATCGACGCGAAGTTTCCAGTCGAGGACTACCAGCGCCTGCTCGACGCCCAGGAAGCGGCCGACGCCGACGCCGCCCATGCCGCCGGTCGCGCGCTGGAAACGCGCGTACGCGAAGAAGCCAAGCGCATCCACAGCAAGTACGTGGCGCCGCCACACACCACCGACTTCGCCGTGTTGTATCTGCCTACCGAAGGCCTCTACGCCGAGGTGATCCGCCGCCCCGGCCTGTTCGAAACCCTGCAGCGCGAGCACCGCGTCACCGTGGCCGGTCCGACCACGTTGAGTGCCCTGCTCAACAGCCTGCAGATGGGCTTCCGCACGCTGGCAATTGCCAAACGCTCGAGCGAGGTGTGGAAATTGCTTGGCGCGGTGAAGAGTGAATTCGGCAAGTTCGGGTTGGTACTTGAGAAAGCAGAGCGCCAGCTCAACACCGTCCGCAAGAGCATCAGCGACGCCGGCAAGAAAACGAAGACCATCGAGAGGAAACTGCGTGGGGTCGAGTCACTTTCCAGCGACGCGGCACAGGATCTGCTGGGGGAACCCCTGTCGCTTCAAGAAGACCCGGAGGACGACGGCGCAACTCCTGAATCACCCTGAGCAACCAGCCAAGCGCGGCATCCGGGTAAACTTTCCCTTCGAACTATCCAAGGAGGCGGCATGAGCGACCACATCGAGCATCCTGAGGTCACGCGCGAGCAGGCTGAGGACGCCGTGCGCACCTTGCTGCGCTGGGCCGGCGACGATCCGGCGCGGGAAGGTTTGCTGGACACCCCCAAGCGGGTGGTCAAGGCGTACCGCGACTGGTTCTCCGGCTACGAATCCGACCCGGCCGAATTCCTGCGCCGTACGTTCAAGGAGGTCGCCGGCTACGACCAGATGGTGGTGCTGCGCGATATCCAGTTTGAAAGCCACTGTGAGCACCACCTGGCACCGATCATCGGCCGCGCGCACATCGGCTACATGCCGACCAACCGCGTGGTCGGGATCAGCAAGCTGGCGCGGGTGGTCGATGGTTTTGCGCGGCGACTGCAGGTGCAGGAAAAACTCACCGCCGAAATCGCCCATTGCATCCAGGAAACTCTGCAGCCGGCGGGGGTGGCGGTGGTGATCGACGCCAGCCACCAATGCATGACGACCCGCGGCGTGCACAAGCGGGGTGTGTCGATGGTGACCAGCCAGATGCTGGGCAGCTTCCGCGACGATGCGCGCACCCGCACCGAGTTTCTGCAGTTCATCGGCATCCATGGCGGCAACCACTGAATACCGGTTGCTGCGGATTTCTCCTCGCCGTGCTGTTCTTGCCCGCAGCGACGGCATTGCGTGCGCAAGATTCGCGCGCAGACTATCTCAGGCAGTTCGACAGCAATGGCGACGGCAAGGTCAGCGAAGCGGAATATGTCGCTTACATGAGCCGTGGTTTCTACCGCATGGATCTCAACCACGACGGCATCCTGGAAACCAGCGAGCTGCCCGGTGGCCGCGGCCGTCCGATTACGCTGCAGGCGTTCCAGGATAACCTGCGACGCCAGTTCCACCAGCTCGACCGCAACCACGACGGCTATCTTGATGCGCGAGAGTTGACCGCTCCGCCGCGCTGACCTGCCACGGCGCTCCAGGCCGCACCGGCACGCTGGCCGGTTCCTGCAACAGTCCACTATCCAGCGCTTGGCGTATTTTCACGGCCAGGCAGCTACTCCCCACCCGGTACGAAGATGGCTTCGATCGGTTGCCCGAACAGCCGGGCGATCTTGAAGGCCAGTGGCAGGCTGGGGTCGTACTTGCCGGTTTCGATCGCGTTGACTGTCTGTCGCGACACATCCAGCCGCTCGGCCAGGTCGGCTTGCGACCAGCCTTGTTCGCCCCTCAGTTCACGCACGTGATTGTTCATCGCCCACGATTCCGCTGCCGCGAACAGGGCGAGGAAGCAGGACGCGAAGCCGCCAGCGTGCACATCGTCATTCCCGGTCACCCATCGCGAAAACGTCGGCGCACCCACCAGTTGGCGATGCCGTAGGCTCCGAACAGTGCCGGCAGCACCCACATCAACGCATTGTCAATCGGCAGCAGGCCGGCGCCGCGCAGGAACGCGGCGGCGAAGCTGAGCAGGCCCACGCTGATGCTGGCGGTCGAGATTGCCTCCAGTTGCAGGCGACGCTCCAGCTCGTCGCTGGCCAGGATCAGGCGCACCATGGCGCGCACCACGAATACGACGGGCAGCACCGGCAACAGCACGATCAGTACCTTCAGCGGCACCGCGTGCACGTGCTCGAGCATTTCCTGCGAGGCGAACAACAGCAGCACGTAAGCCGCCATCGCCGGAAAGAACTCGCGGGTATAACGACGCTGGGCTGCGCGCAGAGGCTCGTCGCAAGTCAAGCGCGCGCAGATCAGCCAGAATACTCCGGTCGCCAGCGCGCACAGACCCAGCCAGATCAGGGTGCGATGCGCCGACCACGCGCCAACGACGCAAAGGACGACGCCCAGGATCAGGGCGACGACGCCGCAGATGGCCAACAATCGGCGCCTGCTCATGGGTTTGTGCTGGGTTTTGTTCATGGCTTTGCTCCCCTGGTTCCTTGCGTCGCTACGCGCTCCATCGATTATCTGGACGATCATCGTGCCGGCCTGAAACGCTTGAGCGACCGCACGGAAATTGCTGTAATTTCGCTGGTTGGCCAAGTATCACTTGGTGCTGCGATCGTGTTGAACCTCGTGTCTGCATCTCACCATCATTGTTGCTAAGCGCGTTTGGCGCGGATCAACACAGCAGCGCCGGCAACGATGCAGGCAAGCCCCTCAACCCAGAAATCCGCCTGCCTGCCATGCCAGGCGACAAAGGAATACATCAGTCCGGCAACCACCAACAGGTAGCCACCACGCTTGTTATTCTGGACGCTGCACACCGCACGCTCCTCTATTACTGCTCAGCGCGACCACACCGGTCTGGTGACGTTCGATCAGCCGCCGTCGCAGCGCATTCGCTTGATAAAGCCCATTGGCGCGCTTTCCGCGCTGCCGACATGTCGCTGAATGTGGCGCATGCATGGACGGATTCACTGACCGAACGCAAGCACCGGTGCTACGTTGGTGGACACCGCTCTGAGTTCCTTGGCGCATCACCCAGCCTTTCCATGGCGTTCCAGATGCCTCGACCACCAGCGCCGCAGCCCGGAGAGCAAGCCGGCCAGCACGAACGCCACGCCCATACCTGCCGCCATACCCTCGCCTTCATCGTTATGCCGCGCGTGGGCGAACAGCGCCACACCCGCCATCGCCAGGGCAATGAGCAGAAAGCGTTGATACATCGGCATGCCGTCCACGTCGTCGCATACCGTGCTCACGCCATAGCGACGTGCCACCCACCAGTGCGTCACGAGGTAGCAGCTGACCATCACCGGAAACACTCCGATCAGGACGGTTCCATCCAGCGACACGACCTTGGCCAGCGTAAGAAAACCGCCAGCCAGACTCACCGTGGCGATGGCTGCGCTGGAAACGCCCAGCGCGACCAGGTGCATGCGCTGCTGCAGCTCGTCGCTATGCCAGATCTTTCGCCCCAGCAGTCCAATCACGTAGAACATCGACAGCAATGGCACCAGCACCAGCAGGACCTTGAACCACGGGTTGTCCGTGGTGCGCAGCAGCGGCCAAACCAGCGTTATCGCGACCATATACGCTACGCCGGCAAGCGTGGCATGCAGTCGGTACTGTCTTTCCGTGAAGCGTGTCATGCGAATTCCTCATCGATGTTGCACTTTGTCATCAAGTTCGGCCGTCCGCAGCAGCTCAGAGCCCCTGCAGGAACCTGTCCAGCGCCTGCTGAAACTTCACCGGCTGATCGAGCATCACGTAGTGCCGTGACGGAGCGATCGACACCACCTTGGCGTTCGGCGCGTTCGCCAGCAGGGACTGGTAATACGCGACCTTCTGCGCCGCGGTCATGATCATTGGCGGCGAACTGAAGTCCGGGGCGTAGTACGGCGAGATCTCCAGGATCGGCACGTTGGCATGCTTCAAGCCGTTCCGCCCGTCGGACGCCAGATCCTCGGCCATGTACTGTGCGCTGGCCTGAATATCGCTGCGCGCATTCAGCGGCGCATAACGCGCCGCCCGTTGCGGATCGATCGTGCCGATTTTCTGCATGTAGGCCAGCGACTGCGCCTTGAACTGCGCCGGCGTCGCCGCCGCCAGTTGCTTGCCCATCTGCGCCGACATCGCCCGACGCTGCTCGGCGCTGACCCGATCCATGCCGGGAAAGATCGGCAACCCATCGACCGCGACCACGCCGGAAATCAGGTCGGCATGCTCGCCGGCAAAGCGCAACGCCAGGGTGCCGCCAAGACTGTGTCCCACGAGCACCGGTTTGTTGATCTTGTCCTGCTTGATCAATTGCAGCAGCGACGCATCGGCGCGGTCGAACAGGTTGCCGCCATGGGCGGGCGGCGGCACGCCGTCGAAGCCAGCCAAGGTGACCGCATACACGACGTGGTGCTTGCTCAGATGTTCAATGGTCTGTTTCCAGACCCACGATCCACCCTGCAGTCCCGGAATCAGGATTACCGCCCGGCCCTCGTCGCCGTGACGTTCCACGGTCAGCGTTCCCACCGTTGACACTGCCGGTTGCGCCATGGCCGGTGCACCGACAGCCATCAGCAACGAAATCGAAACCACCCACCGGAAAAACATCCGGGCCGAACGAAAATATTTGATCATGGCCGCGCTCTCCGGGACTGATGTTGTGTCAAGTAAACTTGACATGCGTAGCCTATGCGCAGCAGTCCAGTTGTGTCAAGTGACCTTTACATTCATTTCCGGACCGTGACGAGTGGCCTGTCAGATTCGAGGCAAGCGGCGGCCAGGGGTGGCCTTGCGTGAGCAGGCCCGATCGGGCTCGGTGGCCGGGCGCACACCGATCCGGCGTGTGCTCGCTGGCCCTTCCAAGCCGACGGAACATGCTCTCCGGTCAATTTTCACCAGCAGCACCAGATTCGATCAACGCGACGAAATGTATTTCTCGCGCCGGATATGCTTCACCGGCAATCCGAACTCCTGCAGCACGGCATACCCGGCGTCAACCATGTTCGGATTGCCGCACAGGTAGGCAATGTCGCGCTCGGCGCTGGGGCCGAGTTCGGCCAGCACGTTTTGCACGTGGCCGCTGCGATCGGTGGTACGCGGCACGCTGCGCGCCTGGCGGCTCAGGCAGCCGTGAAAGAGGAAACCCGGGTGCGCCTGCGCGAACGCCTCGAACTCCGCGTCGTAAAGCAACTCCGCTTCGCTGCGTGCGCCGTACAACAGCACCACTTCGCGCCCGCCGGAGGCCAGCACGTTCTCGATCTGGGGCAACATCGCCCGATAGGGCGCCACGCCGGTACCCGTGGCCAACAGCAGGTAACGCGGTGCGGTGTCGGACTGCTGCAGGCAGAAGCGGCCATATGGCCCACTGGCGTCGATGATCCCGCCCACCGGCAACTCGCCCAGCAAGCGGGTGGCGGCACCACCTTCCACGTAACTCACCACGATCTCGACCTGCCTGACATCCACGGCCACGCCCGGTGTGCTGCCTTCGCCCACGGTGGC
The DNA here is from genome assembly GCA_039935315.1 of Rhodanobacter sp. Taxonomy (GTDB): domain Bacteria; phylum Pseudomonadota; class Gammaproteobacteria; order Xanthomonadales; family Rhodanobacteraceae; genus Rhodanobacter. The sequence continues at coordinate 3,921 of JBDTKM010000227.1, read as the reverse complement.
CACGGAATAGCTGCGCTTGGTGGCAGTACCGTCCTCGTAATGGAAGTGCACCTGCAGGAACTGGCCGGGCTGGTAGGCCAAAGGCTTGCCATCGACGCGCTCGAACACGAGGTGGCGTATCGCCGGGGCGAGCATGTAGCCGTCAACGAGACGGAGCTGGAAGCGGTCGATCATGTGATATCCGAAACTGTGGGTGCATCGGGCCATCCCGAATCGCGGGAGTCGGCCCCGTATAATAAGCGGCTTGACCTCTTCGGCGCAGCCCATGTCCGCACAGCAGCACGATTCGACCCCCGCCCTGGTCGTCGACAACCTGCGCAAGACCTATCGCAACGGCGTCGAGGCGCTGAAGGGCATCAGCCTGACCGTGCAGCAAGGTGACTTCTTTGCCCTGCTTGGCCCCAATGGCGCGGGCAAATCCACCCTGATCGGGATTCTCTCCTCGCTGGTGAACTCCACCGGCGGCGACGCGAAGGTGTTTGGCGTGTCGGTCAACAAGCAGCGCAGCGCAGCGATGAAGCTGATCGGCCTGGTGCCGCAGGAGATCAACTTCAACCAGTTCGAGAAGCCGTTCGACATCTGCGTCAACGAGGCCGGCTTCTACGGTATTCCGCGCAAGCAGGCTGCCGAGCGCGCCGAAAAATACCTGAACGAATTGCGCCTGTGGGACAAGGCACAGCACCAGGCGCGCGAGATGTCCGGCGGCATGAAGCGCCGCCTGATGATTGCCCGCGCGATGATGAACGAGCCGCGCCTGCTGATCCTGGACGAACCCACCGCCGGGGTGGATATCGAGATCCGCCGCTCGATGTGGCATTTCGTCAGCGCGATCAACGCGGCCGGCACCACGGTAATCCTGACCACGCATTACCTGGAAGAAGCCGAATCCCTGTGCCGCAACATCGCGATCATCGACCACGGCACGATCATCGAGAACACCAGCATGAAACGCCTGCTGGCCACGCTGGACGTGGAAAGCTTCGTGCTGGACCTGACCGCCACGGCGCCGGCTGAACTGCCGACCATAGCGGGCATCACCCTGCGCCGCATCGATGAGCGCACGCTGGAAGCGGAGATGACGCACAAGCAGGATCTCAACGCGCTGTTCGCCGCGCTCACTGCCAGCGGCATCACCGTGCACTCCATGCGCACCAAGACCAACCGGCTGGAGGAGCTGTTTGTGCGCCTGGTCGAACAAGGCCGCCACGAACCGGCGCGGGAGCAACTGGCATGACCGCTTCAACCAACCTGATCGCGCTGTACACCGTCGGTCGCCGCGAGATCGTGCGCATCCTGCGCATCTGGACGCAGACACTGATTCCGCCGGTGATCACGATGACGTTGTATTTCATCATCTTCGGCAAGCTGATCGGCAGCCGCATCGGCAAGATCGAAGGCGACTTCAGCTACATGCAATACATCGTGCCGGGGCTGGTGATGATGAGCGTCATCAACAACAGCTACATGAACATCACCAGCTCGTTCTACGGCGCCAAGTTCCAGCGCTCGGTGGAGGAAATGCTGGTAGCGCCGATGGCGAACTGGGCGATCCTTTACGGCTATGTCATCGGTTCGCTGGCACGCAGCCTGGTAGTCGGTGCGTTGGTGCTGGTGGTGGCGCTGTTCTTCACTTCGCTGCACGTGGCGCACCCCTTCATCGCGCTGGTCTCGGTCATCCTCGGCGCGGTCATCTTTGCGCTGGCTGGCTTCATCAACGCGGTGTTCGCCAGCAAGTTCGACGATATCGCGCTGGTGCCGACCTTCGTGATCACCCCGCTGACCTACCTCGGCGGCGTGTTCTACTCGATCAACATGCTGGGCGAACCATGGCGCGCCCTCTCCCATGCCAACCCGATTCTGTACATGGTCAACGCCTTCCGCTACGGCATCCTCGGCATCAGCGACGTGTCGGTGGGCGGAGCCTTCGTGGTGATGCTGGTGTTCATCGCGGGGCTGACCATCGCGGCGCTGTATTTGCTGCGCCGCGGGGTGGGGCTGAGGAGCTGAGAAGAGGGAAGCGGGAATGGATGAAGCGTGGCGATCGTCTGCTACTGGCGTGAACTCACTTCATGAAAGCAAAAGCGAGCCCGGCCATTCACGCTCGCCGCACGCCGCACGTTGCCCGTTCGCCGTTCCCCACCTGCCCGGCCCTCAACGCGGCGGAATGCGCGATTCTCCGGCGGCGGCATACGAGACCGAACGCAAGCCTTCGATCTGACGCAGGCCGTCCACCAGCGTAGCCAGCTGTTCGGTACCCACGGCGCGCTCGAACAGGATGTCGACGACATCGTCGCCGCTGTCCTGACGACGCAGGACAATCTTGAACGTCGCCAGATGGTGACGTGCCAGCACCTCCTCCACCGCCGCCAGCGCCGGTGCACCACCCAGGTGTGCGGTCACCCGCGGGCGCCGATTGCGGGTCTGGATGAACCGTCGTTCGATCGGCTTGAGCAGGGCCAGAATCGCCCAGATCAACGCCGTGGCAATCGTCGCCGCCAAAAACAGTCCGCTACCGGCTGCCAGGCCAATCGCCGACACGGCCCACAGACCCGCCGCGGTAGTGAGCCCGCGGATCACCTGCTCGCGCTGCAAAAACAAGATCGTACCGGCGCCGAGAAAACCGATGCCGCTGATCACCTGTGCTGCGATGCGCGACGGGTCAAGCACGATGTCCGGCCGCTTCAGCACGTCGGCAAAACCGTACGCCGAGACGATCATCGCCAGCGCCGCGCCCACACTCACCAGCATGTGCGTGCGCAAACCCGCCGCCCATTCCAGCCGGCCGCGATTGACGCCGATCACGCCGCCCAGCACCGCCGCCAGCAGCAACCGGATCAGGATTTCGTAAGGTTGGATCATGCGCAAACAGCCATGTGATGGGTCATGGCTGTCCATGCTAGCAAGCGACGCGACTCACGCCGAGAAAAACGCCAGCCACCTGCCCACCTTCGCCACCGCACTGACCAATTGGCAAGCAGCCTGCGCGGTTTCGCCAGCGCATGGTTATTCCAGGCAACGCGTCGGGCCACGCTCACCGGCGCGCGTCCAGCAAGCATGCTGACCACATGGGCCGACTGGCAGCCTCGGCCACAATCCGCCATGCGAGACCTCTATGAAACTGCCCCGGCGCTGCCGCTCGCTGGACAGACAACAGCGCCGTACCCGCATCGTTCTTGTGCGCACAGAGACTGACAACGGGCCTACCTCTTCCTGCCAACTTTGAGGGTAGGCGGATGAGAAGGCTGACTGCGCTTGCGAGGGAGGCGGTGCGCGAACGTAATAGCGATGCTTGCGGCTGAGGTTCCCCGAGGGGAGGACCCCCACCGATGGCTAAGCTTCGGCGCAAACCAGCTTTGATCAAGAGCGTTTCGTCCACCTGCGGTGGGCGAGTTACCTTTCTCTTGTGTGGGCGAATAGCAAAAGCGTTTCGTGCGCCTTCGGCGCGCGAGGTACTTCTCTTTTGCTTGTCCAAAAGAGAAGTACCCAAGAGAAAACGACACCCCGCTTGGCGCTTGCCGCCCATCCCTGGGCGGCAAGTCCGTGAGGCGGGGCCGGGCTTTTCGACAGCACGTCCCTGTGCTGGCGAAAAGGAGTCGACCTCGGGCAACCGCTCCTGCGTTGCCTCAACTCGGGCATCCATGCCCTCGCCTGTCGACTCCCGCTGCACGGCCTGTCGTCCCCACCTCACCGCCGCACAGGGGCCCCGGTAGAGCGGCGGGCCATCCTGGCCCGCACTCGGTACGCAACCGCTGCGCCGCTGCGAGAGCAAAAGCCGTCGGCATCTAGTGTAGTGCTGCACACTTGAAAGAACTTATGAAGAATTCTGCGTTCGAAGTAGCTTCGACGGCGAAACGATGAGCAGAGACGACGATGCGAGTAGCTTCGGAGATAGTGCTGAGCGAAGACGAGCGCCGCGAGCTG
>JBDTKM010000226.1:0-16081 GCA_039935315.1 Rhodanobacter sp. | reverse complement strand
GCGGGCGCCTTCGGGCGCCCGCTTCCTTGGTCGGATTCCCACAATTCGACGTGAGGCTTAATTCAAGCTTAATACTGTACTGTTGAGTATTGAATCTTTCCTGACCAGCCTCATCTCAGTGCTTGTGCCATCACCCAACCCGGGTACGGCACTTTCGGCAGCGGCCCATCCCCCCGCAGGGTCGCCCGCCAAGACTACTGGAGCACCATCCATGAAAACCAAGAAAACACTGCTGATCCTTGCCCTGTCCGCCGCCGGCCTGGTGGCCGTTCCCGCCGCGTTCGCACAAAACGCGCCCGCCGACAATGGCGGCTGGTTCATCAACGGCAATGTCGGTCGTACCGCCATCAATCAAGGCCCGTACGACAACGGCCATGACACCGGGTATGCCGTCAATGGCGGCTACCGCTGGGGGTTGGCGCCAAACTTCTCGCTGGGCGCGGAAGTCGGCTACAACGACCTGGGCAACATCCACGCCAGGAACATCTTCAACAGCAAGCCGGTCGTGGCGGACAACAAGTCGCAGCTGCATGGCTGGACGGCGGGTGCCAATGCCCACCTCAACCTCAGCCCGAACTGGTACCTGAGCGGCCGCGCGGGCCTGTATGGCTGGACCGGCCACGGTCTGAGCAACGACGTGAACCCGGTGCGCAAGAGTCTGGACGACAACAGCTGGTACGCCGGCGCTGGCGTGGGCTACAACATCACGCCGAACCTCAGCGTCGGCGTGAACTACGACTACTTCGACGCCAAGAAGCAGAACATCGACCTCAGTACCGATATGGTTTCGGCCAGCGCCGAATACCGCTTCTGAGGTTCGGGCAATAGTCCACCCGGCAATACGCAAAGAGGGCGCCATCGGCGCCCTCTTTGTCTCCTGACCAGCCTTGTGGAGAAATCAGCCGTTCCACTGTCCCAGCGCGGCCAGGCCGTTGTCCCTGGCGCGGGCGTGCACGATCTTCTGCGCCTCGGCGACGTTGGCCTTGATGTCCTTCGACCACACCAGCAGCGCCGCTTGCTGCATCGCGCGGCCATAGGAAAACGACAGCGGCCAGGGATGCGGGCCAATCTGATTGATCGCATTCAGATGCGCGGTGGACTGCAGGTCGGTCTGCCCGCCGGAGAGGAACACGATGCCCGGCAACGCGGCCGGCACGGTCGCCTTCAGCACGCGCACCGTAGCCTCGGCCACTTCCTCGACGTCAGCCTGGTCATCGCAATCCTTGCCCGGGACGACCATGCTGATCTTGAGGATGGTCCCTTCGAGCATCACGTTCTGCTCATACAGCGCGTTGAACAGACTGCGCAGCACCGCTTCATGCACTTCGTAGCTGATCTCGATGCTGTGGTCGCCGTCCATGATCACTTCGGGCTCGACCATAGGCACCAGGCCGGCTTCCTGGCACAGCGCGGCGTAACGCGCCAGCACGTGGCAGTTCGCCTCGATCGCGGTGGAGCTGGGGTTGTCCTCGGTGATGTTGATCACGGCGCGCCACTTGGCGAACTGGGCACCGAGCTTGGCGTACTCCTGCAGGCGCGCGCGCAAGCCATCGAGGCCCTCGGTGACCACGTCCCCCGGGAAGCCGGCCAGGGGCTGCGGTCCCTTGTCGACCTTGATGCCGGGGATGATGCCGGCCTTCTTCATGATCTGGGTGAACGGCACGCCGTCCTTGGTGCTCTGACGGATCGTCTCGTCGTAGAGGATCGCACCGGAAATGTGTTCGTTAAGGCCCGGCGTGGTCAGCAGCAGTTCGCGGTAGGCGCGCCGGTTCTCCTCGGTGCTCTCGATGCCGACGGCCTCGAGGCGCTTGCGAATGGTGTTGGTCGATTCGTCGATGGCGATGATGCCCTTGCCCGGCGCGACCATTGCCAAGGCGACGCTTTCGAGATCTTCAATGCTCATGATGACTCCGCTGGCGGGGGCACGGCCCGGCCGCACATGGTGGGCGCCGCCCCGGGGTCGAAGCGGCGTGGCTCAAAGCGGCGATTATAGGCGGATTGGCCGCGCCAGGTGTCCACGTGACGTTACGCCGCTCGATGGACCCGTGCGACTCAGGACGGATACCCGGGCAGCATGCACGCGGCCATCAACTTTGCACGCTCGGCCGAGTCCTTGACGGTATTGAACGGCACGACGTAATAAGTCGCAACGGGCTGGTGGACCGTGTTGCTCAACGACGGGCCGTAGCGAAAGTTGGCCACTGCACTGCGCGCCATCGGCCCCAGGTCACTCTTGGGCACCACCTTGGCCACCTGCACGTCCAGCGGCACCCCATCGGAGCCGACCGTGTAGGTCACCGCCACGCAGCCGGGCTGGGTCAGGTTCAGACCGCTATTGGGCGCATCCATCTGCACCGAAGTATTGAGCAAGATCCAATAGTGATACAGATTGTCCTGGTTGACCTTGACTGCCTGAGCCAGGACCGGCGCGGCGAAACCCAGGGCAAGGACCAGCGGCAGAACCCGACGCATCGGACGAAACAAGGCTTTCATGACGATCTCCGCTAGGGAAACAATGGTTCGAGTGTAGCTGCCTGCCTGTCCAGCGATCGTCAAGACGGCAGCGGTGGACAGCGCGGCATCAGCAAAAGCGGGTGTCAGCCGTACCGGAGCCTGAAGTGCATCGCCGGCCAGCGGGTTGCCGGCGCAACGGGGAACCACCCGTCGCCAACGCCCGATGTTGCAGCGGCCTGCGCGCGGTATGCCTGTCGGCTTGGTTGCTCGTACCGCATCCGGCGCTTGGCGCCACTTTCTCATCCACCGCGGACTGCCGCGGGCGCCGGCGGGGGAAGAGATCACCGGCACTGCAGCTCCGACGCTACCCGGGTTACAGACTGCGCAGGCTTTCGACCATGCCGCCGGCGCCCACCGAGAGCAGTTTCAACGTGTTGGTGCCGCCGCCCTGACCGACGTGATCGCCGTGGGTCAGCACCACCCGGTCGCCTTCGCTGAGCCGCCCTTGGGCAAACAGCTGCTGCACGGCTGCGCGCGCGTTGGCTGCCGAGTTCTGGGTCTCCTGGTTGAAGGCCACCGGCTGCACATCGCGCAGCAGCAGCATGCGGCGACGCGCATCGGCGAACGGCGACAATGCGTAGATCGGCACCGCCGTGCGGTAGCGCGACAACCATTGCGCGGTGGCGCCGGATTCGGTCAGCGCCACGATCGCGCGCACATGCAACTCGCTGGCCAGCATCATCGCCGCCAACGCGATCGCCTGGTCGGTGCGGTCGAGCCGATGGCTGCCGGCGGTCAGATCGTCCTTCGGCTCGAACTGGCGTTCGGCACCCAGACAGATCCGGCGCATCGCGGCCACCGCCTTGTCCGGATGCGCGCCAGCGGCGGATTCCTCCGACAGCATCACCGCGTCGGTGCCGTCGATCACCGCATTGGCGACATCAAGCACCTCGGCCCGGGTCGGGATCGGCGAGCGCACCATCGATTGCAGCATCTGGGTGGCGGTGATCACCGCGCGATTGCGCTGCACGGACTCGCGGATGATCTTCTTCTGCAACCCGGGCAGTTCGGCGTCGCCGATTTCCACGCCCAGGTCGCCGCGCGCCACCATCACCACGTCGGAGGCGTCGATGATCTCGCCCAATACCGGGATCGCGTCGGCACGCTCGATCTTGGCCACCAGGGCAGCACTGCCACCGGCTTCCTTCAGCAGGCGGCGCGCCAGATGCATGTCTTCGGCCGTGCGCACGAAGGACACCGCGAGAAAATCCGCGCCAATCTCGGCCGCCAGCTTGATATCCGCCTTGTCCTTGTCCGACAGCGCGCTGACCGAGAGTCCACCGCCTTGCCGATTCAGGCCTTTGCGATTGGACAGCTTGCCGCCGACCAGCACCACGCAACGTACCTCGCTGCCGACGACCTCACGCACAGTCAGCGCGATCAGACCGTCGTCCAGCATCAGCACATCGTCCGCGTGCACGTCGCCGGGTAGTTCGTGATAGCTCACCCCGACCCGCGTGGTATCGCCCGGTGGCACGTCAGCGCGGCAATCGAGCACGAACGATGCGCCTTCGACCAACTCGATCGGCCCGTCGGCAAACGTCTCGATGCGGATCTTGGGGCCTTGCAGGTCGGCCAGAATGCCGACTTCGCAGCCGGCTTCGAGCGCGGCCGCCCGCACCGCCTTGGCGCGCGCCCGATGGTCGTCCGGCGCGCCGTGCGACAGGTTGAGACGCACCACGTTCACGCCCTCGGCGATGATGCGTTTGAGCATGCCCGGGGCATCGGTGGCGGGCCCCAGGGTGGCGACGATCTTGGTGCGGCGGGTGTGATTGTTTTCGTTGGTCATCGCCCAGCGTAGCAACAAGTTTGCTGCGCGGTCACGCGGCAAATGCGCTGACTTCCGGTGATCTGCAACACAGACACGAGTACATGGGCGATCGCACTGCGGCGCGGTCGACGATACCAATGGGTGCAATCCGGCCCGGCCACTTTTATGACGCTGCATACCACGTCGACAACGCTGCCTGCGCGAACTTCTGCGGCACCGCAACATCAAAAGTTGTCAGCGCGGCCGAAGGCGCTCGCACGGACACCGCAGATTCGACCTCACGAGTGCGCCGAAGGCTTGGCCAGTGCCTCGTTGAGCACGTCGGCGAGCCGCACGCCGGCCTGTTTCAGACGCGTCTCGATCACCGGCCACACGCGATCCTCGTAGCGCTGCGACCACGCGTCACCGTGCGGTTTGGAAATATCCACATACGCGATCGTTCGCGCGAGATCATGCGACTGGTTTGCCCACGCGACCACCTGTGACGGAAGCTGGTCGAACGCACCGCGTGGGGCCCACTCCGCCTGTTCGGCCGGCGTAATCGAGCCGCCAAGCTGCAACGCCTTCTGCCTCACTGCCCTCCAGTCAATCGAATAATGCGGCCCGACATGCAGCTCCAGTTCGCGGTCGATCACGCGCCCGTCCCACACCGAATGCAGATTGGTGCCGACCCCGAAGAACTGCACCTGGACCGTGTTGCCGCCCTTGTCGTCGTTGTCCTCCGCATGCAGCGGCTGATGGATGTCGCCGACCAGGTGCACGACCCATTTGAGTGCCCGCAGCCGCGCCTGCGGCGTGGCCGATGTATCGGCCAGCAGTTTTGCCTGCTCACTCAACTTGGCCACAATGCAGTCACCGTTCGCACAATCCCGGGCCGCCACATATTCGGATTCATGCAGCGGTATATCCACGTAGTGCCACGCACCGGTACCGGGCATTTCCTTGCGGTGGTCATCCGCCCAGGAAGCAATTTGATCGAGGCGAAACAGGCCCTGCTGGCCCAGCAGACGCTCCACCTGCGCTGCCGTCTGCGGATCAAGCCGCTGCTGCGCAATGTCGGCGACCAGGGCATGGCCTACCGGTCCCCACGCGAGGGCGGCCGGAGCAGCAAGCGCCGCCGTCAGGCCGGCGCAGACCAAGGCAACGACGCGGTTGATGTGCACACTCATTACTGGCGCTCCAGGCGGCGGTGAAGAGATTCAGTCTGCCATATCCCCATGCCGCTCATGTTGCGGATCCATGACACCGGCAACGTTGCAAGTTTGCCACCGCCGCAACCCGGCCCTGCTAAACTAGAGGGCCATTCCCAGGGCCGCTGGGCACACAGGAGTTTGTCATGACGATCAAGGTAGGCATCAATGGCTTCGGCCGCATCGGTCGCAACGTGCTGCGCGCTGCCGTGCAGAACTTCAGCAAGGATATCGAGGTCGTGGCGATCAACGACCTGCTGGAGCCGGACTACCTGGCCTACATGCTGAATCACGACTCTGTGCACGGCCGCTTTGAGGGCGACGTGAAGGTGGATGGCAACCATCTGCTGGTCAACGGCAAGCGCATCCGGCTGAGCCAGGAACGCGACCCGGCCAACCTGAAATGGGGCGAGGTCGGTGCCGACGTGGTGATCGAATCGACTGGCCTGTTCCTGACCAAGGAAGCGGCGCAGAAGCATCTGGACGCCGGCGCGAAGAAGGTGATCCTGTCCGCGCCATCGAAGGACACCACGCCGATGTTCGTCTACGGCGTCAACGACAAGACCTACAACGGCGAGACGATCATCTCCAACGCCAGCTGCACCACCAACTGCCTGGCGCCACTGGCCAAGGTGCTCAACGACAAGTGGGGCATCAAGCGCGGCCTGATGACCACCGTGCACGCGGCGACCGCCACCCAGAAAACCGTCGACGGCCCCAGCAACAAGGACTGGCGCGGCGGCCGCGGCATCCTGGAGAACATCATTCCTTCATCGACCGGCGCCGCCAAGGCCGTCGGCGTGGTGATCCCCGAACTCAACAAGAAGCTCACCGGCATGAGCTTTCGGGTGCCGACCTCGAACGTGTCGGTGGTCGACCTCACGGTGGAGCTGGAAAAGGACGCGACCTATGCCGAGATCTGCGCGGAGATGAAGGCGCAGAGCGAAGGTCCGCTCAAGGGCATCCTCGGCTACACCGAGGAAAAGGTCGTCGCCACCGATTTCCGCGGCGACCCGCGCACCTCGATCTTCGACGCCACCGCCGGCATCGCGCTGGACGACAGCTTCGTCAAGCTGGTCAGCTGGTATGACAATGAGTGGGGCTATTCGAACAAGTGCCTGGAAATGGTGCGCGTCATCGCCAAGTAAACGCGGCTCCCGCCACAAGCGCACAAAAAACCCGCTCCGGTCTGTACCGGAGCGGGTTTTTTCATGCCCGCTGGGGGCTCAGCGACGCTCCGCCGCCGCGTCCGCCCGCACGCCGAGCCAGCCCTTGAAGGTGGCGATCACCAGCGGCACCGCGCCAAAGAAGATGAACACCAGGTCGCCCGGCAGGCGCAACCATTCGATGATGCGCGAGCGCGGCATGTTCATGTACTCGAAGCTGCGCGCGTGCCAGTAGCCGTGCTGCACCACGTCCCACAGCTGCAGCACTCCGCTCGGGAACAGGCTCATCAGCAGCATCATCGCCAGCCCGAGGTTGGTGCCCCAGAACGCCACCTTGACGTACTTCTCGATACCCGGCCAGCGTTCTTCGCTGCTGGTCTGGCGCAGGGTGAACACCATCAGCGCCAGCGCCAGCATGCCGAACACGCCCATCAGCGCCGCATGGCCGTGGGTCGGCGTGATCTGGGTGCCCACTTCGTAGTAGCTGACGATCGGCAGGTTGAGGAAGAAGCCGAGCATGCCGGCACCGACGAAGTTCCAGAAGCCCACCGCCATCAGGAAGTAGAACGTCCACTTGTGCGGCACCCGGGTCGGCTTGCCGTCGACGTCGACCCTGCCCTTGGTCGCCCTGACAAAATCCCAGGCGTCCAGGGTCAGCAACGTCAGCGGCACCACCTCGAGCACCGAGAACATCGCCGACATCGCCATGTTCAAACTGCTCTGGCCGCTGAAGTACCAGTGGTGGCCGGTGCCGATCAGGCCGCCGAGGAAGTACAGGATCGCGTCCAGGTAGATCACCCGCAACGCCACGTTGCGATGCGCCAGACCAAGCTGATAAAAGGTCAGCGCGACGACCGTGGTGGCGAAGAATTCGAAGAAGCCTTCGACCCACAGATGGATGATCCAGAAGCGCCAGGTGTCGACCACGGTGTAGTTGGTTTCGGCGCCGAAGAACAATGCAGGTATGTAGAACACCGGGATCGCCACCGCGGCGAACAGGAACATCTTCGCCAGCGGGCGAGCCTTCTCGTTGGCGACCGCGCTCGGCCGCGCCAGCACCCACAGGATGGCAAACCAGACCAACAGGCCAACCACCAGCAGGTACTGCCAGACCCGGCCCAGTTCCAGATACTCCCAACCCTGATCGCCAAACCAGAACCACCAGGTGCCGAGTTTTTGCGCGATGCCGGCCCACACGCCGAGCAGGCTGCCGCCGATCACCACCACAAAGGCGGCGAACAGCAGATGCACCCAACCGGCCAGCCAGCGTGGCTCCTCGGCGCGCAGCGAACGCCCCAGCAGCAGCGCGGCGGCGACATAGGAGGTGGCGATCCAGAAGATCGCGGTCTGCAGATGCCAGGTGCGCAGCAGGTTGCTGGGGAAGATGTTCTCCAGCTGGAAGCCGTAGAAGCTGCCCGGATCGGCACGGAAGTGCGCGACGCCGCCACCGACCAGGGTCTGCATCAGGAACAGCAAGGCCACCACCACGAAGAATTTCACCAGCGCACGCTGGCCCGGGCTGGACTTCCCGGGCAACAGCTGGGGCTGCACGTTGTGGCCGCGGCTGATCCAGCCCAGGTAATCGAACTTGCCGAACGCCAACAGCACGGTGGCGATGCCGGCCAGCAGCACCAGCAGGCTCAGTGCACTCCATAGCAGGGCGTTCGGCGTGGCCACGTTGCCGACGGTGGGATCGTACGGAAAATTGTTGGTATACGAGGCAACCGTGCCGGGCCGGTCGGCGACCGAAGCCCATGCAGCCCAAGTGACGAACGCGGTGAACTGGTGCAATTCAGTCGGATCGGTGATCAGGTCGGGCTTGAGCCCGCCGTTCCTGGTCGGATCCTTGAAATAGTTGGCCCAGTAGCCGACTTGCTGCCGGTAGGCAGTTGCTTCCGGAGCGGTCAGCCGCAGCACGTTGGCCTGGGCGTCGTAGCGATTGGTCTTCAGCGCCACCGCCGCCTCGGCACGTACCCCCGCCTGCTGCGCTGCGTCCAACTCGGCCATCGGCTTGCCAAATTGCTGGCCGGCGATCGCCGCAGCGGTGTCCTGGCCGATCAAATGCAAGGCGGCGGCCGAGAAATCCGGTCCGAGGTAGGCACCGTGGCCCCAGATGCTGCCGTTGTCCATCAAGCCGTATTTGAGAAATACCGCCTGCCCCTTGCTGATGTCGTCGCCGGTGAATACGGTGTTGCCCTGCGCGTCCACCATCTGGGCTGGAATCGGCGGCGCGTTGCGATAGGCCAGCATGGTGATCGCAAGCAGTCCGGCAAAGCCGACCACCAGCACGATCAGCACGGTGCGCAGCCACCATGGCGACAGTTCGGTGTCGTCGTCGCTCAACGGTTGTGCGGCGTCGTTCATTGATGGATCTCCCCAGGGGACGAATGGACACGAGCCTGCAACAGGCCTGAACACACAATCGAGGCCGAGCCTAGCGCAGGTTGCATGATTGTTCTACCGCGCGAGCGCGCCGGGCCAGGCGTTGACCGCTCATGGCCACGACGCCGAAAGGGAATACGCATTGGCAAGCATCCGCAGGTGCGCGCGCAAGGCATCACGATCACTGCGCGCAAATGCTTCGATCGCAGGAAATCGCCCGCACGCGATGCATTTGGTCTCAACCCTCGACCTGCAGGCGCCACCTCAGCGCTTCAGCAACGGCAGCTTGTCCGGCACGCCGTCCCACTTGTCGGCATCCTCCAACGCATCAATCTTGCTGGTCAGTACCGGCCATTGCGAGGCGAGCTCCGCGTTGATCGCCATGTAGATCTCCTGCCCGGCCGGCACATCCAGCTCGGGGAAGATCGCGCCGACCGGACACTCCTCCACGCACAGGGTGCAGTCGATGCACTCATCCGGATCAATCACCAGGAAATTCGGTCCGGCATGAAAACAATCCACCGGACACACTTCCACGCAATCCGTGTATTTGCAGTTGATGCAGTTTTCGGTGACGACGTGGGTCATCGTCTTTCCTCGGATTCAGATTGCAGATCGCGTTTGCAGTTTCCGTCAGTGCCGGCGCAACGGCAATGACGCAGATCAGAGCCGCTCTGCACGCGGCACCCCAGAATGCACGCGCTTTCCCCATACTTCAACCGGAGCACCCCACCATGCGCAAGCTGATTGCGATTGTTCTGCTGGCCTTGTTGTCCACGCCCTTGATGGCCGCCGAATGTGCGACCACGATCGAAGGCAGCGACGCCATGCAGTTCAACAAGACCGCCATCACCGTGCCGAAGACCTGCAAGACTTTCAAGGTGACCCTGACCCACACTGGCAAGCTGCCGGTCACCGCGATGGGCCACAACTGGGTGTTGTCGCAGGCCTCCGACGAGGCTGGCGTGATCGCCGATGGCATGAAGGCCGGTGCCGCCAACAGCTACGAGAAGCCGGGCGACGCTCGCATCATTGCGCACACCAGGCTGATCGGCGCCGGGCAGAGCGATACCGCCACGATCAACGTGGCCAAGCTCAAAGCAGGGGAGAAATATGCGTTCTTCTGCACCTTCCCGGGCCATGCCTCGCAGATGAAGGGTACCCTCAGTCTCAGCCAGTAAGCTCGCCGAATCCTCCACGCAGCTCGCCACGATGGCGAGCCGCGTTTCGCCGATCCGGCCTGCACCTGGCTTCCCTCACCTTGTCCAGATCACGCACATGAATACCGCTGCAGCTTTCGACGAAACTGTCATTGCCACCCTGGTCGACCATTTCTACGAGAAGGTGCGCCGCGATCCGCAGATCGGACCGATCTTCAACGCGGCCGTGCACGACTGGGGCGCGCACAAGCAGTTGCTCACCTCGTTCTGGGCATCCGTGGCGCTGCGTGCCAGCAGCTACCGCGGCAATCCGTTGGCCGCCCACCGACCGCATCCGATCCACGTCGAACATTTTGATCGCTGGTTGGCACTGTGGGGTGAGACCTGCAGCGAAGAGCTGGACGAGGCTCATGCCGAACAAATGCGGGGCTTCGCCCAGCGCATAGGCCGCGGCATGAAGATCGGGCTGGGCCTGCATCCGCAAGGAAAGCCGTTCGGCATACCTATTGTGAGCAGCCTCGTACGCTGAGCGCGCCCGACCCGAATTCAGCGCCATGCCGAATCGCGCTTGCTTGAGCTGCACATCGTCGCAGGAGCGAGAAAAGCCTCTCGACCGCGAATGCTGCTCATCCAGCGCCTGCGGCGGCAGCCAACGCCGCAGACACTGGACTCCTGCGTGCGCAGGCATGACGAACGGTGAAGCCTTGGACGTAGGGCAAGTGCCGTTCAGCGCAGCGCTTTCAGCGCCGCATCGTAATTCGGCTCATGACCGATCTCGCTGACCAGCTCGGCATGGATCACCTTGTCCTGCTCATCCAGCACCACCACGGCACGTGCAGCCAGTCCGGCCAGCGGACCTTCGGCAATCGCCACGCCGTAATCGTTGAGGAACTGGCGACCGCGCATCAGCGACAGGTTGACCACCTTGTCCAGGCCCTCGGCGCCACAGAAACGCGCCTGCGCGAACGGCAGGTCCGCCGAAATGCACAACACCACGGCGTTGTCGAGCTTGCTGGCCGATTCGTTGAAGTGGCGCACCGAGGCGGCGCAGGTCGGCGTGTCGACGCTGGGAAAGATGTTGAGCACTTTGCGCTTGCCGGCGAAGCTCGACAACGTGGCATCTGAAAGATCGCCCGCTACCAGCGTGAATGCCGGCGCAGCGGATCCTGCCGCGGGAAACTGGCCATTGACGCTGACCGGCTGACCATGAAAGCTGACTTTGGACATGCTGAAACTCCTGCTTGAATGAATGACTACAAGTAGAACATGGTCTTGGCCAGGAACACGATACCGACCATCAGCGCGAGCACCACACGATGGGTGTACTTGAACCGGCACACGTCCATTTTGCCATGGCGCATCGCCCACATCGCATTGACGAACACGCCCAGCACACCAAACGCCAGCAGCACCTTGAGCAGCAGCCAGTTGCCGAAGCGTGAACCGACGCAGCTGAAACCGTCACAACGGATGTCAAACAGCATGAAGCCGCTGAGGAAGAGCAGGATCACCACCACCGGCATGTAGCTGCGCACGCGCGCCATCACCGCCTGCTCGATACGCTGCACGGTGACGATATCGAAATGCTTGTGCAGCGATTCCACCACGATCACCTCGAACGCCACCGCACCCACGAAGACGATGGCGCAAGCCAGATGCAGCAGGATGATCCACGGATACCACGCAGCCATGCGAACGGCCATGAAACGATACGGAATGCCCAATATGTGCTGCATCCCGGTCGTCAGCCATGACCTGCATCAACCGCAGGTGCATCGCATCGGGGTGCCACCGACCATGCCGGCCACCCTGCGACAATTTGCGCCGACTCCACCCGCTCCACGTTGACCCGAGTCAAAGCCATCAAGGCAGCGACTCGTCAACATGGTCTTGTTGTCGGGTTCAGCGGGAGTCGGTCGGGCTGGGGTGGTCGAGGCGAGAATTCGGCTCGGTGAGGACAACCATCGACGATTCGCCAGCCCATCGTGGTTTCATGGACGGCGAATCGGCGGATAGTGGACGACACAGACGGATTCCCAAACCGGCCAACGAACGCCCGCCAGACTCGCAGTCGCGCGACCGTCGCACGCCGCCGCCGAACCCGTCAGTGCTCGCTGCCCGCATGGCAGCATCAATGCATCGAGGTCGCGTCATGAAGCCTGCCGTCCACACTATCCATCCGGAGCGCGACATCGAGCGCCGCTGGGTCAATCAGGCGCTGGCCAGCCTGGCGCAGGAGGCCGCCCGCTCGGCCGACACCCACCTGCTCAAGCTGAACTTCCCCGGCTTCCAGGGCATCGACTTCTACTTCAAGGACGAATCGGCTCATCCCAGCGGCAGCCTGAAGCACCGCCTGGCGCGATCTTTGTACTTGTACGCGCTATGCAACGGGCGCCTGCACGGTGGGCAAGGCGTGGTTGACGCATCGTCCGGCAGCACCGCGATCTCCGAAGCCTGGTTTGCGCGCCTGCTGGGACTGTCGTTCACCGCCGTGATGCCGGCGTGCACCGCACCGGGCAAGATTCGTGGCGTGCAGGCTCTGGGCGGCATTTGCGACCTCGTCGACGACCCCGGTCAGGTGCATGCGCGGGCGGCCGAACACGCCGCACGCGGGGCCTGCCACCTCGATCAGTTTGGCCTGGCCGAGCGCGCTACCGATTGGCGCGGCAACAACAACATCGCCGAGTCGATCATCAGCCAACTGGCGCTGGAGGAAGCACCGGAACCGGCCTGGATCGTCTGCGGTGCAGGCACCGGCGGTACTTCCGCCACAATCGGACGTTACTTGCGCTATCGCCGGCTGCAAACGAATTTATGCGTGGCCGAGCCGGCCGGCAGCGGCTACGTGCACGGCTGGCGCACGCGCGACGCCGATGCCGTGGCCAGCCAACCCACCCTGATCGAGGGCATCGGCCGCCCTCGGGTTGAACCAGGCTTCATCTTCGCCGTGGTCGATCAGGTGAGCGAAGTGCCGGACGCCGCCTCGATCGCGGCCGCGTGGCTGCTGGAAGACTTGTTCGGCCGTCGCTATGGCGGCTCGTCCGGGACCAACCTGGTGGCCTGCCTGCAGCTGGCTGCCGCCATGCGCGCGCGCGGCGAACACGGCAGCATCGTCAGTCTGCTGTGCGACCGCGGCGAGCGCTACGCACAAACGCTTTTCGATCACGACTGGCTGACCGCGCATCAGATCGACCTCACGCCCTGGGACGCCGCCTTGCGCGCCAGCCTCGCCACCGGCAGCTCACCGAAACTCACTTGAACATGGCAGATCGCGCAGGGCCAAGCGTGCGCTGCCTGGGCGATGCTGCGCGAGGGTGAACACCACCGAGCAGACGCGACACGTCCGGTCCGACGAGCGGAGCAACATTTCTTTGGCCGGGTTCGGCCGCGATAGACACTGAACCATCACGCACCTGGAGAGAGTCATGTTCAAACACATCCTGCTTCCGATCGACGGTTCCGAACTTTCACTGGACGCGGCCAAGGTCGGTATCGAACTGGCGCAGAGCTGCGGCGCCAGCGTTCACGCGCTGCACGTGGTGCCGACGTTCCAGGCCTTCATCTACATGTCCGAAGCGCTTGCTGCCGCCGAGCCCACGTATATCGAGGAATCCATGGCGCTGGCCACCGGCTACCTGGCGCAGGTGAAGCAGCTGGCCGAACAGGCCGGGGTCAAGTACAGCGGCCACTATGACGTGGCCGAGCGCCCCCACGAGATCATCCTGCAGACGATCCGCGAGAAGGCGTGTGATCTGGTGGTCATGGCCTCGCACGGGCGGCGCGGGGTGTCGCGCTGGCTGCTCGGCAGCGAAACGCAAAAAGTGCTGCTGGAAGCCGATGTGCCGGTGCTGGTGTGCCGCTGAGCGACGCCTGTGAGTGATGCGTCACGTGCGCTGCCGGTGGGTGGCAGCGCAACGAGCATGGCTGCAGGGTAGCGAGTGTGGGCCAGAGTCTGTTGTCCCGTTGCCGCACCGGCGACGGCAGGACCGGGGAGCTGCATGAACGCGCTGAAACCGCCGCAAGTCGCCAGTTTGTCCGGACTGGATCCCGCCGAAGCCGCGCGCCGGTTGGCCGAACACGGCCCGAATGTGCTGCCGGGCAGTACGCCCAGGAGTCTGTGGAAGATCATCGGCGGCGTCCTGCTCGAACCGATGTTTCTGATGCTGCTGGTGGCCGGCGGCCTGTATCTGGCGCTGGGTGATCTGGCCGAGGCCACGTTCCTGCTCTCGTTCGTGTTTGTCGTCATCGGCATCACGCTGGCGCAGGAGCGCAAGACGCAACGTGCGCTGGAGTCGCTGCGCGAGTTGTCCGCGCCACGCGCGCTGGTGATCCGCGGCGGCGAAGAAGTTCGCCTGCCCGGCCGTGACGTGGTCGTCGGCGATCTGCTGGTGCTGCACGAGGGCGATCGCATCGCGGCCGATGCCACCCTTCTGGACGGCCATCTGGATGTCAACGAATCACTGCTGACTGGCGAAGCCGTGCCGGTGACCAAGTTGCCGGGTGATACCGGCAGCCAGTTGTTTGCCAGCACGGTGGTGACCAAGGGCGTGGGCACGGCCGAGGTATCCGCGATTGCCGGCGCCACCGCCGTCGGCCGCATCGGCCAGGCGCTGGGCGCCACCGTCGAGCCGGTGTCCAACCTGCAACGGGCGTCGCGCAAGCTGATCCGCAATCTGACCATTGCCGCCCTGCTGCTGGCCATCGCCTATGCGCTGCTGGGGTGGCTGTGGGATCACCACAGCTTGCTCGAAAGCGTGCTCGCCGGCATCGCGCTGACCATGGCGATCCTTCCCGAAGAGATCCCGGTGATCCTCACCGTGTTCCTGGCCCTGGGCGCGTGGCGCATCTCCAAACACAAGGTGCTGACCCGCCGCGTACCTGCGGTCGAGGCGCTCGGCGCGATCTCGGTGCTGGCGGTGGACAAGACCGGCACGCTGACCCAAAACCGCATGCAGGTGGCCGAACTCAGCCTGACTGACGAGGTGTTTCGCGACGCCGGCGCGCCCGATCTGCCCGAATCGTTCCACGAACTCGTCGAGTTCGCCATGCTGGCCACGCCCATCGATCCGTTCGACCCGATGGAGAAGGCGATCCAGCAATTCGGCATGCACTGGCTCAGCGACACCGAGCACGTGCACGCGCAGTGGTCGCCCGAATTCGAGTACAGCTTGTCATCCAATATGCTGGCGATGACCCGGGTGTTCCCGAGTGACACGCCCACGCAACACCTGCTCGCAACCAAGGGCGCGCCGGAAGCGGTGATTGACCTGTGCCACCTGCCGCCAGCCGCCGGTGCGGTGATCCTGGGTCAGGTCGAGGCGATGGCCGAGCGCGGGCTGCGCGTGCTCGGCGTGGCGCGTGGTGAATGGCAAGGCAGTGCGTGGCCGCAAAGCCAGCACGATTTCACGTTTCGCTTTCTGGGGCTGCTCGGCTTTCTCGATCCGCCGCGTCCGGAGGTACTCGCTGCGATCGCGGAATGCCGCAGTGCCGGCGTGCGCATCATCATGCTCACCGGCGACCATCCGGCCACCGCGCGGGCGATCGCCCGCCAGGTCGGCTTGAGTGCACGCGCCGAGGTGATCACGGGAGCGGAATTGGAGACCCTGGACAACGCTGCACTGCGCGAACGCCTGCGTCACGTGGACTTGTGCGCGCGGCTCAAGCCCGTGCAAAAGCTGCGCCTGGTGCAACTGCTACGCGAAGCCGGCGACGTGGTGGCGATGACCGGCGACGGCGTCAACGATGCGCCCGCACTGAAGGCTGCGGACGTTGGCATCGCCATGGGCGAGCGTGGCACCGACGTGGCGCGCGAGGCCGCCGCGCTGGTGCTGCTGGACGACAGCTTCAGCAGCATCGTCACGGCGATGCGCCAGGGTCGGCGCATCTACGACAACATCA
>JBDTKM010000225.1:0-5179 GCA_039935315.1 Rhodanobacter sp. | reverse complement strand
TCGCCTTCGGCGTGGATCACCTTGGCGCGCCGTTCGCGTTCGGCCTCGGCCTGGCGCGCGATCGCCCGGATCATCGTCTCGTTGAGATCCACATCCTTGATCTCGACGTTCATGATCTTGATGCCCCACGCATCAGTGGCTTCGTCCAGCGTCACCTGCAGCGTGTGGTTGATCGAGTCGCGCTGGGCGAGGATCTCGTCCAGTTCGTGCTGGCCCAGCACCGAGCGCAAGCGGGTCTGCGCCAGCTGGCTGGTGGCCTGCAGGAAGTTCTCCACCTCCAGCACCGACTTGTCCGAGTCGACCACCCGAAAATAGACCACCGCATTGACCCGCACCGACACGTTGTCCAGTGAAATGACATCCTGTGGTGGCACGTCCATCACGGTGACACGCAGGTCGACCCGAATCATCCGCTGCACCACCGGAATCAGCAGGATCAGCCCGGGCCCCTTGGTACCGGTATAGCGGCCCAAGGTCAGGATCACGCCGCGCTCGTACTCCGGCAATACCTTGATGGCGGAAAACAACAGCAGCACGACGATAATGATCAATACACCGGCAAATCCAAACATGGTTATCTCCTGTCCTTCATCAAACTGTCGCTTCGGCTTGCGCCGGCTCAACCCACAGCAGTAGTCCCTGCCGCGAAACCACCCGCACCGGGGTACCCGCCGGCAACGCCGTGGCGCTGCGTACGCGCCAGCGCTCGCCATGCAGCATCATCCAGCTCTCTCCACCCGCCGCGACCGGCTGCAACAACGGGCCGACTTCGGAGAGCATGGCTCCATCGCCGATGAACGGTCGGGCCCGGCGTGCGTGGAAGACCAGCCACACGACGATACCCAGCAGCGCCGCAAACCCCACCGCAATCCCGGCAATCACGCCAAGATTGACCGCATAGCCGGGCACGCCCGTGTTCATAAGCATCACCGATCCGATCACGAAGGACACCACGCCGCCCACGCCGAGCGCGCCGACGGTGGGATTGACCGCCTCGGCGACCAGCAGACCGATACCCAGCGCCATCAAAGCCAGCCCGGCATAGTTCACCGGCAGCAATTGCAATGCATACAACCCCACCAGCAGGCAAATCGCCCCCACGATACCCGGCAACATCGCACCGGGGTGCATGGCTTCCAGACCCAGGCCGAGAATGCCGCCAAGCAAGAGCAGGTATGCCATCGTCGGATTGGTGATGATCCCCAGGAAGCGGGTGCGCGCGCCCGGCGCGTAATCGCGTACCGTCGCACCCTTGAATTGCAAGGTGACACTGCGCTCGCCAACCTGCACCTTGCGTCCATCTGCCTTGGCCAGCAGGTCGGCCATGTCGTTCGCCACGAAGTCGATCACGTGCTGTTGCGCCGCTTCACTGGCGGTCAGCGTCGCCGCACCGCGTACCGCCTGCTCGGCCCACGTCGCGTTGCGGCCGCGCAACTGGGCCAACGAGCGTATGTACGCGATGGCATCGTTCAACGCCTTTTGCGATTCGGCATCGCCGCCGGCCTGGCCCGGCTCGGCTGGCGCGCTGGAGCCGGCCTTGGCTGGCGATTTCTCCGCCTTCGGCAGTGGCATCGGGTTGGCGCCGCCGAGCGACACCGGCGTAGCGGCTCCCAGGTGGGTGGCCGGCGCCATCGCGGCGATCTGCCCGGCGTAAAGGATGTACGTGCCCGCTGAGGCAGCCCGGGCGCCACCAGGCGCGACATAAACCAGTACCGGAATCGGGCTTGCCAGCATGCGCGAGATGATCTGGCGCATCGACTCGGACAACCCGCCCGGCGTATCCAGTTGCAGCACGATGGCGACCGCTCCGTCGGCTATCGCACGTTGTGAGGCACCGTCGAAGTACTCTGCCGCGGCTGGCCCGATCGGACTGTCCAGGGTGACCCGCGCCACCACCGGCGAGCTCGCCACCGGTGCGCCCGCAGGCGCCGTGTCGGCGCTCACCGCGAGCCACGGCAACGTGCAGCAAAGCATCATCCCGAGCAGCAGGCAGCCACGCTTCATGATTCGGCCTCCATCACGTCCAGCACCTTGGCTCACTCTAGCGTGTTCGGCAATTGGAATCTGGTAAACCGGCTGGGTGCGCTCCTGACTGCAGCCACACAGGCACAATGGGACTCTGCCAGAGTTCGGAGGATCGCATGACCCGGATCGATGTTTCCCACGTCCCCGAACGCAAGGGTTCGGGTTATCCATCCCCCTTTGCCGCCGCGGCCGGCGCGCGTATCAAGCGAGCGCTGGGCAGCGCCGGTGGCCTCACCGACTTCGGCGTCAATCTCACCCAGTTACCGCCCGGCGCGTGGTCAAGCCAACGGCACTGGCATACCGAAGAGGATGAATTCGTCTACGTATTGTCCGGCGAGCTGGTGTTGGTCACCGACGCCGGCGAACAGCCGCTGGTCGCACATGATTGCGCGACGTTCCCGAAGAGTCGCGCGGGCGGCCACCACCTGATCAACCGGGGTACACAGATGGCCGTCTATCTAGAAATAGGAACGCGCAGCAATAACGATCGCTGCCACTATCCCGACATCGACCTGCATTGGGATGGCGCCGCCGACGTTTACACGCACAAGGACGGCCCGCCGTATCCGTGACACTGGTCGTGGTTGCTCACCCGGCGCTGTCGTTCACCGGTGGCACGGCGGTTGCCGGCACGGCTGGTTGCAGGTGCTGACCGCTCAGCAAACCGCGGATGACGCGTAGTTTGGCCTTGATTTTCGCCTCGTTCGCCGGCCCCGTGCGCAGCAGCAGACGCTGTCCGGACGAGAGCGCTTCCAGGCTGGGGTCAGCATAGGTGTAATCGCCCTTGTCGGAACGCTGCAGCGTCGGCGACTGGGCTGGCTGTGGCGCAGCCAGCAGATGGTCGATCACCACGATCAGGCGATCGTTGAAATAGGCGTGCGGATAACCGAGTTTCCGGTAGGCCTGCTGGAACAGCGGATAAGCGTGCACGTACCAGCTGACCAGCGCCTGCGGGTCGACCTGTTCGACAACCTTCATGTACGACGCGTAGCGCGCAGCATTGTCGGCACCGATCACCGTCTTGCCATCGACATTCTGGGTAACGAAATCACCCTTTGGCGTGCGCGCGGGCAGCATGAAGCCGGCAAGGCTGCGGCTGGGCAAGGCATCGATGCTGGCCACGATGCGTGCGATGAGCTGCGGACGCACCAACAACGAAGACAGCTCGCGGTTGCCCAGCAATCGCTCCAGCGCAGCGCTCACATCGCCATCGCTCTGGTCCAGTGCGGGCAGCGCCGCCGTGGACGCGCTGGCCGGAGCTGCCTGCGCTTGGGCGATCGGATGGAGTATCGGCGGGGTCGCGCTATTCGTGGTATCCGGGGCCGCAGTGAGCGGCACGGATGTCGACCGCTGGTCGGCGTGCGTCGACTGGCCGGGATGCATCAGCTTGCAGGCCAGGAACCCACCTCCCGCGATCAGCCCCAGCACCACGACCACCGCGGCGATCCAGCTACCCGTTGAACTCTGCCTGCCCATCATCTTCCCCGCTGCCGCGTCTCGGTACCGGGTATGACTTGCCTGGGCACGAAACGTTCCTCCGGCTGCTCGTCATTCAAGCCGAGTTGGCGGAACGCCTGATTCGCACATGGAGGGATTCAGGACGAACCACACAGCCGACTTGTTGCTGGGGCATCAATGGGACCGCTTGGGACCGCTATCGAGTCACTACGCGGCGGTATGTGCAGCTGAGGGCACGGCAATGCGCATGCTGGCGATGTGCCGACGCACTTTTGACGGGCCGCGCTATACCACCGTCGATCGCTTGCCCGGTCATCGCGCCATGCGTTGCACCAGTCCGATGCCACTCAAGCTTTCAACCGGTAGCCGCTGTGAAAAATCCACCACACCAGTGCCAGGCAGACGGCGAGGAACACCAGCGTCATGCCCAGGCTCACGCCGACGCTTACGTCGGAGACGCCGTAGAAGCTCCAGCGAAAACCGCTGATCAGGTAAACCACCGGATTGAACAAGGTGACCTTCTGCCACACCGGCGGCAGCATGTGGATCGAGTAAAAACTGCCGCCAAGAAAGGTCAGCGGCGTCACGATCAGCAGCGGCACCAATTGCAGCTTCTCGAAATTGTCCGCCCAGATGCCGATGATGAATCCGAACAAGCTGAACGTGACTGCGGTAAGTGCCAGGAATGCGACCATCCAGAACGGATGCGCGATGTCGAACGTGACGAACAGTCGCGCCGTGGCCAGAATGATCGCACCCAGCACGATCGTCTTGCTGGCCGCCGCGCCAACATAGCCGGCGACAATCTCGAGCGGGGACACCGGTGCGGACAGGATCTCGTAGATGGTGCCCACGAATTTCGGAAAATAGATTCCGAACGAGGCGTTGGAGATGCTCTGGGTGAGCAGCGACAGCATCACCAGCCCGGGCACGATGAAGGCGCCGTAGCTGACCCCGTCGATTCCGTTCATGTGCGAGCCGATCGCCGCGCCGAATACCACGAAGTACAGCGAGGTGGAGATCACCGGTGAGACGATGCTCTGCAGCAAGGTGCGCCGGGTGCGCGCCATCTCGAAGCCGTAGATCGCCCGGATACCGTGGATGTTCATGCACGCTCCCTGACCAGGTCGACGAAGATATCTTCCAGCGAGCTCTGGCTGGTTTTCAGATCCTTGAAGTCGATGCCAGCCTCGGCCAGCCGCCGCAGCAGCGTGTCGATGCCGGTGCGCTCGCTCTGCGTGTCAAAGCTGTAGACCAGTTGCCGGCGATCGGCGGAGAGCTCCAGCGCGTAGCCGTCGAGCGCAGCCGGGATGGTTTGCAACGGATCCTGCAACTGCAGGGTCAACTGCTTGCGGCCGAGCTTGTTCATCAGCTCGGCCTTGTCCTCGACCAGGATGAGTTCGCCCTTGTTGATCACGCCAATGCGATCGGCCATCTCCTCCGCCTCGTCGATGTAGTGCGTGGTCAGGATGATGGTGACACCGGTGGCACGCAGCGCGCGCACCATCGCCCACATGTCGCGGCGCAACTCCACGTCGACGCCTGCGGTGGGTTCGTCCAGAAACAGGATCTGCGGCTCGTGCGACAACGCCTTGGCGATCATCACGCGCCGCTTCATGCCGCCGGAAAGCTCGATGATGCGGCTCGTGCGCTTTTCCCATAGCGACAGGTCGCGCAGCAATTGCTCGATATAGGC
>JBDTKM010000224.1:0-5633 GCA_039935315.1 Rhodanobacter sp. | reverse complement strand
AATGACGCGCAGTCGGGTGCGCACGGCGCACCCGACTGCAGTGTCACTTCATTGGCGCATACAACTGCGACAGGTAGTCGGGAGTGCCGTTTACCCGCACCAGGTGCGGATATTTCAGCCCACCGTGGTAGTCGATCTGCAGGGTTTTGTACTCGTTGAAGTTTTTCACCAACAAGGTGATCGGCGCCGTGCTGTCCTTGGCGTCTTTCAGCGCCTGCTCCATGGTGTCGGCGCTGAAGTCCTTGCCATTGACGGCAACGATGGTCATGCCGGGCGACAAGCCGGCCTTGAAGGCGGGTCCATCCCAGCGAACGTCACGCAGTTCGCCCTTGCCGGAGGTACTGAAACCCACCGAGTAGGTGAGATCAGCCCCATGCATGTGGTCCTCCGCCATCAGTGCCTTGATGATGCCGGACTGCTTGTCGGTGTAGACCAGCTGCCAGCCCTCGGCGGCAATGCCATCGGTGACTTTCTGATGGCCGTCCAGGCGCGTGCGCAGAAAGGTTGCCCAGTCGTACGGCTCGATCTGGTTGAGCCCGCTCACGACATCGTCGAAGTTGTAGGTATTGATGTTCCAAACCCCGGGATCGACGCCGAAGAAGGCCTTCGCGAAGTTGTCCAGCGAACGCTTGTCATGGCTGAGTGCGCGCAGCCTGGCATCGACTGCCAGCCAGATCATCTGGCCGGCCGAGTAGTAGTCCTCGCTGCCCTGGTAGTTGGGATAGGGCAACGGCGCACGCTGGGCGATCACCGGGTCATTGGTGGTGTCCTGGATGCTGCGCCAGCTCAGCAGGCCGGGCCGGCCCATGTCGTAGGTGGCCGCCACGTAGGCGAGCTTGGCCAGACCCGTGCTGGTGGTCTCCAGGCCGGTGCGCACGGCCATCACGTTGCCCCAGAACTGGGTCTGACCCTCGTACACCCACAACAGGCTGCCGCCCATCGGCACGTTGAAATTGGGTGTCCACAAGTCGGCCGGGCGGCGGTACTTGCCGTCCCAGGAGTGATTGAACTCGTGGGTAAGCAGGTCATGCGGCTTGTCCAGGCTCCACTTGGTGAAGAAGTCCGCCCCGGTGCCGTCCTCGCTGGAACGATGATGTTCCAGGCCCTTGCCACTCATCTTGTCGGACAACCAGAACAGGAAGTCGTAATGGTTGAAGTGGAACGTGCCGTACAGCTGGTGATACTGGGCAGGAATGTTGCGCAAGGCCTTGAGCGCTTCGGGCGACACCACCAGATCCTTGGCGGCATCCGCGATGATGTCCATCTGGATCGGCGGCAACTTGCTGCCCGGGTCCAGGTCGATCCGCTTGAAGTATTTGCCGGCAATCACCGGGGAATCGACCAGGTCGACGTAATCGATCGGCTTGAACGTGTACGTATCGCCCTGTTGGCCCTGCACCCACAGTGCGGAGCCGAGTTTCCAGCCGGCGGGCAAGCTGACGCTGGGTTCGGTCATGATCTGGCGGGCGTAGTAACCGGCGGGATACATGGTCAGCTTGCTCCACGCCAGATCCAGCATTTCCGGGGTCATCCGGATCGGCCCTTCGCGCCGGCTCTGCGCGGACAGAAACTTGAAGTCGACATCGATGCTGCTGACCCCGGCCGGCACGTCGATACGGAAGGCATAGGCGTTGTATTGGTCGCGTTTCCACGGGATGACCGTGCTGTTGGCGTGGATCATCAGCCCGGCCACCTTGTCGATCGGACCGCTGGGTTCGTGGTCGCCGGGAATCCATTGCGGGTACAGCAAGTACATCGGGCCGGACTTGACCGGAATGGTCTCATGCACGCTGAAGATGCGATGGTCGAGGTCGGTGGCATCGACCTTGATCTTCATGCTGCCCGGATACGGGATGTTCTGTGGCGGCGGCACGTTGTCGTTGCGCGACTCGTGTTGCGGAACCGTCGTGGTGTCGGATGCTTGCGCGGCCCATGGCGCAACGCCGAACGTGGCGACCAGCAAGGCGGACGCGAGGACAGTGGTTTTCATGTGGGCTCCAGATGAGTTTCTGCTACGCCGCAGCGAAGCGAGGGATGCCAGGGTGGATTCAAAAGGCGAAGTGCAGGGCTTCCACGCGAGGCGCATCGTGCGACGGCGCCCACGTAGTCAAGAACAAGGAGTTTCTTTGGAAAGGCCTGTGCGGTGACGAGGAAAAATCGCCGGCGCGGGCGAGTGGATGAACCGGAGGCCGCGGCGCGGTCGACCTCGGGACACTGATCCCGCAGGGCCCGCCTGCGGGAGTGCCGGAAGTCACGCCGTGGACAGACTCGCCGCGCACACAGGCAGGAAGAGCCCTCGATCATCTTTCGTTGCAGCGTCACTCGCGCAGGGCTGGCCGCGCTGGTCGTTGGCCATCCCGACGCGCCACAGCCGAACGACGGAGGATCCAGCAAGCTGCAACGCGCGCGAGTTCCTTACAGGCGTGCCTTGATCCGGTCAGCTACCCGCAGCGCGTTGGCGATGATCGTCAAGGTCGGGTTCACCGCGCCGATGGACGGGAAGAAGCTGGCATCGGTGAGATACAGGTTGTCGAGCTCGTGTGCCTTGCAATCCAGGTCGAGTACCGAGGTTGCCGGGTCAATGCCGAAGCGCGCCGTGCCGGCCTGGTGCGCGGTGCCACCGACCGGGATTTTCTTGCCCAGATACAGCGTGCGCTCAAGCAGTACCGGATGGGCGCCGATCCTGCTGAGCATCTGCTCCAGCTTCTTCCTCAGGCGGCAGTGCGCTTCCATGTTGTTCTCGGTGAGTTCCAGAACGACCTTGTCACCGTCGTAGCGGATGCGGTTTTCCGCACGCGGCAGGTCCTCGCTGGAAAGCCAGAAATCCATCGAGTGCCGCGCCATCTGTTCGAACGGCATCTTCGGCATCCACTCCAGCCAGGAGGGCAGCGCTTCGCCGCGGATTTGCGCCCCGTGGGAGACCGCACACATCTGCATCAGGCCCAGCGGAAACTCCCAGTCGTCGCTGCCGAAGTACCAGTCGCTGACCGCCAGGGTTTTCTGGAATACCGTGTCATTCGGTTCGCGCAACAACGCCATCAGGATCGACTGGTTGTGGCGCATGTAGTTGCGTCCGACCTGGTCCGAGCCGTTGGCGAGCCCGTGCGGATGCTGGTCATTCGCCGAGCGCAGCAACAGCAACGCTGAGGAAAGCGCACCACAGGCGACTACCACGATGTCGGCGGCATAGCGTTCCTGCTCGCCGTTGCGGGTGACGTTGACGGCCGAAATGGTCGTGCCGGAGGCGTCGGTTTCCAGCGTGGAAACATAAGCGCCAGTCAGCAAAGTGAGGTTGGGCCAGGCCTGCAGCGCCGGGTCCACGCACATCACCTGGGCATCCGCCTTGCCGTTGATCGGCGACGGATAGCCATCGAAGTAGGGGGTGCGGATGGCCTGACTGGTCGGCGTGACCTGGCCGTCCTTCTCATCGAGCAGGATGCCCAGCGGCAGGTGGAACGGATGCAGTCCGTCGCGCTGGAGACTGTCGCTCAACGCCTGGATCCGTGGCTCGTGTGCCACCGGTGGATCGGGGTAGGGGTCGTTCGAGGGTGGTTCGTTCGGATCCTCGCCGCGCTGGCCATGAACATGGAACAGCTGCTCCGCTTCGGTGTAATACGGGGCGAATGCGTCGTACTTCAGCGGCCACGCCGGTGAGATGCCGTCCTTGTGGCGGAGCTCCCCTAAATCGCGTTCGCGCAGACGAAACAGGGCCGCGCCATAGACTTTCGAATTGCCGCCCACGTAGTAATGCAAGCCGGGGTGAAAGGCCTCGCCGTCCTTGCCGTACCAGGTGTCCGTCGTCTGATAGATGCCGTCGACGAAGACCTTCTGCGAATCCCAGTTGTCGAGTGTGCGCGGCAGGTAGCCCCCGCGTTCAAGCAGCAGGATGCGCTTGCCGGTTGCTGCCAGTTTCTGCGCCAGCGACGCGCCACCGGGGCCGCTGCCGATAACGATCAGGTCGTAATGGTTGTCGGACACGATGTGCTCCGCTGCGTGGGAAGGAGGTCAGCCGCCGGTGGCAAAGCCCGGGTACAGTGTCATGCCGCCGTCCACGAACAGGGTGGTGCCGATCACATAGTCCGATTGGTCCGACGCCAGCCACACGGCGGCGCGGGCAATGTCCTCCGGTTCGCCGATGCGGCCATACGGCACCAGCGTCATCAGCGACTTGTACGCTTCGGGCGTACTCCACGCGCTGGTGTTGATCGGCGTGCGGATGGCGCCCGGGGCGATCGCATTGACGCGGATCTTCAGCGGTGCCACTTCCTGCGCCAGGCTCTCCATCAGTTGCTTGATGCCGCCCTTGGATGAGGCGTAATTGGCATGCCCGGCCCACGGAATTTCCTGGTGCACCGAGCTCATGCAGATGATCTTGCCAGCGGCGCACGACACCGCCGGCACCACGCCGCGGCGGCTGAACTCGCGCACCGCTTCGCGGGCGCACAGGAACTGGCCGGTCAGGTTCACGCCGATGACCTTGTTCCACTCGGCGAGCGTCATTTCCTTGAACGCCGAGTCGCGCTGCAGGCCGGCGTTGGCGACCAGAATGTCGATCGTGCCGAAGGCTTCGATGGTCTGCTTGAACATCGCCGCGACCTGCCCCTCGTCGGAAACGTCAGCCTTGACCTTGATCGCCTTGACGCCGAAGCATTGCAGTTGGTCGACGACGGCCTGCGCCGCGTCATCATCCACGATGTAATTCACCGCCACATCGGCGCCGGCTTCAGCCAAGGCCAATGCCACGCCGCGCCCGATGCCGGAGTTGGCACCCGTCACAAGGGCTTTCTGACCTTGCAGCGATCGCGGGATGGCCAGTTTCGGCGCGGTGGAATTCGGATCGGATTGAGTCACGAGGGGGTCCTTCTTCGGATGGGCGGGTCAGATCCCCAGCATGCTCGCCGTGTCGTCATGCGCATGTGACAAAAGTACTGTAATCAAGCGCAATTTCTCACGATCCGGTGCGGGCTTGCGGGCATCATTTTGTGAGCATGACGGGCAAGTGGAGCCGTCCAAACCTTTGGGTCGGCGTGTGGATGCCATTGACTGGACCGCAACGGCGTATTCACTTGTGCACTCGCATGCTTGGCTACTGCAGAATCACCGGGCCGGCTACTTGTTCAGTCTCATCGTCAGCTTCCTCATCCGCGTCACCCTGGTCGCCTTGTTCCTGCCGTTCAGTGCGATGGACAAGCTGCTCAATACCGAGGCGGCCGTGCAACAGGCGCAAAGCTCGCTGCACTCGCGCGGGCTGTCGTGGGTGCTGGTCGGCGTTGCCCTGTTGGTGGAGGTAATCATGTCGCTTGCCGTGATCACGGGAGTCTTCGACCGGCTTGCCGCCGTAATTCTCGCGGGTTACTGCATGGTCACCGCCGCGCTCTGGAAGCAGTTCTGGAAGACCCCTGATTTTCGCCTCAAGGGGCCGAGCAAGGGTCGGGATGTCTTTTGGGACTTCCTGAAGAATTTCGCCCTGGCCGGCGGCTTTCTGGTGCTGGCCACGGGCGGGACAGCCGATGGCGTCAGCCATCTGATCCTGCATCCGTTCTCTTCCTCGCATCCTTACCGCTCGGTGCCGCCGGATCTGCGCGCGCCTGCGCCGTACGCCACCAATCCCCCTGAAGGAGAGCCCCGATGAT